>JADJXH010000003.1:703750-1055625 GCA_016715895.1 Flavobacteriales bacterium | reverse complement strand
CGATGCGCCGCTCGTGCACCATGCGCACCGTGCGGCTGGTGAGCAGGAACCGGGGCAGGAACGTGAGCCCGAAATGGAGGCCGAAGAGCACCACGAAGGAGCGGGAGAGGTAGGTGCCATCGGGCACCTCATCATCCAGCAGCAGGGCGAAGAAGATCACCACCACGCCGAGCACGCTGATCAGCAGGGTCTGCCCAAGCTCCTTCGTGCGGAACCGCCGGAAGATGTCCGTGTAGCCGCCGATCATGGTGTACAGGCCCAGCCAGAACAGCGGGATGACCACCAGCCCGGTCAAGTAGTTGCGGTCCAGTTCCACCGGGACCGGATGGCCGAAGGTCAGGGGTTCCAGGACGGTCTTCCGATACAGGTAGAACAGGGTCCAGGCCGTGGCGGCCGAGAGGACGTCGGAAAGCACGTAGCGGATGACCTGGGCGCGTCGGTCCATGCTTCAGGTCAGCGGTGCACGACCTTGAGATCGTCCAGGTAGATGGTCCCGCTCGTGGCGCCATCCACGAGCTGCACTTCGATGTAGAAGCGCCTGTTGGTGATCCCCGGTGCGTTGAACAGGCTGCTCAGGTCCACATGGATCTTGGACCAAGGCATGCCTCCATCATCCCGCAGGGTGGGTGCCACATAAAGGTAGGGCAGGTCGATGGGGCTACCGCCTCCGCTGGGGTCCATCAGGCCGCCGATCAGGAACCGATGGTCACTGCGCCGGTCGATCTCCAGGAACACCGCGCCGTTCGGGGTGAACGCATCGCTGCTCACCATGCGGACATAGGGCCTGGCAGGGTCCACATGGATGAGTCCCGCACCGTTCCCCGTGAGCACCAGGGCCGGATCGTTGACCAGGACCATCGTGGTGTCGCTGTCCGCGCTCCGCGTGAACTTGAACCCGGGGTCCTCGAAGCCCTCGATCCAGTACACGTTGCCCGGGAAGTAGGTGAACGCCGGGTCGATCCTCACCGTGGCGCCTTTCGTCAGGTCCACCGCGCCCGACCAGGTGTCATAGAACGGATATTGGATGCGATCGTCCCGTATACCGTTCCTTGGGATCCCCGCGATGAGCTTGATGACGACCGGGCCCTCGCGCAGGACCGGCAACCGTGAACCGGACTCCCACACCCCGAGTGCTTTGTCATCCACGAACACCCAGAGGTCGGTGATGCGGTTCGAACCGGTGCCCTCGGTCAGCGGATCGGTGACCACCGAGACAGTGCCCAACTGGAGATAAGAAGCCTCCTTGTCGCCCTTGGTGCAGGAACCCAGCAGCGCCAGAGCGACGGATCCGAGGAGGGTGGTGGAGCGCATGGGCCGATGGGTTATAACGCGGGCTAGGAGGGGCCTGGTATGTGGCCGGACGGTACCACCCGCCGCAGGTTCTCCTGCATTCGCTCCAGGATGCGGTGCGCCAGCTCCAGCGCGTTGAGACCATCCTGGATGGTGACCGCCGGGGTGGCGCCTGAGCGGACCGCGCTGGCGAACGACCGCAGCTCCTCGCGGATGGCGTTGATCGATGGTACCTCGGGCTTCTCGAACTGGATCGCCCGCCTGCCCTTGTCGCCCCCGAGGTCGAGCGTGATCGCGAAGGGATCGGGTTCCCCCGTTACGGCCTCCATGCGCACGATCTCCGTCTCCTTGGCGAGCATGTCCACGGAGATGTACGCGTCCCGCTGGAAGAAGCGCATCTTCCGCATGTTCTTCAAGCTGATCCGGCTGGCCGTGAGGTTGGCCACACAGCCATTGGCGAACTCGATGCGCGCGTTCGCGATGTCGGGAGAATCGCTCACCACGGCCACTCCGCTCGCGTGCACGGCCGTCACGGCGGAACGCACGGTGCTCAACACCAGGTCCAGGTCGTGTACCATCAGGTCGAGGATCACCGGCACATCCGTGCCGCGTGGGTTGAACTGTGCCAGCCGGTGACCCTCGATGAAGAGGGGCTCCTTCAAACTGGGCACCGCGGCCTGGAACGCCGGATTGAACCGCTCGACATGCCCCACCTGGACGCAGAGGCCTGAAGCTTCGGCCATCCGCACCAGCTCACGACCCTCCTCCACCGTGTTGGCCAGGGGTTTCTCGATGAACACATGGCGACCTTGGGCCAAGGCCTGCATGGCGCAGGCATGATGGCTCAGTGTCGGGGTCACGACGTCCACCAGTTGCGCGGCCTCGATGACCGCGTCCACCGAGCCCAGGGCGGAGATCCCGAACTCCGCATGTACCGCCGCGCACTTCACCGGGTCAGGGTCGTGGAAGCCCACCACCTCCAGGCCCTCCACCGTCAGGGCCTGTTGGAGGTGGATGCGCCCCAAATGGCCGGCCCCAAGGATCCCGATGCGCAAACGGTTTTCCGACATGCTGCCTGTTGAAAGCGGCGCGAAAATAGGCCCCGGTCCCGTGGAGGGGGCTTCTACTTTTGCGACGATGACCTTGCGGGGTGATGATTACCGGTCCCAAGGGGCCCGGCGGAAGTTGGTACAGGAGCTGCGGACCAAGGGCATCAGCGCCGCGGCCGTTCTCGACGCCATCGGACAGGTGCCGCGGCATTTGTTCTTCGAGGACAGTGCCCTTCGGCTTCATGCCTACGAGGACAAACCGTTCCCGATCGGGTGTGGCCAGACCATTTCGCAGCCGTACACCGTGGCGTTCCAGACCCAGTTGCTGGAGGTGCGTCGCGGGGATCGGGTGCTGGAGGTGGGCACCGGGAGCGGGTACCAGACCGCCGTGCTGGCGGCCCTGGGTGCGAAGGTGTGGAGCGTGGAGCGGCACAGGCCACTGTACCTCACGACCCGCACGCGCCTGGAGTCCTTGGGCTACAAGGCCGCCCTGTATCATGGGGATGGCTTCCAGGGGTTGCCGGCCTATGCGCCGTATGATCGGATCCTGGTCACCTGTGGTGCGCCTTTCGTGCCCGAGCCATTGGTGGACCAGCTGCGCGCAGGAGGGGTGCTCGTCATTCCCGTGGGGGAGGGGCCGGTGCAACGCATGGTCCGCATCCGACGGATGGACGACGTCTCGATCAACCGCGAGGAGCATGGCGACTTCCGCTTCGTACCGATGCTCGCCGATCGTCAGTAGTCGACGAACTACACTTCTTCTGGCCTGAACTTGGTAGTGTCAGAACCGGGGCTATCTTCGCCCCCGAATTCTCCGGTCGAACACGTGATGAGGCTGACCAAGGCGATGAACGGATCGATGGATCAACAAAAAAGTGTTGATATCCACCTCGATTGTTAATAGCTTTGCCGCGCCTCGGACCTACCTTTGACCGGGAAGGACCGTGAGTATCAACGAGAAGCACACGTAAAACCAAAACGTTCGTCATGAGAAAGACTGTACTGTTCGCTGCAGCGATCTCCGCCGCTACGGCAGTGACCGCCCAAACGGGCGAGATCACCAGCAACCGCGGTGAGAATTGGCTGTCCCAGGATGGTGATTGGGGCCTGACCATCGACGCCACCCCGTTCATCGGCTATGCTGGCAACCTGTTCAACGGGACCACGGGCAATGCCGTGCCGAGCTGGATCTCCGCCAGCACATGGGATCCGTACAACTGGTCCGGTGGTGGTGACGAGGGCGCTTTCGGTAGCGTGACCCGTGCCGTGATCGGTGTGAAGAAGCTGAAGAACGCCAACACTGCGTTCCGTGGCCGCCTGCGCCTGGGCTTCTACAGCCACAAGGAGACGGTCCTCGTTCCCGATGCGGGTTCGACCGACCCGAACGCCACTGTGGAGAACTCCACCAAGTGGGGCGGCAACACGATCCAGATCGGTGTGGGTCTCGAGAAGCGTGTCGGCAGCACCCGCGTGGTCGGTGTGTACGGCGCTGATCTGAACTTCGGCATCGCTGGCCAGAAGAAGAGCTTCGAGTATGGCAACAGCCTGGAGAACACGGGTTCGCGCATCACCGAGGAGAAGATGGGCGGTGCCCTGATGGTGGGCCTGAACGCCTTCGTGGGCGTGGAATGGTTCGTTGCTCCGAAAGTTTCCCTCGGTGCTGAATACGGCTGGGGCCTGATGCTCGCCAGCAAAGGCTTCAACACCACGAGCTGGGACCGCGCCGCTGGCGACAACGGCCCTGGCGAGATCGAGGGTGGCACGAAGGTGAACGACTTCGGTGTGGACACCAACAACAACGGTGTGTCCATCAACATGAACTTCTACTTCCAGTAAGGAGTCCCTCCTGCGGAACAGGAAGCCCCTGCCGCAAGGCAGGGGCTTCTTCATTTCAGATACCTTGCTGCCATGCTGCCTGTGCTCTCCGCCGAGCAGGTCCGCTCCATCGATCGATCGACGATCGAACGGGAGCCGGTGGCGAGCCTCGACCTGATGGAGCGCGCGGCGAAGGCGTTCACCACGGCGTTCCTGCTGGCCCACGGTCGTTCTCCGCGCCCGGTCCTGGTGGTGTGCGGTCCTGGGAACAATGGAGGTGATGGACTGGCGATCGCCAGGCTGCTGGCCGGTCGCAAGTGGCCCGTCCGTGTGCTGTGCCCTTACGATCCGACCAGGGCCACAGCGGACAATGCGATCAATCTCAGGCGATTGAAAGAACTCCCGGTCGACGTGTTGATCGGTGCGCACCGATCGATCCCGCCCATCGTGCCTGGTGAAGTGGTGATCGATGCCTTGTTCGGGACCGGGCTGGACAGGCCGCTCGCGGGTCACTTCCTGAAGCTGGTTAAGGACTTGAACGCGCGCGGGGCTCGGGTCTTCTCCGTGGACCTGCCTTCGGGTGCGTGGGCGGACGGAGGTCCTGATGATCGGTCCGCGATCGTGCAGGCCGAGTGGACCTGCATCTTCCAGGTGCCCAAGCCCTTCATGGTCCTACCGGAGCACTCCGGTTCGTGTGGTGAATGGCAGATCGTGGACATCGGTCTGGACAAGCAGGCGATCGCCTCCTGTGCCAGCCTGCACCACCTCGTGGAACCCGGTGATGTGAGCAGGCGGCTGGCCAACAGGCCCCGGAATGCCCACAAGGGATCCTTCGGACACGCGCTGATCGTGGCAGGTGGTCAGGGGCATCTGGGTGCGGCGGTGATGGCCACAGCCGCCGCGACCCGCAGTGGTGCCGGTCTGGTCACGGCCTTTGTCCCTCCGGGCGGGGCCCAGGCGATCCACTGCACCGTACCCGAGGCGATGGTCGTCGAAGATGGGCCCATGCCGTTCCTGAGCTCCCGCGTCCCCGAGGGTCGATGGTCCGCGGTAGGGGTCGGCCCCGGCATCGGCCAGAGCGAGGCCACCGTCCACGTCCTGGATGAGCTGATGCGCACCTTCAAGGGGCCGATCGTGTTCGACGCGGACGCGCTGAACATCCTGGCGGCCACACCCGGTATGCTCGGATCCGTGCCTGCCGGTTCGGTGCTCACTCCCCATCCAGGCGAAGCGGACAGGCTGTTCGGTGCGTCGATCGATACCCGCGAGCGGATCCGGAGGGCGTCAGCCTTCGCGCAGCAGCGGCGCGTGGTCGTGGTGTTGAAAGGGGCGAACACCGCCATTTGCCTGGCCGACGGAAGGGTGCTGTACAACGCTACCGGGAATGCCGGACTGGCCAAAGGCGGATCCGGTGATGCCCTTACCGGTCTCATCACAGGATCACTGGCCCAAGGGCTGTCGGCGGAGGATGCTGTGGTGGTTGGCGTGTGGGTGCATGGGCTGGCCGGGGATCTGGCCGCCGCGGAACTGGGTCAGGACGGGATGACGGTGATGGATGTGATCCGGGCTGTTCCTAATGCATATAAGCGGGTGAAGGAAGGAGAGACTTCGCAGAAGAAGGTGTGATCATTTCCTGACCGACATATGTATGGCCATACATACGTCAAAATCAATGACCAGTGTAAATAATTGATGATCAATGCAATATGGAGTGCGGCCTGGCAGGGGGAAGCGAAGATGATCTTCTTAAGTGATTCAAAGTCAACGGGAAGAAAGTATGTATGGCCATACATATGTCGGTGTGCGAGGCACTCCATGAAGCCCGCTCATCGACCATCCTCGATCAAGGTGCTTCCCTTGACCGTACGATCTCCGGTATCAGCGTTCGAAAGGACCGTCGCTCGCCATCCCGAAGATCGGCCACCGTTCGGTCCTCGGTAAGCCCCTTCACAACAGGCCGTCCACCGACCCCTTTCCCGGCCTCAGCACCACGGGGGCATCTCCGCTAAGGTCGATCACGGTGCTGCCCACAAGCCCGCCCATACCCGAATCGATCACCAGATCCACCTGAGCGCCCAGGTGCTCCGCGATCCGCTCCGGGTCGGTGGTGTAGTCCACCACCTGGTCCGGATCATGCACGGAAGCCGCCACAAGTGGATGACCCAGTTCCTCCACCAAGGCCAGGACCACTGGGTGGTCCGGGATCCGGAGACCGATCGTCCTCCGGTTCGTCTGGAACAGCTTCGGTGCCTCGCCTCCTGCTGGTAGGATGAAGGTGAACGGACCGGGCAGCGCCCGTTTCAGCAGCCTGAACGTGGAGGTATCGATCGGTCGAACGAACAGAGCGGCCTGGGAAAGGTCTTTGCACAGGAGGGAGAGCTCCGCGCGCTGTGGCTTGACGCCTTTCAAGCGCGCCACACGTTCCATGGCCGCAGCGTGCTTGGGGCTGCAAACGAACGCGTAGACCGTGTCGGTCGGACAGACCACGACAGCACCGTCGCGCAGCTTCCCGGCGATGGTGCGCACCTTTCTGGGCTCCGGGTCGCGGTGGTGGACCTGCAGCAGCATGATCAGCGCACCGCCTGGGCTTTCCGATGGTCGGCGAGGAACTTCTCCAGCCCGATCGTCGTCAGGGGGTGGTCGAACAGCGCCAGGATCGCGCTGAGCGGACATGTGGCCACATCGGCCCCCACCTCGGCACATTGGATGATGTGCATCGGGTGCCTGATGCTGGCCGCCAGCACCTGGGTGGTCATCCCGTAGTTGTCATAGATGGTCCGGATCTGCTCGATGAGCTGGACGCCGTCGGTGCTCACGTCATCCAACCGTCCGATGAACGGCGATACGTACGTGGCCCCTGCCTTGGCCGCGAGCAGGGCCTGGCCTGCACTGAACACCAGCGTGCAGTTGGTCTTGATGCCTTTGCCGGTGAAGTGCTTGATCGCCTTCACCCCGTCCCGTGTCATGGGCACCTTTACGGTGATGTTCGGATGGAGCGCCGCAAGCCGTTCTCCTTCGGTCACCATGCCCTGCAGGTCCGTACTGATCACTTCGGCGCTGACATCCCCGTCCACGATCGAGCAGATGTCCACGTAATGCTTGAGCACCTGGTCGTCACCGCTGATGCCTTCCTTGGCCATCAGGCTCGGATTGGTCGTTACACCGTCCAACACGCCAAGGGCATGGGCCTCCCGGATCTGCGCCAGGCTGGCCGTGTCGATGAAGAATTTCATGCGCCGAAGGTAGACGGCGGCGGATCAGGCCGGCGCTCGGATTCTCCACATGCCGGATCGACAGGCAGGTGGGGCGGAGCCGCGATCTACCGGTAATGCCGCATCATCAGCTGTTCGAACAGGCGCGAGGGCAGTATTTTCTTCAACAGCACGGACAGGCGCTGGACCCCGTGCGCCGCGTAGTGAACGCCGTACGGTGCCGCCTGGTGGATCAGCCGGGAGACCTTCACCGCCACCTCATCCGGGTCGCGGCTGTAATGAAGGCTGCCGTTCAGTACCTGCATCACGCGCTCGTAGGCCTCGGAATAATGGGTGCCGATCGAAGTGGGCCGGGCCCGGGACGTGGCGATACCCGTTCGGTATTCGCCGGGTTGCAGGGTGACCACGTTCACGCCGAACGGAGCCAGTTCCATCCGCTGCGCCTCGGCATACCGCTCCAGGGCCGCCTTGCTGGCACTGTAGAAGCCCCGGAAGGGCAGCCCGTAGTTCGCCGCCAGGCTGGTGATGTGTACGATCAGCCCCTGCTTTCGCTGCCGCATTCCCGGCAACACGGCCCTGCACACGCGGTGCGCGCCCATCACGTTGGTATCCAGCACCTTCAGTGCAAGCTCCGGAGTGATGTCCTCCGCCGGCCCTTGGATGCCGAGCCCGGCGTTGTTCACCACCACGTCGATGCGCCCGGTCTCCGTAAGCACCTCCTGCACCCCGCGCTGCACCGAATCCGCATCCGTGATGTCCATCTCCACCAGGCGATAGCCGCTCGGCTGTTCGTCCACCGTTCGTCCGGTCCCGTACACGCGATGCCCTTCCGCGGCCAGCCGCTTGCAGATGGCCTCACCGATGCCGCTGCTGCCGCCGGTGACGAGCACCACTTTCACGAAGGCCTGGTCGTTCATCGGAATCGTGCCCCAGGCCGGTCCTGTCACCGGCCCGGGCACGCGAATGGGTGGGGCAAGCGACTTCCATCGCACCGCTACGACCGCCTGCCCTTGCTGCCTTCCGGCCCTGGGGGGTTCAGCGGGAGCTGGTCGTGAAAGACTTGCCCCGGCGCAAAGGTAGCGCTCTGCGACGCACCGGGCGTTTGCGCACCTTTGTGGGCTCCATGGACCTGTCGATCGTCGTCCCCCTGCTCAACGAGCATGAGTCGCTCACCCCGTTGACCGAGCGCTTGCACGCCGCGCTTGGCGCCATGGGCGTGGCCTACGAGGTGATCTTTGTGGACGATGGGAGCACCGATGGCTCCTGGGAGGTCATCCGGGCCCTATCGGCTCGGGACCCACGGGTCAAAGGCATCCGCCTGGGACGCAACTACGGCAAGAGCCCCGCCCTCAATGAGGGCTTCAAAGCCGCTGCCGGCCGCGTGGTGGTCACCATGGACGCCGACCTGCAGGACGACCCCGGGGAAGTCCCTGCGCTGTATTCCATGATCGTGGATGAGGGCTACGATCTGGTCAGCGGCTGGAAGAAAGTGCGCCATGACCCCCTCAGCAAGACCCTCCCCACCAAACTGTTCAACTGGGCCACCCGGCAGGTGAGCGGTGTGCGCCTGCACGACTTCAACTGCGGACTGAAGGCGTACCGGGCGCACGTGGTGAAGTCGATCGAGGTCTACGGCGAGATGCATCGGTACATCCCGTTCATCGCGCAGCGCGAAGGTTTCCGGCGCATCGGCGAGAAGGTGGTGAAGCACCATCCCCGGCGTTTCGGCCGCACCAAGTTCGGGCTCGACCGCTTCATCAATGGCTTCCTGGACCTGATGACCATCTGGTTCGTGTTCCGCTTCGGGCGCAGACCGATGCACTTCTTCGGTGCGCTCGGAACGGTGATGTTCGTGCTCGGTTCCGGGGCCACCACCTGGCTCGTCGGTGACAAGCTCTGGCACGTGCTCAACGATCGCCCTGCGCGCCTCGTGTCGGACAACGCGCTCTTCTACGTGGCACTGGTGGCCATGGTGATCGGGGTGCAGTTGTTCACGGTGGGCTTCCTGGCCGAATTGGTCACGCGCAACGCTCCGGAACGCGGGCACTACCGGATCGACGAGCGTGTAGGTCTGTGACCCGGCCTGACATGGTGCACCGGTCCATTCGATGGTCGATCGGCGCCGTCCTCCTCCTCCTCCTCGCGCGTAATGTGCTGCTGGCGTCCGCCTGCGCCCCCTATGGTGACGATTGGGGCTACGCGGCCATGGGC
This sequence comes from Flavobacteriales bacterium, assembly GCA_016715895.1. Classification (NCBI taxonomy): domain Bacteria; kingdom Pseudomonadati; phylum Bacteroidota; class Flavobacteriia; order Flavobacteriales; species Flavobacteriales bacterium. The sequence continues at coordinate 1,046,048 of JADJXH010000003.1, read as the reverse complement.
ATGCGCAGCGAGCCCCTTGAGCGCCTTGTGCATGAGCACCACACGTGGAACGGTCGGTACTTCAGCAATGCGCTGGTGCTCTATGGACCGCTCACCCTGGGCCTCGGGATCGGCCTTCCCCTGTATCGCGCGGTGCCTGTGGTGCTCCTCGTCCTTGTCACGGCGGCCATGGCCTGGCTCCTTGCGGGCTGGCCGAAGCTGATCCCGCGGCGGAGTGACCGTTGGGCGTTGGCCGCGGCCTTCAACCTGCTTCACCTCCACGCCATGCCGCACCTCGGTGAAGGGCTTTACTGGTACACCGGTGCGGTGACCTACCATGGGGCGTGGCTGCTCCTGCTCGTGCATGCCGGTGCCCTGATCCGCCTGGAGAGGGCGGGGCCGCGCCGCCTCCAAGTCCCGATCGCGGTCGGTTCCCTGGTCGCCGCCGCAGGTTGCAATGAAACGGCCATGGTCCTCCTGGTGTGCGGCCATGCCGGATGGACGCTCGCGGAACTGGTGAACACGCGGACCGCACCGTTCCGTCGCTGGGGCATGCTCGCCATGGCGGTCGGTTGCGGGCTCTTCGTGGCGCTTGCGCCGGGCAATGCCGTGCGAAGCATGCATTTCGACCAGCGTCACGACGTGCTGCTCACGCTCGGCATGGGAGGTGCTCAGGCCGCGCGCTTCGCCCTCACCTGGCTCTCCGATCCCGTGGTCCTGTGCGCCCTGTTCCTGGCCTGGTGGGCCGGTCGCACCCGAGCGACCGCGCCAAGCGCCTTTCAGCGGGCGTCGCCCTGGCTCATCGCGGCGGCACTTGCGCTTGGCGTGGGCACCTTGCTGCCGTACTGGACCATGGGCATGTTGGGGCAGCACCGCACGCTCAACTTCGTGCTGGGGCCCTTCCTCATCGGCATCATCGGGGCCGCTTGGACCCTGGGCCTGCATATGCGCGATCGACCGGTGCCAGGCTGGCTTGCCACATCGACGGCAGTGCGGATGGCATTTGGCCTCGCCTTGGTCGGGCTGCTCGTTTGGGGCAACGACCGCTGGGTGACCCGCGATCTCCTGAGCGGTGATGCCTGGCGTTTCCGGCGGCATACCGCGGATCTGCACCGGACCATCACGTTCGCTGTGCGGAGCGGATCTCCTCAGGCGGAGCTGCCCGTGTTCCCTCAACCCCTGAGGAGCCTGCGGATCCCGGAGCCCACCGCGGATCCGGATGCCTATTGGAACCGCACCCTGGCCGGGTATTTCGGCGGCGACGCGTTCCGCGTGGTGGCCGTTGAGGCTACGGCCCTGCCTCCGGGGGCGCCGCACTGACGGACGGGGGGCTGGGACAGCGGGCTCACCGAAGAGCTCCCTCGCCAGCCGGGCATCGTGACCATAGATGTCGTCGCGGAAGTTCAGCCGCGCATCCTCATCCACCCATGCTGTGAAGTAGCCGATGACCACAGGAAGGCGCGGCCGCACCGGCACGCTCAGCTCGGTCGGGCGCACCATGGCGGAATCGATGCGTGCGGCCGTCCAGCCCGTGTCATTGCGCAGCAAATAGGCCGCCAGGCGCCTGGGGTCGCTCAACCGCACGCAGCCATGGCTCAAGGCACGGTTCTCACGGGCGAAGGCTCCTTTGCTGGGGGTGTCGTGCAAATAGATGCTGTAGGAATTGGGGAACAGGAACTTCACCCGCCCCAGCGCATTGCCTGGTCCCGGTTCCTGCACGATGCGCGGAAGCGCGTCGCTGCCGCCCACACGCTTCATGCCTTTGCGCGCCAGATAACCCGGGTCGCGCCGCATGGCGGGCAGGATCTCATTGCGCACGATGCTCGATGGCACGGACCAGGTGGGGCTGAACACGATCCGCGACAGCGAGTCGGTGAAGACCACCGTGCTCGTGGCCTCCGCACCCACCACCACATCCATGCTCCAGATCGTGCGCCCCCCTTCGTGCACGTGCAGGCGGAACTCGGGGATGTTCACCAGCAGCATGTCCGGAGCGGTCCGTTCGGGCACCCACCGCAGCCGTTCCATGTTCACCAGCACGGTACGGATGCGGTCGTTGATCGGGGTGTTGAGCTGAAGGAGGAAGCCCTTGCCGATCACCCCGTCCGGCAGCAGTCCATGCCGGCCTTGGAAGATCTTGACAGCGGCCAGCAATGTGCTGTCGTACAGATGCGGGTCCTGTGCACGGCCCAGGTCATACCACGTGAGGTCCCCCAGTGCCGTCAGGCGTTCCCGGATGAGCACCACGGCCGTGTCCCGGTCCCCGGGCTCCAGCTTGCGACGCTTGCCCAGGTCCACACGTGGGAGCGCATCCATCCAGCGCAGCCCGTACAGCGCAGGCAGGCGCTGTTTGAGCGCCGCATACTGCGGATGCAGGGGTTCGATGGGGGAGAGGTCCATCCTTCCGGCCACGAGCGAATCGAGCAATTGGGCGAGGTCCTTCTTCCGTCGCGGGATGAACCAGTCAAGCTCGCGCAGGTCGCGTTGCACCAGGCCGCTGTATTTGCGGTCCGCGAAGCGGAAGAACTGGGCCGTGAGCGAGAGCTCCAGGTGTCGCATGAACGCCGGCGTCAGCGGCACCGTATCCCGCCGGTCACGGATGCGGTCGATCAACGCATGAAGCGCGTCGTGCGAAAAGGCCTGCCGCAGGATGCTGTCGTTCGCGGTCACCAGGTCCATGAAGGTCCCGGCCGCTGAGGAGAGGGAATCGTTGATGAACCACGCGTACTGCCCGTTGCGTCGCCGGTAGAACGCCTCGATGGCGTTGGAGTCCACGGCGTGTTCGGGATGCGCCGTCAGGAAGCTGTCCAGCTCTCCGGCCAGGAGATGGCGAACCGAGTAGACCTGGGGGGTCTCGAACACCGCGTTGATCGTGCGCGCCTCCTCCTCGGCGCTGGACGAGGGCACCTGCACCACCTCGCAACCGCCGCAGCACAGCACCACGGCGCCGATGATCAGGGAACCTGCGGAAGGGCGCGCGCTCATCGGGCCGCGGTCAGCGCTTCGGCGACCGGGTGGTGTACGTAGAGCAGTCCACCATCGGCGAGCAGCCGCACCAGGTCGGACATGGTGCTCCGTGGAACCGCCGGGCACCCCCAGCTGCGGCCCAGCCGGCCATGCGCGGCGATGAAGGCCTCGCTCACATAGTCCGCGCCGTGCATGATGATCTCACGCTCCAGCGCACGGTCGTTCATTCCCGCATCCAGCCCGTGCAGCAGAAGGGCCTGCCCGTGCTTGGGGCTCACGATCTCCGCTCCCACGCGGTACAGACCAAGGCTCGTGCGGTGCGAGCCCTCCTCATTGCCGAACACCTCGGCCATCAGTTCGCCGGTGCCTTGTCCATGGGCCACGTACGTATGCAGCACCGTGCGGCCCGTGATGAGGTCGATCACCACAAGGCGCTTCTGCGTGGAGGGTCGTGACATGTCGGCGATGGCCAGGACATGGGCATCCGGGGCCTCCGCGCACGCCCGTTCGATGCCGGTGCGGAAGGCTTCAAGGTCCAGCAGTCCTTCCAGTCCGTAGGTGCGGTGCAGGTCCACCACCTCATCCACCTGCAGGTGGATTCCTCGGTCCGCGCCGGGCACGACCATGGGCTCGGCCGGGGTGGCCGAAGGAAATAGCAATGCCAGGATGGCCGGTAGCAGCACCATCGTCTTCCTTGCGGGGTTGAAGGTAAGGACCGCGAACGATCGTCCCGTTCAACGGTCGACGGACCGGCCGGTTACGCCGTCCGGTCCCGTGTCCGGGGCGTTGGCGATCACCGGATGCGCGCGGCCAGCCGTTCCAAGGCCTCGGCAAAGGCATCCCAGGCGTACTTGCGCCGTTCGCGTCGGATGGCCTCACGCATGTCCTTCGGTCCGGCCAGGAAGCGCCGCATCCCGTCCACAAGCGCAGCGCCTCCACCAGCACCGACCACGTAGCCCGTGACCCCATCGACCACCACTTCGCCCAGCCCGCCCACATCGCTCACGATGCACGGACGCTCGAAGTGATAGGCGATCTGCACGATGCCGGACTGGGTGGCGGTGCGGTAGGGGAGCACCAGCACGTCCGCCGCACTGAAGTAGGTGGCCACCGCATCGTTGGGAATGTAGTCGCCGAAGTAGTGGATGCGCTCCGCCATCGGGCTGGCGTTCACCAGATCGCGGTATCGCTGCTCGTCCTCGTAGCACTCGCCGGCGATCACCAGGTGCAGACGAGGGTCCAGCGCGGCCATCGCAGGAAAGGCCTCGATGAGCAGATCGAGCCCCTTGTAAGGCCGGATGTAGCCGAAGAAGAGCGCGACGACGGCATCCTCCGGCAACTTCAGCATGCGCCGTGCATGGGCCATGTCCTGTGCAGCGCCGAAGTTGTCGTACACCGGATGGGGTGACCGCTCAATGGGAAGCCGGGGGTGCGCTGTGCGGATGTCCTTCTCCACGGCCTCGCTCATCACCAGGCAGCCGTCCACGCAGCGGAAGGCGAGCCACCGCAGGATCCGCTCGCCGGGCCTGTTCTCATGCGGGATGAAGTTGTCCACCACGTACACGACGCGCGTGCCCCGGTTGCCACGGGCCAGCAGCGAGATGGCCCAGAAGCACGGGGCGAAGAAGCTGATCCAGTACTTGAACAGCAGCACGTCCGGCGCATCCCGACGGATGGAGCGCCCGGTCCGCCACCAGCTCAGTGGACCGATGCTGTCCACGCGCACCTCCGCGGTCATCGGTGCGCTCCCCGCCGCACCACCGGACTCCTCCTGCGTCTTTCCCGGGAACAGCAGCTTGGGGTACTGCCGGCTGAAGGTGACGGCCCGCACCGCATGGCCGCGATGAAGGAGTTCGCCGGCGAAGCGCTCGTTGAAGTGCGCGATGCCGCCGCGGAGCGGAAAGAAGGTGCTCAGGTAGGTGATGCGCATGGACGCGGATCAAGCATCCGGTGCACGGTGCAGCCTGCAGGCATGCACCGCCGAACGCACCGTTTCTGCACTGATGTCGTCCATGCAGGCGTGTCCGCCCTTGTCGAGGCGGCGGCAACGCGGCGCGTAGAAGCACTCACAGCCCGTGCTCGGCTCCACCACACTTCCGCGACCGTACAGCTCGAACTCGTGCCGGTTGAAGATGTTGTTCATCAGCACCAGGTTCTTGTGCCGGCCCAGCGCCAGATGCATCGCCATGGTCACCTGGGTCACCACCGTGTCGCACTGGTCGAGCAGGTCGATGAAGAGCTGCAGGTCGAAATGTCCGAAGTAGGTGGCTCCGCTGGCCGCCGCGATGCGCAGGTTGCGGTCATGCTCCGGCGGGCCGCCCAGCAGCACCACCTCATAGCCGTCGCGCTTCAGGTGCCTTGCGAGCTCGGTCCAGCGGTCCTCGCTCCACAGGCGGCTGGTCCAGCGGCCCCCGCAACCGGTGTTCAGGCCCACCACATGACGGGCCCGGTCGATGTCCCAGGCCCTGCGTCCGGCCGCGTGGTTGTCCAGCACATAGTCCTCGCCTTGGAAGGTGAAGCCGGCGATGTCGAAGATCTCCTGGAGGTAGCTCAGGGTGTTCGACCGGCTCAGGTCATCGAACACCCCCGTGCTGAACTTGTGCACCGCCCGCTCATCCACCGGAGCGCAACGGCCGTCCTTCCAGATGAACCCGTGCTTCTCGCCGGCCTTCACGCGGACCATCAGGGCGCAGGCCTCGCGGTCCTTGTCGAGGTTGATGGCGTAATCGTAGGTGGTCTCCTCGATCACCAGCAGGGAGGCCAGGTCGAATGGCAGCTTCAGGTCCACCGAGGCCGGCAGGATCTCGGGGCTGAGCGTCAACCAGTGGATCTCCGCCTGCGGGAACCGCTGGCGAAGCGGTGTCAGCAGCGGCGTGGTGCGCACCACATCGCCCAACGCACCGAGCTTGATGATCAGCACGCGCTGGCGGATGGGGTCGTAATGCGTGCAGTCCGCACAGTGTACGCCATGCAGCTTGTGCGGTCCGCAGGGCACGTCGCCCCTGAAGTGGCGGCAATCCGGTCTGAAGAGGGTCATCCGCGGCCGAAGATAGCGGGCCCCTTTCAGCGGGGGCTGCCGGGCGTGCGTGGGTATCTTTGCCGCATGCGTTGCCACGCCCTTCGTGCGGTGCTGCCGTTGCTCGTCGCTGGTGGGCTCGCCGCCCAACCCCCCGCGCCCAACCGGACCGACGCGCAGGGCCGCAAGCAGGGCCCCTGGGCCCGGACCTGGGCGGACAGCCCGCAGCTGCGCTATACCGGTCAGTTCAAGGACGACCGGCCCGTCGGTTCCTTCACCTACTTCGCCACCAACGGCGCCGTGGAGAGCATCGTGGACCACTACGCCGATGGATCGGCGGCCCATGCACGGCACTACCATCCCAACGGCCGGTTGATGGCCGAAGGACGCTACGTGGGCCAGGACAAGGACAGCATCTGGACCTACTACGGTCCGGATGGGGGCAAGCGCTCCATGGAGGCCTGGGTGAAGGGACGGCAGCATGGGGAGCAGCTCACCTGGTTCAGCGACGGCACCCTGGCCGAGCGGATCACCTACGCCAACGGGGAGCAGGACGGGGTCCACGAGCAGTTCTTCCCGGGAGGGCAGGTGAAGCACCGCGGCACCTACGTGCGCGGCCTGGGCGATGGCACCTTCACCTGGTACCACCCCAATGGGGTGAAGGAGATCGAAGGACGCATGGTGAACGGCGACCGTGATGGCATCTGGTACCACTTTCTGGAGAACGGCAAGGTGCAGCTGCAGCTCGTGTACCAGCAGGGGCGCTTCATCAAGGACAAGAAGGAGAACGGCGTGTTCAAGGAGTACTGCGACGACGACCAGCTCCGCAGTGAGTTCACGTACGTGCAGGGCAGGCTCGACGGGCCGTTCACGGAGTACCACTGCAATGGCACGTGGGTGACGGAGCAGCTGCCCGCCGACCCCGCCCTTGGCGGAACGCCCGAGGTGCAGCGCGTGCTGAAAGGGCAATCGAAGAAGCGTGAAGGCACCTACCGCAACGGGCTGCTCAATGGCATCGTGACCGAGTACGACACGGCGGGCCGGGTCCTGAGCCGGGTGGACTATGTGGACGGAGAACCCAGACCCACCGCCCCATGAGCAGGCATGGACGGGTGCTCGTGGCGATGAGCGGCGGGGTCGACAGCTCCGTGGCCGCACTGCTGCTGCATGAGGAGGGCTATGAGGTGGTGGGGGTCACCATGAAGACCTGGGACTACGCCAGCAGCGGCGGCGCGAAGCGCCTTACGGGTTGCTGCGACCTGGACAGCATCAACGACGCGCGCAACCTGGCCGTCAGCCGCGGGTTCCACCACATCATCCTCGACATCCGCGACGAGTTCGGCGAGGCCATCATCGGCAACTTCGTGGAGGAGTACCTCGGTGGCCGTACGCCGAACCCCTGTGTGTTGTGCAACACGTTCATCAAGTGGGAGGCCCTGCTGAAGCGCGCGGACATGCTGGACTGTCCGTTGATCGCCACGGGCCACTACGCCCGCCTCACCCCGGTGGTGGAAGGACCCCATGCCGGTCGGTTCACCGTGAGCAAGGGGTTGGACGAAGGCAAGGACCAGAGCTATGTGCTGTGGGGCCTCAAGCAGGACAGCCTGGCGCGCACCCGCTTTCCGGTGGGTGGGTTCCACAAGAGCGAGATCCGCAGGCTGGCGCATGAGGCGGGCTTCCCGCAACTGGCCCAGAAGAGCGAGAGCTACGAGATCTGCTTCATCCCTGACAACGACTACCGGGGCTTCCTGAAGCGCAAGGAACCCGAGGTCACCGCCAGGCTCGCGCACGGCAAGCTCGTGAGCACCTCCGGCGAAGTGCTGGGGGAGCATGACGGCTATCCGTTCTTCACCATCGGCCAGCGAAAGGGCCTGGGCATCGCCGTCGGCGAACCGCTCTACGTCACGGACATCCGTCCGGAGACCAATACCGTGGTCCTGGGCAGAAAGGAGGAACTGCGCCGGCAGACGATGTGGGTGCGGCGTCCGAACTTCATGAAGATCAACGCGTTGAACGGCGAGATCGAAGCCGTCACCAAAGTGCGCTACAAGGACAAAGGCACGCCCAGCACGCTCCGGATGGAGGGTGAGCACGTGCGTGTGGAGTTCCATGCGCCGGTGGCAGGCATCGCTCCGGGGCAGAGCGCCGTCTTCTACGACGGGGATGATGTCCTCGGTGGAGGGTTCATCGACCGCATGCCATGACACACCGCCTGATCGCCCGTCGTTCCCTGCTCGCCATCGGCGCGCTGGCCGCGCTGCTGCCCGCCTGCCGCAAGGACGGGACCGGGCCGGTCGACCTGGGCTATGGCTATTTCCCCGTGCAGCAAGGCGCCTGGGCGGAGTACCTGGTGGATTCCTCCTGGTCCTTCGAGGCCATCGGCGTGAGCGGAGCGGTCCGTTACCGCCTTCGCGAGGTGATCGACTCGGTGTACACCGACCCGGAAGGCCGGACCGCTCAGCGCATCGAGCGCTTCGTGTGGGATACCCTCACGAACGACTGGCGGATCAAGGATGTGTGGACCCAGACGCGCCAGGCCACCTACGCCGAGCGCACCGAGGAGGATGTGCGGCTGCTCAAGCTCTCCTTCCCGCCGAAGGTGGGCGAGCGCTGGAACCTCAACGCCTTCAACAGCCTCCGCGACGTGGAGGTGGGCTATGAGGAGGTGGACCGGCCCTGGCAGCATGGCACCCTCAGCTTCGACAGCACCCTGCTGGTGCGCAACTACTATCCCAACAACCAGGTGGACACGCTCATCTACCGTGAACGGTACGCCAAGCACGTGGGGCTTGTGGAGCGTATGCGCGACACGTCGAACACCCAGGTCACCGGCACGAACGGCTGGTACTTCCGGCAGGTCATCACCGCACATGGGAACTAGGGGCATCTGTTGGTGGATGGTGCCGTCGGTGGCGGCCCTGCTGATCACATCCCCCGAGACCGCTGCCCAGACGGCACCGGCGACCTACCTCATCGAGTTCACGCACAAGGGAGGCACGCCGCACAGCCTTTCCGCCCCGACCACCTTCCTCAGCGCGCGCGCGATCGAGCGCCGCGACCGGCAAGGGATCCCGCTGGACTCCCTCGACCTGCCGGTGGACCCGGCCTTCGTGGCCGCCCTGCGGCAGGCGGGCGACCTGCAGGTGCTTGGCACAAGCCGTTGGCAGAACAGCGCCACCATCCGCAGCACCGACACGCTCGCGCTTGACACGCTCGACCGGTTGCCATTCGTGCGGGCCATGCGGTGCGTGCATGATGGCCGGCCGCATCACGTGGGCACTCCCTCCAAGTTCCCGGTGCTTCTGAAGAACAGCGTGGATGCGGCCGACGAGGCCACCTACGGCCAGGGCTTCCGGCAGCTCAGCATGCTCAACGGACACCTGCTGCACCGCGCCGGCGCCACGGGGGAGGGCATGCTGCTGGGTGTGCTGGACAGCGGGTTCGATCGCGTGGACCAACTGGCCGCCTTCTCCGCGCTGCGCGAACGCAACGGCATCGTCCTCACCGCCGATCTCGTGCAGGCCGACGGCGATGTGTACGCTGATCACTGGCACGGGCGCAGCGTGCTGTCGGTCATCGCGGGTCGCCTGCCCGGACGGTTCCTGGGCGTGGCCCCGGACGTGGATGTGGCGCTGGTGCGCACGGAGGATGCGGACAGCGAGTTCATCGTGGAGGAGGACCACTGGGTGCGCGGGGCCGAACTGCTGGACAGCCTGGGCTGCGATGTGCTGAACACCTCCCTGGGCTACACCACCTTCGATGACAGCACGCAGGACCACAGCGTGACCGACCTCGACGGCCGGACCACCCGCATCAGCATCGCCGCCGGCATCGCCGCCCGCAAGGGCATGGTGGTGGTGAACAGCGCGGGCAACAGCGGCCAGAGCGCGTGGTACCGCATCAGCCCGCCCGCCGACGCCGAGGGCATCCTCGCCGTGGGGGCCGTGGGTCTTGAGCGCCAGAGCGCACCCTTCAGTGGGCATGGTCCCTCGGCGGACGGCCGGGTGAAGCCCGATGTGTGTGCGGTGGGCTGGGAGGCCACCGGCCTCGATGTGGACGGCACTTCACTGGCGCGCATCAACGGCACCTCCTTCAGCGGACCGATCGTGGCCGGGCTTGCGTGCTGCCTGTGGCAGCTCCATCCCGACCGGTCCGCGGCGGAGATCACCGACGTCATTCGGCGCAGCGCATCGCACGCCCTGCGTCCGGACAGCGATGTCGGGTACGGCATCCCCGATCTGTGGCGGGCTCACCTGCTGCTGGAGGGTGAGGACCTCACCGGCCTGCGGCATGAGGCCGTCCTGCAGGTCTTCCCGATGCCCTTCAGCGACGGGTTCACCCTGGCGCTGTTCACCGGGGAGGCCGACCTGCTGCAGCTGGAGCTCTTCGATGCGCTCGGGCGGCTGGTCTGGCGCCTGTCCGAGCCCGTTGAGCCGGGCACCTATCGCCAGCTCACCCTCGCCGATCCGCAGCTGGCCGGCCTGCCGGACGGGCTGTATCACCTGCGCGCCGACCTCGGTGGTCCGCTGGTGGAACGCACCGTGGTCAAGGTGCGGCCATGAGCCGTTCCCGGGAAGTGCCGGTGATCCCGGTGCACACTCTGTTGGAGGCGTACGGCGAAGGCCGGTTCCCGATGGCGCATGCCGATGGGGAGCTCTACTGGCACGATCCCGATCCCCGAGCCGTGTTCGACCTCGGAACGGTGAGACCCAACGCACGTCTCGCACGGGCCATGCGCCAGATGGACCTCCACATCACGCGCGACGTAGCGTTCCCGGCCGTGGTGGAGGCCTGCGCCGAGCGTCCGGAGACCTGGATCGACGCGCGGATCCAGGCCACTTACGTCCAGTTGCACCGGGCCGGGCATGCCCACAGCGTGGAGGTCTGGTCCGCTGACGGACCCGGCAGGCGCCAACTGGTCGGCGGCATCTACGGGGTCGCCTTGGGCGGCGCGTTCTTCGGAGAGAGCATGTTCCATCGCGTGCCCAACGCGGGGAAGGTGGCCTTCCACGCCCTGGCGGAACACCTGCGCAGCGCGGGGTTCACGCTGTTCGACTCCCAATACCTGAACCCCTTCACGGCCAGCCTGGGTGCGGTGGAGGTGCCCCGGGCAAGGTTCTTGCGTATGCTTGCCGCCGCCAAGCAGGTCCCCGCATGCTTCTGATCCCCTCGCCCCGCGCCCTGTTCATGGTGATGGCCTGCCTTGGGTTGGTCCGGTCGATGGCGCAGGGCGGCCTGGTGGTGGAGGTGACCCTTCCGGCACAGGGGGATGGCGCACTGATGGTGGCCGTGTGCCCGGACGCGGTGTCGTTCGCCACGGACAAGGGCTGCTTGCAGCGCAAGGTGGAGGCCGTGCGGCCGGTGACCACGGTGCGCTTCGCCGACCTGCCGGCCGGGCGATATGCGGCCAAGGCCTTCCTCGACCTCAACGGCAATGATGCGCTGGACAAAGGCGCCCAAGGTCTGCCGGGGGAGCCGATCGGCTTCAGCAACGACGTGCTGGGCAAACCCTCCGCTGTCCTGTTCGAGAAGGCCTCCGTGACCGTGCCTCCGGAGGGGACCACCATACGGTTCAGGTTGCGGGGAAAGCCGCCCGCACGTCCTGCGCCCTGATCATCGCGCGTTGCGCACGATCTCCGGCGCCACCGCCTGACGTTCGCTGAGGTAGCGCTGGTAGGTCTCCGAGTAGCCGGCCCTGTTGTCGATGGCCTCACCGTAGCGTCCCATGAGGGTCAGCAGTGCGTCGGTTGCTTCGCGCAGACCATTCTGTCCGCCGCTAAGGGCCGTGATCACATCTGCGCATCCGCTGGTCACCGCGTGCTTCACGAAGAACTCGCCGGCCTGGCCCCGCATCAGGATCCGAAGTCCGCACCGGGCTGCAACCGCTAGGTCTATAGCATCGTCAAAGAAGAAGGCGACTTCCTCGTCGCGCAACCGGTGTTTTTTCAGGAAGGCATCGAAGGCCTCTCGCTTGTCGATGAAGCCCATGTAGAGCGCGTGCAGCTTCTCCCGCTGCGCGAACCTTTCCGCATGGGGGTTGTGCTGTCCGGTGATGACGGCAGCGAAGGGGAGCTGTTCCTTGTTCTGCAACCACAGCCCGAAGCGCAGCAGGTTCACGCCCATGCTGCCCACCTCGCTGAAGGGGCTGCCACCTTCAAGGTCTTTCCAGCCGTCATTGAAGACGCCGTCCCAGTCGAACAGCACTGCGCGCACGGCAGCGAGGCGCTCCACCATTTCCGGTTGCCCTAGCAGGACTTCCGTGCCCAGTTCCAGAAAAGGGTCACGGTCCATGGGGTGCTGGTGTGTGGCCTCGGTCACCCCGCGATCGCCTTCATCAGGTCCTGGATGTCGAGCATGCCGAGCTGCTTGCCGTTCTCGCTCACGCTCAGCGTGTCCACCTTGTGCTCCTTGAAGGCCTTCTGGGCCTCGTCGAGCAGGGCCTCCGGGCTGATGGTGAAGGGCGCGTTGAACTTCAGCGTGCTCAGTTTCTTCGCTAGGAACTTGTTGCCCTCCTTCTCGATGCCGCGGCGTAGACCACCGTCGGTGAAGACGCCCACGTTCTTGCCCTTGCCGTCAACCACCATCACGGCACCGAAGCCATGCTTGGTCATCTCCACCAGGGCCTCGCTCACGGTGGCGCTGTCCTTCACGATGGGGTTGCTGCGCGAGAGCACGTCCTTCACCTTCATGGTGATTAGGCGCGTGTCCACGTAGAACTGCTTGGTGCCAATGGCCGTGAAATGGTTGTCGGTGAGCTGCTTCATCAGCTTCCAGGGCACGGTGATCGTGTGCACCCCGAGCTCCACGGCATTGCGCACGTGCTCCACGGTGCGCACGCTGCTGAACATGATCTTGGTGTCGTAGCCGTAGTAGTTCACGGCACGCACGCACTGCTCCACGAGGGCGAGGGCGTCGTGGCCCTGGTCCTGAAGGCGGCCGACGAGCGGGCACACGTAGGTGGCACCCGCCTGCATGGCCATGTAGGCCTGCTGGATGGTGTACACCAGGTGCACGTTCACCATGATGCCCTCGTTGCGCAGCATCTTGCACGCGCGCAGGCCCTCCAGGCTCACAGGGATCTTGAAGACGGTGGTCTCCTTCTTCAGGCCCATCTTCAGCTGGCGCTTGGCCTCCTTCACCACTTCCTCGGCGGTCTCGCCCAGGGCCTCCACCTGCAGGATGGGGACCTTCTTGGCGAGGTCGAGGATCATCTTGTCGATGTTCGTGACCCCGCCCCGGTGCATGAAGGTGGGCGTGGTGGTGAGGCCGGTGAGGAAGCCGAGCTTGAAGGCTTCATCGATCTCCTTGATGTCGGCGCTGTCGAGGTAGAGTTCCATGGAATGCGGAGTGTGTTGGGGCGACCATATAGTCGCCCGTACTTTAATCTATGGGGTTACAGTGACGTTGCGGTGCTTCACCTCCACGGCGTGAAGATCGAGCAGGGGCTTGATGAATTCCTCCAGGTCGTACACGCAGAGCTGGCTGGCGGCGTCGCACTCGGCGGTGCTGGGATCGGGATGGGTCTCGATGAACACGCCGTCCACACCAGCGGCCACGCCGGCGCGGGCGATGGTGGGCATCACGTCGCGGTTGCCGCCGCGCGGGTCGGCGCTGGGGATGCCGTACTTGCGGATGCTGTGCGTGATGTCGAACACCACGGGGTAGCCCGTCCTGCGCATGTGGTAGAACGCGCGGGGGTCCACGATCAGGTCGTTGTAGCCGAAGGTGTAGCCGCGCTCGGTGAGGATGATCTTGTCATTCCCCACGCTCACGCACTTCTCGGCCGGCTTGATCATGTTGTCCGGCGCCAGGAACTGCGCGTGCTTCAAGTTGATCACCGCGCCGGTCTTCGCAGCCTCGGTGACCAAGGTGGTCTGCATCACCAAGTAGGCCGGGATCTGCAGCACGTCCACCACCTCGGCGGCGGGCTTGGCCTGGCTGGGGTAGTGGATGTCCGTGAGGATCGGGAAGCCGAAGTCCTTCTTGATGCGGGCGAGCACCTTCAGCCCTTCCTCCAAGCCGGGGCCCTGGTAGAAGTCCACACTGCTGCGGTTGTCCTTGGTGAAGCTGCTCTTGTAGATCACGGGCAGCTTCAGGCGCTCGCTCACCTCCTTGAGCTTCTCGGCGGTGCGCAGCATCACGTCCTCGGTCTCGATCACGCAGGGACCGGAGATGAGGAAGAGCTGGTCGGAGCCGCAGGCGATGTTGCCGACGTGGACGATCTTGGTCATGAGCACAGGGACCGACCGCTCGACCGGCCGGCGGGCAAAGGTAGCCCGGCGCTTCGAGCCGTCCGGCCTTACTCCACGGTGACGCGCAGCATGCGTTTGCCGTCCAGGATGCCCTCCAGGGTGTCGCCCACGGCGATGGGGCCCACACCGGCCGGTGTGCCCGTGAAGAGCAGGTCGCCCGGTTCCAAGGTGATGAAGCGCGACACGTAGGCGATCAGTTCATGCACCGGGAAGAGCATGTCCCGCGTTCGGCCACGCTGCACCAGGGTGCCGTTGCGGAGCAGCTCGATCTGAAAGCTCTGCAGGTCGGTGGCGCTGGTCATGGGCAGGTGCACGTCCCCGATCACCGCACTGTCGTCGAACGCCTTGGCCTTCTCCCAGGGCAGCCCCTTGGCCTTCAGGTCGTTCTGGATGTCGCGCGCGGTCAGGTCCAGGCCCAGGGTGTAGGCGCTGATCATGCCCGGCGCCATGGCCGCCGGGATGTCCTTGGCGTAGCCGTCCAGCACGCACACCAGCTCCAGTTCGTGGTGGATGGTGCCCAGGTGGGTGGGGAGCTTCAGGGGCCTGCCGGGGTGGGCGATGGCCGTGAAGGGCTTCAGGAAGAAGACCGGCTCTTCGGGAGGGGCGTTCCCCAGCTCGCGGGCGTGGTCACCGTAGTTGCGGCCGATGCAGATGCACTTCATGAGCGTGGTGGTTGGCGTGTTGAACGGGTCTTCGTGGCCGGTCAGCCCACGCTGTTGAGGTCCTCCAAGGCCTTGCGCATCACCGCCAGGGTGCTGCCGGGCAGTTCGGCCTTGGTCATCAGCCATTGCATGTAGCCGGGGTCGTTGCGGCCGATTGACTCCAGGGGCCATCCCCGGTACTTGCCGAAGGTGAGGCAGATCTGGCCGTTCTGGTCGAAGGCCAGCTTGCCGGCCGCATCGGGGCTGCGCTGGCGGTCTCCGCTGAACTCGCCGAGCTGGTCCACGTCGGCAGGAAGGTCGCCGTACCGCTCCAACTGGGCGAGCAGCACATCGGCCGTAGCCTCCACATCGGCCAGGGCATCGTGTGCGCCACCGTGCTCCCGGCCGCAGTAAAAGCGCAGCGCCGCGCTCAGGTCGCGGGGCTCCATCCGGTGGAAGATGCGCTGCACATCCACGATACGCAGGGCGGAGGTGTCCCACGCATGGCCCACGCGATGCAGTTCCTCGGCCAGGAAGGGCACATCGAAGCGGATGACGTTGAAACCGGCCAGGTCGCAACCCTCCAGGGCCGCCAGCACCTCATCCGCCAAGGCCCCCAGCGGCGGCGCATCGGCCACCATGGCGTCCGTGATGCCGTGGATGGCGCTGGCCTCCGGAGGGATGGGCATGCCAGGGTTCACCAGGCTCTGCCACGGCTGCCTGCTCCCGTCGGGGGTCATGCGCACGATGCCGACCTGCACGATCCGGTCCTGACCGATGCGGGTTCCGGTGGTCTCCAGGTCGAAGAAGGCGAGTGGCCGTTGAAGGTGCAGCCGCATGTCCGCAAGTTGGCCATGAAAAAGCCCCCCGGAGGTCCGGAGGGCTTTCAAGTTGTCCACAGCGGCAGGGATCAGCGCGTCTTCAGCTTGACATACTGGAACTTGCCGTACTTCTCGGTGTTGATGTAATCGCCCTTGTAGGCCGGGCCCTGCACCAGGGAGTTGATGGCCTCGATGTAGATGACGTCGGCGTTCTTGCCGCGGGCCTGCACCGCCTCGATGAGGCGCTTGCGGGCATCGTCCATCCGCTGGCGGCTCAGGTTCTCGTTGGTGCCGAAGGTCCGGGTGGGCACCTTCGAGGCGCTGGCCTCGATGACGATGGTGGCCTTGCCGTTCTTGTCGATCAGGCCCACCACGGTGTCGATGAAGCCCTTCCAATCCGTCTCGGCCTGATCGATGTCCTTTTTGTTGTACTCGTAGTACTTGGCATACTCGGCCGCGTAGCTGGCGTCGGGCATCGTGTGGGTCTTGCCCTTCTCCTTCAACTGGGCATCGGTCAGGTACTCCTCAGGTTTGGCCTTCCCACCGGTCGTGGCGGGTTCACCCTTCTCCTTGCTGCCCGGAGGAGCGCCCTTGGGCAGGTCCACAATGCTCGCCGGTCCGGTGATGCTCACCGGGTTCAGGTAGATCTCCTTGTTGATCTCCTGATAGGCGGTCTCGCACTCGACATAGATGTCCTCCGTATGGATCGTCTTGTCGTCCACCCGGTAATCCAGGTTGTACTCCTTGCACGGCGGCAGGATCACCACATACACGCCGTCACGCTGCCGCGGTTTGTAGGTCTTCACCTCGCCAGTGGCCTTGTCGGTGACGTACAGGATGGTGCTCGGCGGCAGGGTGGTGCCCGGCGGGGGGATGATGAATCCCTTGAGCACCGTGAGGCCCTCGGATTCCATCTCCTCGGGAAGGTCGACGAAGTAGATGTCCTTCTCGCCATACCCGCCGATCTTGTCGGAGCTGAAGTAACCGCGCCGGCCGTCGGCGGTGGTCACGAAGAAGACGTCATCGTCCACCGTGTTGAGGGGCACCCCGATGTTCACCGGAGGGGTCCACGTGCCGTCCTCCTGCATCTCGGTGGTGAAGATGTCGAAGCCACCCATGCTGTTGTGGCCCTTGGAAGCGAAGAACATGGTGCGGCCATTGGGGTGGATGAACACGGCATCCTCGTCATATGGCGTGTTCACCACATTGCCGATGCTTTGGGCCTTGCTCCATTCACCGGTGGGCAGCTTCACCACGCGGTAGATGTCACGACCACCTGCGCCGCCCTTGCGGTCGCTCACGAAGTAGAGGGTGTTCCCGTCGGCCGTGATCGCGGCATGGGTCTCCCAGCTCTTGGTGTTCACGTCACTGCCGATGAGCACGGGATCGCTCCACAATTCGCCCACAAGCCGGCTTTCGTAGAGGTTGCCATCACCTCCGTCGTCCCGGTAGATGAAGAGGGTCTGTCCATCGGCGGATACGTTCACGCTGGCCAGATGACCTCCTTCGGGCGGGTTGATGTTGAGCAGTTCGGGTGCCTGCCAGTTGCCCTCGCGGTCCTTGTAGCTCACATAGATGTTCTCGAACGGCAGGCCGGCCACCGGATCGATGACGCCGCTGTTGGAGCTGTCCGGACGCACACGTCGGCTGGTGAAGAAGAGCGCGTTGCCGTCCACGCTCAGCACGGGGCTGAAGTCGGGGTGATCCTGGTTCACCACCTTGCCCACATTGCTGATCTGGTACGGCTTGGGGTCGGCGACGAGCTTGCGGGCATTGGCCGTCTGCTCCTTGCCGCGTGTCGCCATGGGATAGAGCTCGTGCGCCTTGTCCGCGCCATCAAGGAACTTCTGGTAGGACTGGTCGGCTTTGTCGTACTCCCCGTTCAGGTGGTACGCGCGTCCCAGATAGTAATCC
This sequence comes from Flavobacteriales bacterium, assembly GCA_016715895.1. Classification (NCBI taxonomy): domain Bacteria; kingdom Pseudomonadati; phylum Bacteroidota; class Flavobacteriia; order Flavobacteriales; species Flavobacteriales bacterium. The sequence goes on along the minus strand of JADJXH010000003.1, from coordinate 1,028,458 downwards.
ACCTCCACGGGCGCGTTCTTCTCCCGAACGTCGAAGGGATCGTAGCCGGCCGTGTTGAACCCCCCGTAGCCGGAACTGCGCTGGGCGGCCGCCTTCTCCAGATAGGGCAGGGCTTTGTGCTTCTGGTTGTACGAATGGAAATAGCAGTACCCCAGCTTGTAGTTCAGGTTGGCGTTGTCCGGTTGCTCCTGCACCAGCTGGTCCCAGATCTCGGCCGACTGGTTGTAGAGCTTCTCCTCCATGAGCTTGTTGCCCTCCTCGAACTTCCAGGTGAACGTGGTGCTCTCGCCCTGGGCGAAGGCGCCGTCCATGGGGACGAGCAGTGTGGAGGAGAGAAGGAGCGCGTAGCCGTGCTTCATTGCGGTACGAATGGTTCAGGCCCTGATCGAGGGCTGCGAAATGTAGCCATTTTCCCCAGCGGGGATCGGTTCAGATGTCCTGGTCCAGTGACCACGCTTCCAGAATGTCCGCCACGCGTCGAACGAAGCGGCCCCCCAGCGCGCCGTCCACCACGCGGTGGTCGTAGCTGTGGCTCAGGAACATCATGTGGCGCACGGCGATCACATCCCCGGCCGGGGTCTCCAGGACCGCCGGTTTCTTCCTGATCGCGCCGGTGGCCATGATCGCCACCTGCGGCTGGTTGATCACCGGCGTGCCCAGCACATTGCCGAAGGTGCCCACGTTGGTGACGGTGTACGTGCCGCCGCTGATCTCGTCGGGCTGCAGCTTGTTCTCCCGTGCGCGCCGGGCCAGGTCGTTCACCTTCCGGGCCAGGCCCACCAGGTTGAGCTGGTCGGCGTTCTTGATCACCGGCACGATGAGGTTGCCCGTGGGCAGCGCCGCCGCCATGCCGATGTTGATGTCGCGCTTGCGGATGATCGTATGGCCGTCGACCTGGATGTTGATCATCGGCATCTCCTTGATGGCCTGCGCGATGGCCATGATGAAGATCGGCGTGAACGTCAGCTTCTCGCCCTCGCGCTTTTCGAAGGCGTTCTTCACCCGATCGCGCCAGAGCACAAGGTTCGTCACGTCGGCCTCCACGAAGCTGGTGACGTGGGGGCTCGTGCGCTTGCTCATCACCATGTGATCGGCGATCAGCTTGCGCATGCGGTCCATCTCGATCAGCTCGTCGCCCGGGGCAGGGGTGAGCTTGGGGGCGGGCGCCGAAGCGGCGGCCGGCGCCGGGGCAGGAGCAGGGGCAGGAGCAGAAGCAGTGGCAGGGGCGGGGGCAGGAGCGGCACCGCGCGTGGGCAGGTAGTCCAGCAGGTCCTTCTTGGTCACCCGGCCACCTTCTCCGGAGCCGGCGATGGCTTCCAACTCGGCCATGCTCACCCCTTCCTGCTCGGCGATGGTGCGCACCAGGGGGCTGTAGAACTTGCCGCTGGGACCGGTGCGGGTGACGGCGGCACCAACAGGCCGGGGTGTGGCGCTGGCCGCCGGGCTTCCGTTGCTGGCGGGGGCGGCGGTCGATGCCGCGCTCGAAGGCGCTGCTGCAGGCGCGCCGGCGCCGGAGCTGATCGCGGCGATGGGCTGGCCCACCTTCACCACATCCCCTTCGCCCACCAGGCGTTTCACCAGCACCCCGTCGTGCGGCGCGGGCACCTCGCTGTCCACCTTGTCGGTGGCGATCTCCACGATGGGCTCATCGGCGGCCACACGGTCGCCTTCGTTCTTGAGCCACTTGATGATCGTGGCCTCGGCCACGCTTTCGCCCATCTTGGGCAGGAGGATCTCGTTCTGGGCCATCGCGTCGGGGCCAAAAGTAACCACCGGACACCGACGTGCGCGGGCCCTAGGAGCCCATCAGTGCGAAGCCCCGCCGGATGTACCGCAGGTCGTCCCAGACGCGGTAGTCCTTGGCATACATGAGGTTGAGGCGGTCCACGAGGAGGCCGTCGGCGGGCAGGCCCAGGGCGCGCACCGGATCGATGACGCCGCGGCGCAGGTGGGGCAGCTTCATGGTCCGTGGCGGCCGATGGTGGTAGCTCACCCAGGTGCGCCGGCCGAGCAGCACCTGCCACAGGTTGTCCAGGAAGCCCCGGCGTTGGCGCACGAACCACAGGTTGATGGGAAGGGTGAGCGCCAGCAGGACCGCGACGGTGACGTCCATGATCCGCTTGGTGCGCCGCGCGGCGGGGCTGTTCACCGCGTGCGCCTCCAGCACCAGCAGATCCTGCAGGCTCTCGATGCTGTTGGGGCTGATGATCGCCTGTCCGTCCGGCTGCGCGATCTTGAAGGCGGCCCCGCTGGTGCGCAACCGTTCAAGCGCATCGATCACCGCGGCCCAGCTCAGGTCGCCGGCGCAGAGCACCACCTCGTCGTAGCGCTGGTCTCGGAGGCTGCGGCACAGCTCGGCCGTGCGGTCCGTTCGTTGCAGCACCTCCGGCGGCTCCACCAGCTGGCGGCCAAGCCCGAAGTGGGTCTGCCACAGGAGGTCGAGCGCCTGTCTGGCCCGCTCGGGGGAACCGATGGCCGCGATGCGCAGCCGATGGCTCGGTCGCAACGCGTATCCCTTCACCCGCAGCATGTGCAGCAGGCCCCGGATGGCGAAGGCCGTGCCGGTCATCAGCCCCAGGCAGGTGAGCAGGGCCCAGCTGCCCGGCCAGGCCTGCATGCGCCAGCTCCACCAGGCGGCCATCAGCAGGGTGGCGGCGGCGGCGCCCTTCACGGCGTGACCGAGCCGGATGGGCCTGTCGTACGCACCGAAGAGGGCCAGGCAGGTGAGGGCGGCGGACAGGAAGGGGAGCAGGTGGCGGGGGGCTCCATCGGCCCATTGCACCACGCCCACGTGCGGGCCCACAAGCAGCAACAATGCGGCCATGGCCAGGGCGTCCAGCAGCGGCAGCAGCGCGCGGTGGAAGAAGCGGCTGAACAGGGCGCCCGCAGCGCTGAGATAGATGGCCCCGCGGATCAGGGCACTGAAGAGGTCAGGCCCCTTGCGCGTGAAGTGCTTGCGGGCGAAGATGGCCATGGCGTTGTAGAACACGAAGACGTAATTCACGCTGCTCTTCTTGGTGCTCTCGCCCTTGTAATGCAGGATGCGCGCCTGAGGGACGTAGTGGTTCTCGTAGCCCCCCAGCGTGATGCGGTAACTGAGGTCGATGTCCTCCCCGTACATGAAGAAGCTCTCGTCCAGCAAGCCGACCTCGTCGAGGGTGCGTTTGCGCAGGAACATGCACGCTCCGGAAAGGATCTCGATCCGGGCGGCGCGGTCCTCCGGCAGATGCCCCAGATGGTAGCGCCCGAACACGCTGCTCTTCGGGAAGAGACGGGCCAGGCCGATGATCTTGTAGAAGGCCACCGCCGGTGTCGGCAGCCCGCGCTTGCTCTCGGGCAGGAATCGTCCCGTGCCATCGATCATCTTCACACCCACGCCGCCCACCTTGGGGTCGGCATCCATGTAAGCCACTACGGTGCGGAACACATCCTCGCCCACGATGGTGTCCGGGTTCAGCAGCAGGATGTGGTCGCCCCTGGCCTCCCGGATGGCCTGGTTGTTGGCCCGGCTGAAGCCCACGTTCCCGGTGTTGGCGAGCAGCCGCACCTGCGGGAAGCGTTCGCGCACCATCTCCACACTGCCGTCGGTGCTCTGGTTGTCCACCACGAACACCTCCCCGGGCACGCCCTCCATCGCGGCGAACACCGCGCGCAGGCACTGCTCCAGGTAGGCCCGGACGTTGTAGTTGACGATGATGACACTGAGTTTCATGTGCTCATGGGCACATCCCGATGGCGGGATGTCGTCATCGCTTCACGCCTTGCTCGTAGGGCTTCCGGTCCATGATGCTGCGGCCCAGGGTGAGTTCGTCCACGTGCTCCAGGTCGCCCCCCACGCTGATCCCCCGGGCGATCTGGCTCACCGATACACCGCGTTCCTGCAGGCGTCGGTTCAGGTAGAAGCAGGTGGTGTCGCCTTCCAGGGTGGCCCCAAGGGCGAGCACCACCTCGCGCACCGAGCCGCCATCCACCCGGTCCAGCAACCGGGCGATCTGCAGGTCGTCAGGCCCCACACCGTCCATGGGGCTGATCACCCCGCCGAGCACGTGGTATAGGCCCTTGAACTGATGCGTGTTCTCGATCGCCACCACATCGCGGATGTCCTCCACCACGCACACCAGGCCCCGGTCGCGCGTGGGTGATGCGCAGATGCCGCAGATCGGCTGGTCGCTGATGTTGCAGCACTCGCCGCAATAGCGCACATCCTCGCGCAGGCGGCGCACGGCCTCGCTGAAGCGCTGCACGGCGGCCACATCACGGCGCAACAGGTCCAGCGCCATCCGCATGGCCGTGCGCCGACCGATGCCGGGAAGGGTGGCCAATTGGTCAACAGCGTTCTCCAGCAGAGCGGACGATGTGCTCACGCGTTCAAAGGTAACGGCCCGGCCTCGGGGCTCCGCACTCAACGGAGGATCACCCGGTGGCGCCGGATCCGGTCATCGGACCTCACCTCCAGCATGTGCGGTCCGGTCAGCCCTTCGGTGGGAATGGTCCAGGTACCCGCACCGCTGAAGCCGCCTTGACGCACCTCGCGCCCGCTGACGTCCAGCAGCCGCCAACCCTGCGCACGGGGCGCGGTGCTGCGCACCTGCAACAGCCCCTCGGCCGGGTTCGGCCATACCCACAGGCCCCCACCATCCCGCTCCTCCAGGGCGCTCGTGCCGCTGGAGGGCAGGCAGGCGGTCACCTCCATGTCGTCCAGGTACCAGCCGGCCTTGTTCACCACCGTGGTGGCGAAGAGGTGGAAGGTGATGTCCACCGTGCTCAGGCCCAGGAAGGGCGTCAGGTCGATCGTCTGTTGCAGCCACACCTGGCTGAACTGCTGGCTGTTGTTCAGGTAGACCTGCTGCCCGTTCACGCGGATGAAGGTGAAGTCGAAGTTGGTGAACACCTCCCACCAGTGCCAGAACCGCAGTTCGGCCCCCGTGTAGGCCGGGTCGCTGAGGTCGACCGTGAGGGCGAGGACGCTCGTGTCACCGCTGTTGGCGTAACAGTCGCGCAGCACCGTACCCCAGCCGAGCTGCCCGCTGTGCGCACCGATGGTGTTGTTGAACGTGGTGGTGCAGCTGCTGTCCAGCAGTTGGGTGCCGATGAGGCCGTGCTCCCAGTCGGGGTATCCGCTCGCGACGAGCCCCCCGTCGCCCGACTCGAAGTCGCTGCTGAAGACGATGGCCGTGCTGTCCGGGCATTGCGCCACGGCGTTCACGCTCAGGCCAAGCACGAGAAGAAGGGTGGCGTTCCGGTGCATGCGTGTGTGGGTTGGTCAGGGTAAGGTATGCCGATCGACCGGGTCTGCCGATCGGGCGGGGTGACCGGATGCCAACAAAGGGACGGGGACAACTGAGCACGGCCGCCATGCGGCCCGCTGCCCGGGGGACCTTGCTTCGCGGCATGAGCGCGGCCTGGTTGCTGTCCCTGGTGCTGGCGTACTTCCTGCTCCTGCTCGGCATAGCCTGGTGGACCAGCCGGGGCGGGGGCGAGCACGCGTTCTACAGCGGTGAGCGCAAGAGCCTCTGGTACGTGGTGGCCTTCGGCATGATCGGCACCAGCCTCAGCGGGGTCACCTTCATCAGTGTGCCCGGGTACGTGGAGGCCAAGAGCTGGACCTATTTCCAGCTGGTGGTGGGTTTCGCCATCGGCTACTGGATCGTGGCGGGGGTGCTGCTGCCGCTGTACTACCGGATGGGCCTCACCAGCATCTATGGCTACCTGCGCGAGCGCTTCGGCATGACGAGCTACCGCACCGGCGCCTCGTTCTTCATCCTCAGCCGCCTGGCCGGGGCCACCATCCGGATCTTCGTGGTGCTCAACGTGCTGCAGCTCTTCGTGCTCGATGCCATGGGCGTGCCCTTCGAGCTCACCGCCGCCGTGGTGATGGCCATGATCGTGCTCTACACGCTCAAAGGCGGCGTGAAGACCATTGTGTGGACGGACACCCTGCAGACCCTCTTCATGCTCGGTGCGCTGGTGGGTACCATCCTTTACATCATCACCATGCCGGGCATGGTCACCTGGAGGCCGATGCTGGCCGACAGCGGCATGTCGCGCATCCTGGACCTGGACTGGCGCAGCGACAGCTTCCTGCTCAAGCAGGTCCTCGCGGGCATGTTCATCACCATCGCCATGACCGGTCTGGACCAGGAGATGATGCAGAAGAACCTGAGCGTGGCCACGGTGGAAGGCAGCAGGAAGAACATGCGGGTGTTCAGTGTGATCCTGCTCGGGGTGAACCTGCTGTTCCTGCTCCTGGGCGCCCTGCTCTACCTCCACGCGGACCAGGCCGGCATCGCGCTGCCCGAGCGGTCCGACGATGTGTTCCCCACCCTGGCCCTGCAACACTTCCCGGCATGGCTAGGCCTGTTCTTCATCATCGGGCTCATCAGTGCGCTCTTCCCCAGCGCCGATGGGGCCCTCACCGCGCTCACGGCCAGCACCTGCATCGACCTCATCGGCATCCGCGACCGGGGGTGGGATGAGGCCCGACAGAAGCAGGTCCGCCAGCGGGTGCACCTCGGCATGGCGGCGCTCTTCATGGCCTGCATCCTGTACTTCCACTGGCTGGCCACGCCCACGGTGATCAAGACCCTGTTCGACATCGCCGGCTTCACCTACGGCCCGCTGCTGGGGCTTTTCGCGTACGGCCTCTTCTTCAAAGGGCGCCCGCAGGAGCGCTGGGTGCCCTGGGTGTGCCTCGCCGCGCCCGTGATTACCTACTTCATCCGCGCCCACTCGGAGACCCTGCTCTTCGGCTACAAGATGGGCTTCGAGGTGCTGCTGGTCGTGGCGGCACTGACCATGGTGGGGCTCGGCCTGATGAGCCGGAAGGCCCCGGCCTAATCCTGGCGCTGCCAGTTCCGCTCGATCACCTCCAGCAGTTCGTCGTGGATGGCGCTGTTGCTGGCCACGATCTCCTCGTCGAACACCGGGTCCTTGCTGGGAAGGAAGCCGCTCACCCGGCCGCCCGCCTCGCGCACCAGCAGCACGCCGGCCGCCACATCCCAGCTGTTGAGCCCGTACTCGTAGAAGGCCTCGAAGCGCCCACAGGCCACGTACGCCAGGTCGGCCGCAGCGCTGCCCAAGCGGCGGATGCCGCGCGTGCGGTGCATCAGCTCGCGCAGCAGGTCCATGTACTCCGCCTCGTAGACGAAGTCGTCATACGGGAATCCCGTGGCCAGCAGGCTCTCCTGCAGCTGCTTCCGGTCGCTTACGCGGATGCGCTGCCCGTTCAACCACGCACCTCCGTTCTTCCAGGCGGTGAAGCGTTCGTCGCGCGTCACCTCATGCACCACGCCCAGCAGGGGCTCCGTGCCGTCGACGAGGGCGATGCTGATGCAGTAGCAGGGCACCCCGTGCACGAAGTTCGTGGTGCCGTCCAGCGGATCGATCACCCAGTTGAAGCGTTCGCGCTGCTCGCCGCTGCCCTCCTCGGCGATGAAGCCCGCGTCGGGAAGCAGCCGTTCCAACGCCTCCACGAGCCGGTCCTCGGCGGTGTGGTCCACATGGGTCACCAGGTTGTTCGCGCTCTTGGTGGACACACCGGCCTCGGTGAGCTTGCCCGCCTCATCACGGATGAAGGCGGCCACTTCGGCGCTGAGCGCCGCCACCTGTTCAGTGAGCTGTTGAAGATCCATCGTTCGCAGGGTTCGGCCTCCGGTACACCATCCACAGGCCCGCGGCCCCGGCGAGCATCAGCAGCGCGGCGATGAGCTCGGCCTGCGTGGTGTCGCCGAAGAGCACCACGTTCACGCGGATCTTCTCGATCCAGAAGCGTTCCAGGCCGTTCAGCAGGAGGAAGAGAAAGAAGATGGCGCCCAACGGACGCAGCCGCGTGCGCAACGCCCACAACACCGCGAACAGCAGCGCGCAGGCCAGGGTCTCGTAAAGCGGAGTAGGGAACACGGTCTCCGGCAGTGCCGTGCAATAGCCCTCGAAGCACGGGCGACCGTCCGTGAGCGGGATGCCGATGCCGTTGACGTTGTTCGGATAATCGTACTGCCACAACCACCGCGGGCCCGGGCCCAGAAAGGTGGTGTTCACGATGCCCCAGTCGCCGTCGCCGCTCACCTGGCAGCCGATGCGGCCGATGGCGTAGGCCAGCATGACGCCGGGTGCGGCCGCGTCCGCGCCGGCCAAGGCCGGCATGCCGTGGCGCCTGAAGTAGCGCATCACCATCGCGCCGGCCATGATGAGCCCACCGTACATGGTGAGGCCCGTGAACAGGTCCGTACCGCCGGGGTCGCGGAGGAAGGCCGCCAGCTCGTCAGGGTTCTCCAGCCAGTGGAAGAGCTTGGCCCCGATCACGCCCCACAACGCCGCCGTCATGGTGATGGCGCCCGCGTGCTCCGCCGGTGCGATGACGACCGTCTCCGTGCGGGGCTTTTCAAGCCGCTGCTTGCGTTTCTCCCACCAGACCAGGCCCGCCAGGACGAGGGCCCCCAGAACGCCGCCCACCACGCTGCCCGTTCCGCTGAAGAGAAAGGCCTTGGTGTCCGCCGTGGCCTCCGCACCGTGCATCACCAGGTACAGCCCCTTCCAGCCAAGAACGAAGCCCAGCAAGGCCTGCACGGCCAGTTCGCCCGGGCTTGCCGGAAGGCCGATGGTGACCGTGCGGGTGGAGGGTTTCAAGAGGCCCGCGGTCGCCTTGCGTCGCAATTCCGCAGTGAGCAGCCGGTTGGCCACCACGAAGGCCACCGCCACGAAGAACCCGAAGCTGTTCAGGAACTTCAGGAACGGCAGGTCGATCCCCGTCAGGTCCAGCAGTGCGTGATACAGGGTGGGATACATGATCAGATGGCCAGTTGGTAGCCGGCAGTTGGCCAGTTGCTACGCTCTGGTCCGGTGTGCGTGTTCAATACACCGGTGGTGTGCCCATCACCACTGATGTGCTGCAAATGGACCGCTGCGATGGTGTTGACAACGGCGCCATCGTAAGGCAATGCCACGCGGATGTAGTTGTCCGTGTAGCCCTCGATCATGTCCGCGCCGGCATCACCCTGCTCGAAGAGCACCGGACGCACCGTTCCAAGGTGCCTTTCGTAGTGCGCACGTTGCAACTTGGAGGAGAGGATGCGCAATTGCCTGGTGCGATCGCGGCGCTCGGCCATGGGCACGGTATCGTCCATCCGCACGGCGGTGGTGTTGGCCCGCTCACTGTAAGTGAACACGTGCAGGTGGTCCACCGGGATGCTGCGGAGGAAGGCATGCGTGCGCTGGAACTCCTCCTCGGTCTCGCCCGGTGTGCCGGTGATCACGTCCGCCCCCACGCAGGCATGGGGGATCGACCTCTTGATGGTGCGCACCCGGTCGGCGTACAGCGCCGTGTCGTACCGGCGGCGCATGCGCTCGAGGATGGCGTCGCTGCCGCTCTGCAGGGGCATGTGGAAGTGCGGCATGAAGCGCCTGCTGGCCGCCACGAACGCGATGACCCCATCGTGGCAGAGGTTGGGCTCGATGCTGCTGATCCGGAAGCGTTCGATGCCTTCCACCCGGTCCAGCGCCTCGATCAACCCCAGCAGGTCCTCTCCATGCTGGCGGCCGAAATCGCCGGTGTTCACCCCCGTGAGCACGATCTCCTTCACCCCCGTTGCGGCGATCCGTTCCGCCAGGGCCACGGTCTGCGCGATGGTGCCACTACGGCTGCGGCCCCGCGCCAGGGGAATGGTGCAGAAGCTGCAGAAGTAGTCGCAGCCGTCCTGCACCTTCAGGAAGGTGCGTGTGCGGTCCCCGCTGTTCCAGGACGGATGGAAGGACCGCGCTTCCTTGATGGGACCGTGCACGGCCAGACCAACGGAACGCTTGCCCGCCGCGGCCTCGATGTGGGCCGCCAGGTCGAACTTCTCGTTGGCGCCCAGCACCAGGTCCACCCCGGGAATGGCCGCGATGTGCTCCGGCTTCAGTTGGGCATAGCACCCCACCACGGCCACGAAGGCCTCCGGATTGATCCGCTGGAACCATCGGACCCACTGGCGGCATTCACGATCGGCGTTCTCCGTCACGCTGCACGTGTTCAGCACGAACACGTCCGGCCGCTCCTCGGGCCGCACCCGGGCGTACCCGGCCTCCTCCAGCCCGCGCGCCAGGGTGCTCGTCTCGGCGAAGTTGAGCTTGCAGCCCAGGGTGTGGAAGGCGACGGTGCGGGGGGAGCTCATGGCTTGGGCACCGGATACGCGGTGCGCATGATGCGGGCGGCGAAGGTACGCGCACGCCTTCAGGGGCCTGTGGCCCACCGCCGGCACGGGATCCCATCGCACATTTCCGCTCCGGTGTCAAGGCCCTGTGGCAACCCTTCCGCGAAGTCCTCGTCTATCCCTCGCATCCGATCGCCATGGGCACCCTTCGCGCACGACCCGGCAACCGCAGCCAGCTGATCCTCACAGGCGGCGTGCTGTCCGCCATCTTGTCCGTCCTGTCCTTTCTGCTGGCCTACATCGTACTCTGACGACCGCGCCTATTTCTATGACATGTGCAAGCGAGGTTGATAAGGTCTGCCTGAGTGGATCACGGCCCAGAGGTGGTGGATGATCTTGCCGGCCACGTTGTTGAGCACGACGATGGGTCGTTTGCCTTGAGCGATCTTGCGGTGATAGTAGTCCTGTAGGTCCCCGGGCACACGGACGGCGGCCAAGGCGGCCAGTTTCAAGAGGCTTTTGAGCCTGTGGTTGGCGAAGGAGGACGTGGCGGTCTTTCCACGCACACTGGACCCAGAGGTGCGTTCGAAGGGTGCAACACCGGCATAACAGACCAGTTGCCTGGGTGAGTCGAAGCGGGTGAAGCCTTCGGTGTGGGCGATCAGCTCGCTGGCCAGCACCGGACCGATGCCCGATACGGTCTGTGCCAGCTTGTTCCTGCCCTGCAAGGCGCTGTCCTTGCGGAGGAACACCGCGATGGCCCGGTCCAGCTTGGTGATCGACAGCTCCAGGGCCTTGAGCTGTCGCTGGAGCTCGGCTTTCACCAGGTCCTTGGTGTTCCCGGTGAGGTAGAGCACGTTGTCCTTCAACTGCGCGGTGTTCTTGCCCCGCTCCTTCACCAAGCGCTCGCGAAGTGCCAACAGCGCCTTGAGCTCGGCGAACTCCACGTGGCTCTGGCCGACCAAACGGGCCTTGTCCCTGAACCGGTGCGCGTATTGTGCGATGCGCCGTGCATCCACTTTGTCGCTCTTGCCCCGCTGCATGCCGATGCTCAAGCGGATATCCGTGGCGTGGGCCAGCCAAGTGGGGTGGCCCAGGTCCAGCAGGGTCTTCACCACCCCATGGCTGTAGTGCCCGGTAGGCTCCAGACACACCAGGGCGGTGGTGTCGCAGTGCCCCTGCCTGGCCCACTTGCGCAGTAGCGACCGCAGTCCAACACAGCTGTTCTTCACCCGCTCCTCCTGCACCAGCTTGCCTTGTTCGTCCTGCAAGACCACATCCAAGGTCGCCTTGCTTACATCGATACCGATCGTTCTCATGGTACTTTTGGTTCGTTCCACCTCTGAAGGGGCTGAGCAGGTGTCCGTTGCTTCAGAACTCTAACAGGCCGCGAGCCTCAATTTCTATCCGAGCCGTGGACACCGGGGTACGAGAGGTCCCAATAGGCGCACAGGACCAGATCCTGAACCTTGGCCCGGTTCACCTCCCGTACCGCTCGGCTTCCTTCAGTTGGTTCATCCGCTAAGTTCAGCGTGCAAGCCTAGAGTACCTTGGCGCACATGCGTTCGATCGTCCTGTCCGCAAGCGTGTGGTGTGCCGGACTGGCCACGGCCCAACCGCTCCCGCATAGCATGCTCTGGCGCATCACCGGCCCGGGCGTCACCGGACCGGCCTACGTGCTGGGCACCGTGCACAGCCGTGACGCCCGCGCCTATCAGGGCAATGACAGCCTGTGGGCCGCCATGGCGGAATGTGCCGAAGTGGTGGGCGAGTTGGATCACGATGCCTCGGCCCAGGGCGGGCTTGCCATGCTGGGCGCCATGCAGATGCCCGACGGCCGCGTCTTGGCCGACCTCTACAAGAAGAAGGACCTCGAACGTGTGCGCAAGGCGCTGAAGGAGCATCTGGGCCTCATGGCCCTGGCCAGCGACCGCATGAGACCCTTCTGGTCGATGGCCCTGCTCACCGAGACCCTAATGCGCAACGACAGCGCGCTCGTGCTGGACGAGGCGGTGCAGGCCCGGGCCCGTTCCATCGGACGGGCGGTGAGCGGACTGGAGACCATGCAGGAACAGCTGGCTGCCATCGACGCCATTCCCTTGGAGGATCAGGCGGCCATGCTGTTGGAGATGGTGCGCCACGACCTGTACCGCGGGATCATGGAACGGATGATGGACGCCTACGCCCGGCAGGACCTGGAGACCATGCACGCCCTCGTGCGGCAGGGGGGCATGTCCGGATCGATGGATGAGGCCCTGCTCGCGGTGCGCAACACCCGGATGGCCGAACGGATGGCGGCGCGATTGAGCGAGGGATGCAGTTGCTTCTTCGCCGTGGGCGCCGCGCACCTGCCGGGTGAGGGTGGGGTGCTCCACCGCCTCAAGGACCTGGGCTACACGCTCGGTCCGGTCGCGGTAGAGCGGCCCTAGCGTGGCGCTCCGGTACCCACCAAGGCCAACTCGCACACGATGGCGCGGTGGTCGCTCAGCTCATCGGGCAGCGTGCGGAAGTTCCAGGCCGTCAGTTCGGGACCGTGAAGGATGTGGTCGATCCGGAAGCTGGGGAACACGCCGATGTAGGTGTGCCCCACACCCCGGCCGCTCTCCACGAAGGCGTCCGTAAGCCGCTCGGTGAGCAGGGTGTAGCTGTAGCTCATCGGGGTGTCGTTGAGGTCGCCGCAGTACACGATCGGATGGGGACTGCTGGCCATGTGCGCGGTGATCAGGCGCGCCTCCTCGGCACGGCGGAGGAAGGCATTGCGCAACAGCCCGGCGATGCGCAGGCCCCCGCTGCGCAGACTGTCGGCGTCCGTGCCCGTGTCCAGGTCCTCCATGAACCTGTATTCGTTGCCCCCGAAGCGCACACTGGCCAGATGGGCGTTGTACACCCGCAGCGTGTCGTCGCCCACCGCGATGTCCGTCCAGATGCACAGGTTGTTCAGGTCGTCGGCGAACTCCAAGGTGCCCTTGCCCACGATCGGATGGGTGCTGAAGGTGGCGATGCCGAAGTGGTGGCCCTTGCGGGTGTGCGCCGTGTAGCTGTCGTGGCAGGCCCGGTAACCCAGGTGCCGCAGCAGGGTGTCCTTCGTGTTGAAGTAGCGCCTGTCCTCGGCCAGGAAGAACTCCTGCAGGCAGAGCACATCCGCCCCCTCGAAGGCGATGAGGTCGAGGATCTCGTTGCGCGTCCGGGTGTTGTTGCTCCAGTTGTACAGGTCGAACAAGCGCACGTTGTACGACATCACCTTCAGGTCCTGCTCCGTGGCGTTCCCGGGAGGGTGGCGCCTGCCGAGCAGCTGCACATAGTCGCCGATGTGGCCGATACCGATGCCCACCACGATCGCGCTCACCAGCATCCGTTTGGGCCGGAACAGCGCCCACCACACCAGGAAGAAGAGGTGCGTGAGCAGCACGAAGGGGTAGGCCATGCCGAAGAAGGCGAGGGGCCAGAAGGTGTCGGGCGGCACCCGGGCGGACAGATAGGCCAGCAGCAACAGCAGTGCGGCGAGCAGGTTGGCCCACCACAAGGGGAGGTGCCAGCGGCTGGGTCGCGCGCGGCGGGAGGCCTCACTCATGGCTGGCCTTGAACAGGAAATCCTTTTCCTCCTTGCTGAGGCTGTCGTAGCCGCTGCGGCTGATCTTGTCCAGGATGGCGTCCACGCGGGCCTGCTTGTCGCGCTTGTGGGCCGGCACCTGGTCGGCCATCACGGCCACCCGGCCCCGGTGCGCCACCTTCAACCGCCGGGCCTTGCGCCCGCTCAGCAGGTCCCACGCGCCCTCGAACCAGCCGATGAACGCGGTGGAGACATCGCGCCCGCGCCGCAGCTGAACGGCGGTGAGGTAGCCCAGCAGCGCGCCGCCAAGGTGGGCGATGTGGCCGCCGCTGTTGCTGCCCTGTCGGATGCTCACCAGGTCGATCACCACATAGATCAGGGCGATCCACTTGAGCCGAACCGCTCCGAACAGGATCAGGTGCACCACCATGTCAGGCCGGTACGCCGCGATGCCGATGAACACACCCATCACCGCCGCCGAGGCCCCCAGAATGGTGCTGCCTGTGGCGAAGCGCTGGAAGGGGGGGAACAGGTTGTAGGCCAGGATGTACAACGCCAGCCCGAAGAGCCCGCCCAGCAGGTAGTTCCCCAGCAGGCGTTTGGGCCCCAGCAGGTCCTCGAACAACCGCCCGCTGAACCACAGCATGAGCAGGTTGAAGAAGATGTGGAACACATCGGCATGGGTGAACATGTAGGTCACCACGGTCCACGGCCTGAGGGCCAGCGCCGGCAGATGGCTGGTGGCCATCAGCCACTTCAGCAGGTCGGGCTCGGGGGTGCCGGTGAGGAAGAGCACCAGCCCCACCGCGTGGTAGAGCAGGAAGACGCCGAGATTGATGAGGATGAGCCTGACCGCGGCGCCGCCGGTGCGCCAGTGCATGCTCACATCGTCGCGGATGCCCATCGTGGCCTGTGGATGCGTTGCAGGATCACCGCAAAGTTCGGACCCTTCCGCCCCGGCCGGAAAGGTATTCCACGAACGGTCCGGGCCGGGCGGCTCATCGGTCGGTCAGAGCAGCATGCGGCGGCGCCATGCCCGCAGCAACAGAAAGCCGAAGATCATGCCGCCCAGGTGCGCGAAGTGCGCCACGTTGTCGCCCGGGCTCTGCTTGAGGCCCATGAAGAGCTCCACCAGGCCGTAGATCACCACGAAGTACTTCGCCTTGATGGGGATCGGCAGCAGCAACAGGAAGATCTCCTGCTCGGGGAAGAGCATGCCGAAGGCCAGCAGGATGCCGAACACTGCGCCCGAGGCCCCGATGATCGTGCCGATGTGGTCGAAGAAGAGCTGGGTGAGGGCCTGGTCAGGCACGCCATGGGCGGCCATCACACCGTTCAGGATGTGGTCGGCCTCCATGAGCGATCCGGCCGCCACCGCTTCGCGCACCTCCTGCACGTCCGCACCGTACGCCGCCACCACCGCCTCATCGCGGAGCACCTCGTAGGCGTTCACGCCGGTGTGGAGGGCCGCGGCGCCCAGCCCGCAGGCCAGGTAGTAGATCAGGAAACGCTTCGACCCCAGGTGGCGCTCCACAGGGCCGCCGAACATGAACAGGCCGAACATGTTGGTGAACAGGTGCCCCAGGTCGCCGTGCAGGAAGAGGTGCGTGAACACCTGCCAGGGCCGGAAAAGGGGGGAGCCCACATAGTACATGCCCAGGGTCGCATCCAGCGTGTTTCGGCCCAGCTCATCCGCCGGAAAGCTGAACTTGGCCAGGAAGAACAGGCCGTTGATGATCAGCAGGTTCTTCACCACCGGAGGCAGCAGCACGTTCGGGTTCATCCGCGTTCGAAGCGTTGGGCGAGCTCATCGAGCCCGAAGGTGATCAGCGTGGGTTTGCCGCCGGGGGTCCAGTAGGGCACTTCGCAGCCGAAGAGGCGGTCGACGAGGTCGCGCAGCTGTTCCTGCGCCGGGGCCTCATCGCTGCGCGCCGCAACGCTCCGGGCCATGCTGCGGGCGATCGCCGCGTGCCGCTCGAGCTTCAGCGTCCCCCGCTCGCTGTGCAACTGGGCGATCAGGGTGTCCAGCAGCGCGGCAGGGTCATCGTTCATCGATTCGGCCGGCAGGCCGCGCACGGTGATGGTGCGCCCACCGAAGACCTCCAGGTCGAGGCCCAGCGCGCGCAATTCGGGTAGCAATTCGCCCACCAGGGCGAAATCCTGCGGGGCCAGCTCGATGTTGCGCGGAAAGAGCTCGGCCTGGCTGGGGCCGTTGCCCTGCTCCAGCCGCTTCAGGGCGCGCTCGTAGGCGATGCGCTCCAGCGCACGCCGCCGGTCCACCACCATCAATCCGTTGCGCAGGGGCGACACGATGTAGCCGCCCTGCATCCGGAACACCGGTCGAGGTCCGTGATCGGCCTCGGTCTCGCCCATCGGCAGCACATGGGCCTTGGCGTGCGCCGGGTCAGCGTCGGCGGGCGGGTCACCCCCGGCCGGTGCGGCGCGTAGGTCGAACAGCTGTTGCCAGCCCGTGGGGTCGCGCGGTGGGCCCAGGTCCTGGGGACGCCAGTCGGGCGCCTTCACCACCGGGGCCACGGCCGGCACGCTCGGCATCCCGGCGAAGGCCGACATGATGGCCGGCTCCGGCTCGAAGTCGAGGCTCGGCGCGATGTTGAAGCGCCCCAAGGCCCGCCGCAAGGCCGCGTGAAGCACCGCGTACACGCTGCGGTCGTCGCGGAACTTGATCTCCGTCTTGGTGGGGTGGATGTTGATGTCGATCTGCGCGGGGTCCAGCTCCAGGAAGAGGAACCAGGCCGGGTGGTGGTCCCGCGCCACCAGCTCGTCGAACGCCGTGCGCACCGCATGTTCCAGGTAGCTGCTGCGGATGAAGCGCTGATTGACGAAGAAGTATTGCTCGCCCCGCGTGCGGCGCGCGAACTCAGGCTTGCCGATGAAGCCCGTGATGCGCAGGTGTCCGGTGGATTCCTCCACGGGCACCAGCCGCTCGTCGTACCGGCGGCCCAGCAGATGCACCACACGTTGCCGCAACGCCGCGCCCTCGGTGGCATCGGGCGCGCTGGCGGGCATCCGGAACAGCTCCTGGTCGTTGTGCACCACCTGGAACCCGATGCCCGGATGGGCCAGTGCGATCCGCTGGAACTCCTCCAGCACATGCTTCAGCTCCACGGCGTCGCTCTTGAGGAACTGCCGCCGGGCCGGGATGTTGTAGAACAGGTTGCGCACCGCGATCGTCGTTCCGGCGGCCATGGCCACCGGTTCCTGGGCCCGCACCCGGCTGCCCTCCATGGCCACCCGGGTGCCGAGCTCCGAGGCCTGGGGGCGCGTGCGCAGCTCCACCTGGGCCACCGCCGCGATGCTCGCGAGGGCCTCCCCACGAAAGCCCTTGGTGCGCAGCGTCTGCAGGTCGTCCGCTGCGCGGATCTTGCTGGTGGCGTGCCGCTCAAAGCACAGCCGGGCATCATCCGGGCCCATGCCCCGGCCGTCATCCGTCACCTGCACCAGGGTGCGGCCCGCGTCCTTCAGCACCAGGGTGATCTGCCCCGCTCCGGCGTCCACGCTGTTCTCCAGCAGTTCCTTGACGACGCTCGCCGGGCGCTGCACCACCTCGCCTGCTGCGATCTGGTTGGCCACGTGGTCGGGCAGCAGGCGGATCAAGGGCTCCATCGGATCGATCGCGGAAGCCGCCAAAGGTAGCCCGCGGCCCGGGCGGCCCACGCCATCCGCAATGATCGCGGCCATCCCCGCGTACGTGTTGATAAACGCGCCGGGCCCCGGCCCGCGCCCCGCAGGCACCCCGGGTAGCTTTGACCGCTCATGACGAACCTCCTCCAGCGCGCGCTCCTGGCCGCTTCGGCCGTGCTCACCCTGGGGGGCGGTCCTCCGCCGACGCGCCACGCTCCGGCCTTTCTCATGGAGGACATGGAATGGGCCGACAGCGTGATGGCGACGCTCGGCCCCCGCGACCGCATCGCCCAGCTGATGATGGTGGCGGCCTACAGCAACAAGGATGCGAAGCACGTGGCCGAGGTGGATGCGTTGGTCCGCGACCACGGCGTGGGCGGCCTCATCTTCTTCCAGGGCGGCCCCGTGCGGCAGGCCCAGCTCACCAACCGCTGGCAGGCCGCGGCCCGCGTGCCGCTGCTCGTGGGCATGGACCTGGAATGGGGGCTGGCGATGCGGCTGGACAGCACCGTGCGGTTCCCCAAGCAGATGACGCTGGGCGCCTTGAGCAACGATGCGGCCATCGAGGAGATGGGGCGCGAGATCGCCCGGCAGATGCAACGGCTCGGCGTGCATGTGAGCTTCAGCCCGGTGGCCGACGTGAACAACAACCCGGCGAACCCGGTGATCAACGACCGCAGCTTCGGTGAGGAGCGCGAGCTCGTGGCCCGCAAGGCCGTGGCCTATATGCGTGGGCTCCAGGCCGGTGGTGTCATCGCCACCGCCAAGCACTTCCCCGGCCACGGGGACACCGATGCGGACAGCCACCATGCCCTTCCCCTGATCGCGCATCCCAGAGGCCGCCTCGACTCCCTGGAGCTGTACCCCTTCCAGCGGCTGATGGAGGAGGGGCTCAGCGCCATCATGGTGGCCCACCTGGAGGTGCCCGCCCTCGACAGCACCCCCGGCCTGCCCAGTACCCTCAGCCGCCCCGTGGTGAACGAACTGCTCGAACGCGAACTCGGCTTCCAGGGTCTTGTGTTCACCGACGCGTTGAACATGAAGGGGGTGGCCAACGCCGACAAGCCGGGTGAGATCGAGCTGCGTGCGCTGCTTGCCGGCAACGATGTCCTGCTGTTCCCGCAGGACCCGGTGAAGGCGATCGACCGCATCCAGCAGGCGGTGGACAGCGGGCTGGTGCCGCGCGAGCTCATTGACCACAAGTGCCGCAAGGTGCTTCGCGCGAAGCGCTGGGCCGGCCTGCATCAACGCCCTGTCGTGCGCACCGAAGGGCTTGCGGACGATCTCAATGTCCCCGCGGCAAGGGTGTTGCGCCGTACGCTCTTCGGCCAGGCCCTTACCGCGCTGCGCTCACGCGACGGCCTGCTGCCCATTGCCGATCCCGGAAGTCTTCGCATCGCGGCCCTCGCCTTTGGCGACAGTGCGGGCAACGCGTTCCACCGCCACCTGGCCCGCCACGCGCGCATCACCAGCATCGGCGTGCCCAAGGACCTGTATCGCGACAGCCTTGCCGGGCTCCTGCGAAGGCTGGAGGGCCACGACCTGGTGATCGCATCGGTGCACCGCACCAGCTATCGCGTGGACAGGGATTTCGGTGCACCCGATCGGGTGTTCGAAGTGCTTCAGCAGGTTCAACGCCACCACCGCACGGTGCTCGCCTGGTTCGGCAATCCCTACCGGCTCACCCGCGCCTATGGCAGCAGTGAGCTGGACGGGCTGCTGGTGGGGTACGAGGACGACCCCGACGTGCATGACCTCTGTGCACAGGCCCTCTTCGGCGCACGTTCCGTGGGTGGCACCCTGCCGGTGACCGCCTCGGCCCAGTTCGAAGCAGGCAACGGGTTGAGCTGGGAGGCCCTGCCCGGTCGCACCACCTACGGGCTTCCCGAGGAAGCCGGCCTTCGGACCCCGGACCTCATCGGCATCGACGCCATCGTGCAGGAGGGCATCGCGGCCAAGGCCTTCCCCGGTGCCCAGGTGCTCGTGGCCGTGGACGGGCATGTGGTGTGGGATAAGGCCTATGGCAAACCCACCTACGATGGCAAGCGGAGCGTTCGCACGGACGACCTGTACGACCTCGCCAGCATCACCAAGGTGGCCGCCACCACCCTCGCTGTCATGAAGCTCGTGGACGAGGGCCGCATCGACCTGGACCGCGATCTGGGCAGCTACCTCACCGAGCTCAACGGGCCGCATGAGGCCCATGCGCGCCTGGGCCTGCGCGAAGTGCTCACCCATCAGGCCGGGTTGCGTGACTGGGTGCCCTTCCACCAGCGCCTGCTGATTAACAAGGAGCCCCGGCCGGGAGTGGTCGCTGAGAAGGCGGACAGTGCGCATGCCCTTCGTGTGGCCGAGCGCACATACATCAGCGCCAGTTATCGGGACAGCCTTGCGGGCTGGATCCTCGGCCCCCCGCTGAACCCGGTGAAGGAGTACAAGTACAGCGACCTCGGCCTGCTGCTCATGCAGCGCGTGGTGGAGCGGGTGGCCGGCACCACCCTCGACCGGTACGTGGATTCGGTGTTCTACCGTCCACTGGCGCTCGATCGCCTCGGATACACGCCGTTGCAGCGCGTGCCGCGCAGGAGGATCGCCCCCACGGAGTACGACCCCGAGTTCCGGCGGCAGCAGGTGTGGGGCGATGTTCACGATCCCACCGCGGCGCTTCTCGGCGGAGTGGCCGGTCATGCGGGGCTCTTCGGCAACGCCGAGGACCTCTTCGTGGTGTTCCAGCTGCTGCTGAACAAGGGCGTGTACAATGGACGACGGTACCTGAGCGAGGCCGTGGTGGATGAGTTCACCCGCTGCCAGTTCTGCGCACCGGAGCCCAAAACCGGGGAGAACCGGCGCGGGTTGGGCTTCGACAAGCCCGTGCGCGGCAAGGGTGGCCCCACCTGCTCCTGTGTTAGTTATGCGAGCTTCGGGCACACCGGCTTCACCGGCACCATGGCCTGGGCCGATCCCGAGCAACGGATCGTCTACATCTTCCTCAGCAACCGGGTGTACCCCACGGCCGCCAACAAGGCGCTGTCGGAGATGAACATCCGGACCCGCATCCAGGAGGTGGTCCATGCCGCCGTCGCGGCGCGCACGCACTGATCCTCAGCCCACGATCCGCCCGTCGTCCATCACGATGTTGCGGTCCGTGCGGGCGGCGAAGTCGGGGTCGTGCGTCACGATCAGCAGGCTGCGCTTGTGCTCGGAGGCGATGTGCTGGAAGATGCTGAAGACGATCTCGGCGTTGCGTTTGTCGAGGTTGCCCGTGGGCTCGTCGCCCATGATGATCAGCGGGTCGTTGATCAGCGCGCGCGCGATGGCCACGCGCTGCTTCTGCCCGCCGCTGAGCTGATTGGCCATCTTCATGGCCTGGCCGTCCATCTCCAGTTCCTTCAACCGGGCCATGGCGTCGGCCTCCACCTCCGCCGCGCTCTTACGGCCCAGCTTCAGCCCTGGCAGCATCACGTTGTGCAGCACGCTGAACTCCGGCAGCAGGTAGTGGAACTGGAAGACGAAGCCGATCTTCTCGTTGCGGATGGCCGCGAGGCGTTCACCGCTCAAACCTTGCGTGCGCTCCCCATCGATGGCCACATCGCCCTCGTAGTCGGTGTCCATGGTACTGAGGATGTACAGCAAGGTGCTCTTGCCGCACCCGCTCTTGCCCGTGATGCTCACGAACTCGCCGTGCCGGACGCTGAACGACACGTCCTTCAGCACGGGCACGGTCACGGGGTCGTGGAAGGACTTGTTCACCTTCTCCACATCGAGGATGTTGGTGGTGACGCTCATTTTCCTCGGATGATCTCCACGGGGTCCACCTGGGCCGCCTTGCGCGCCGGGAACCAGCCCGCGATCCAGGTGGTGAGCAGCGCGAAGCTCACGGCGATGATGTAGTACTTCGGGTCGTAGTCGATGGGGAAGGTTGTAATGGTCGGCAGGGCGGCCGTATCGAAGGGCAGGTTGTCGATGAGCTGCTGCATCAGGAAGCCACCGATGAGGCCTGATGCGCCGCCCACCAGCCCGATGATCATGCTCAGGAGCAGGAAGATCCGACGCACATCACTTCCACTGAAGCCCGTGGCCTTCAGGATGGCGATGGCATCGAGCTTCTCGTAGATCATCATGTTCAGGATGTTGTAGATCCCGAACCCCGCCACGATGAGCAGTACAACGCCCACCGCGTAGCTGATGATGTTGCGCACATCGCTGCCGGTCTCGAACTGCGCGTTGGCCGTCTGCACGTCCACGGCGTCCACCATGAAGCGCGCGGCGAGCTCCCGGGCCATGACGGGTGCGGCGTTCAGGTCGTGGAGCTTCAGGTTGATGTCGGTGTAGTAGCTGCCGGGTCGCGCGAGCAGTTTCTGCACGGTCTTGATGTTGGCGTAGCACTGCACCTTGTCGTAGTCGGCGATGCCGCTCTGGAAGATGCCCACCACGCGGAGCATGGCGCGGTCGCCGGTGGCCGTGGTCACCTGCACCGTCTCGCCGATGTCGGCCGCCATCATGTCGGCCAGCCCCTTGCCCAGCACGATGGTGTTGTTGCCCGTGGCCAGGTCGTGCGGATCGCCCTGGGTGAGGTAGTCGGCGAAGCGGTAGTAGCGGATCTCCTGCATCACATCGATGCCGTTCACCTGCCCGTTCAGGTCCACGGTGCCCACGTTGAAGAAGACCTGTGCCACCAGCCGGGGCGATACGGCCATCACCCGCGGGTCGCGCTCCATGGCCTGCATGATGGCCTCGGCGTTGCGCAGCCGCGGCAGGTCGTCCTTGGGCTTCACCGAGCGGATGAAATGGTGTGTGGCAGTGTCTCCGTCGGCCACCTGAACGGGCTGCTCCGGTGTCGCCTGCAGTTCGTTGTAGAGGCGCACATGCGGTGTGCGGTTCAGGATCAGGCCGTCGAGCAGGTCGTTCAACCCGTTCATGAAGCCGAGCAGCGCCACGAACATGGTGATGCTGAACATCACGCCCACGGCCGCCACGATGCTCTGCCGCAGCTTGGCGCGCAGCAGGGTGAGGGCGATGGTGAGCAGGAGCTTCATGCCGCGCTACGGCTTGTACAGCTCCGTGTCGGCGGTGATGCCCTCCAGGATCTCCACCTTCTCCAGGTCACGGGCGCCGGTGCGCACCTGCACGCGCTCATCCGGGCCCGTGCGGACGTAGTCGCCGGGGAGGAGATAGGCGGCGGGGATGGTGAGCGCGTTCTCCTTGGTGCGCAGCACGATGTTGGCCTCGGCCGTGAGGTTGGGGTAGAGCTGCGGCGGACGCTCCTTGAAACGCGCTTCCACCTTGAAGGTGCGCGAGCGCTGGTCCATCAGGGGGACGATCCGCGTGACCTCGGCCTCGAAGGCCGTGCCGTCGTAACTGTCCAGCGTGATCAGCGCGCGCTGTCCGGGCTTCACCAGGCGGATGTCGTACTCATCCACTTCGAGCTCCAGGTAGAGGTCGGTGGCGCTGCCCACCACGGCGATCGCCTTCTGCGGCGTGGCCAGTTCCCCCGGCTCCACCAGCAGGTCGTACACCACGCCGTCGATCAGGCTGCGTGGCGTGCGGTCGTCGCTGCCGGCGGTGCTGATGGCGGCGTTGTTGCGGGCCACCTCCAGCTCGGTGCGCAGGCGGTCCCGCGTTTCCTGAAGGGCCTTCACGGCGCGGGTCAGCCCCGCCTTGCTGGTGGTGTAGGCCAGTTCGCGCTGATCGAAGTCGTTGCGGCTGCCGATCTGTTGTGCCCAAAGGGCCTTCTGCCGCTCGTAGTTCGTGCTGTCCACCTTGTAGCGATCGCGTGCCTGCTCCACGGCCTCGCGCAGTTGGGAGAGCACGGGACCATCATCCGATGCGTTCTGCTCCAACAGGCGCACCTGGGCGGAACTGATGCGCGTGCTGGCCCAGGCCGTGCGGTCATCGATCCGCACCAGGGGCGTTCCGGCCGATACGGTGTCGCCTTCCTTCACCAACAGGGCCATCACCGTGCCCGTCACCGTGGGATACACCTGGTACTGGCCGGCGGCCTTCACGATGCCACTGGCGTAGACGCTTTCGGTGATGGGGCCGACGGACGGCTTGATGGTCTCCTGCTTGCGGCCGCAACCGAGCACAACGAGCAGCAGCACAGGGAACAGGCGGCCCGAATAGGGCAGGGGCGTAGGTCGGAACACGGGGCAAAGCTACCGCAGCCGCCTGCCCCCTGTCGTCCGTCAGGTGGCCCTCAGGGCAGCGCGATCACCTTGGCGTCACCCTTATCGTTGATCCACACGTGCTTGATGATCTCCTTCACCTCCTTCTTGTTGTCGGCGAAGGCCTCGGGCAGCTGGCACGTGAGGGTGAGGTTGTAGGTGTACTGCACCGGTGGCTCGGTGATCTCGGCGTGCAGCACGATGTCGAAGTGGCCGTAGGGCACCTTGTTGTAGAAGAGGGTCTGCGGACGGCGGATGTCGTTCACCACCTGGCCCTTGCGACGGCTGTTCAGCGAGCTCTGGGTGCGTGTCTGGTAGGTGGTGTAGCGGTCGAGGGGGAAGTAGGCCCCGTTCTTCTCCGCACCGGTGCGGTGGCTCTCCTTGATCTTCAGCCCCAGCTTGTCGAAGTTGTCGAGCTTCTGTTGCAGGAGCTTGGTGGCGAACATGCGCAGCGTGTCATAGCAGGCGCTCTGCTTCTCCACGAAGAAGTCCACCTTCACCAGGTCGTAGATCTCCTCCTTGGCCGCGGCGGTCACCAGCTTGTCGAGCACCCGCGCATCGGTGAAGCGGATGTGGATGTTCTTCTGGATCTCGAAACCGACGGGCACCTCCTGGTAGGTCCTGCTGAAGAGCTTGCGCGTGGTCTCCAGCTCATACACGGGCACGAACGAGAGCATGTCGGTGAACACGTCGCTCTCCTTCACGCCCACCTGCTTCACACGGCGCATCACCCCGTTCACGCGGGCGTTCATCAGGCTGTCGGCCTCCTCGGCGGTCTGGCCCAGTTGCGTCACGTGGAAGATGGCCAGGTAGCTGTCGGCCGTGGCGTTCATCATGGCGTTCACCTCCAGCACCAGCATGTTGCCCTGGATGGTGGCCTTCACCGGCTGCTCGGCCTGCTGGAAGAAGATGCGGCTGTTGCTCTCATACATCAGGTTGCCCATGGCCTGGGGATGGACGGGAAGGGCCAGAAGGCCGAAGAGAGCGAGCTTCAGAGGTCGTGCAGGGATCATGGGCCGTGGTTTTCACCACGGTACACATCAGCCGGCACGTGGTTCAGCGGCGCAGCCCGAACGCACGGAGCACGCGGCCGGCCCGTTCCCTGGCCTTGAAGAGCAGGAAGCGGCTCCAGGGCTGAACGTTCATGAAGAAGCGCTGATCGCGGCGCAACAGTTCGGTGCCCAGCTCGAATTGGGCTTGCGCATCGGACAGGGATACAACGCCGCGGCCGAGCGGTCGTTCCCGCAGGATGCCTTGGTCAAGCAGCGCTGCGCGGAAGCGGGCGAAGCTGGTCCAGTAGCGGGCCGGCTTGCGGAAACGGATGGCCTCGCCCCGTGTTTCGGCACCGTCCCGCACGATGGTCATCGGCACGCGCTCCTCGCGCCGATAACGCACGGGCAGCATGGTCTCGATGTGGTGGTTGAAGGTGCACCAATGGAAGTCCGCGCCCAGGAAGAGGAGTTTGCCGCCTTCGCGCTTCAAGCGGTCGAACAATGAACCCGCCCCGAAGGGATGGACCGGCGGATCCATGAACAGATCCGCCTTGGGGCCTTCCACCGCCGCGCTGTGGGTGGGGTGGGGGATGCGGCGCACCCCCGGCAGTTGCCGGAAGTGCTCGGTGAGGGCGCCCGCCTCACCGGGTGTGCGGTCCACATCGAACCGTCCGGTCTCCAGGGTCCGTGTCGAAAGGGTCAGCATCATCAGGGTGCCCTGCGGACCCACGGCCTCGCGGAGCACGGCGATCAATGCGTCGAACAGCGCCCCGCGTACACGCATGAGATCCGGCGCCGGCCGGCCAAAACGCAGCAGGTCGGTGTGCAGGAACAGAAGATCACCCGGTCGAACGCCCAGTTCGCGCAGGGTGTGCAGCAGGTCGCCGGCCGTGACACGCTGTGCGCCGTTGGCGAAAAGGACCTGGTCCGGTGCGATCGCCATGGTCAGACCGGCAGGCGGCGCATCACCAGATGGTCCGGCACGAATCCCTGGGCGGCCCAGAAACGACGCGCGGGCTCGTTGTTCACCAACACCTCCAGCTCCTGGTGGTGGAGCCCTCGTTCGGTGAACCATGCGGAAAGCGCGGCGTAGAGCCGGCGACCCACGCCACCGCCGCGCTGCCCAGGGTCCACGTACAGGTGGGTGACCGCGCCGGAACGAAGTCCGCCGAGGTGCGCCGGGCCAACGCGGATGCTGCCGGCGGCGAAGCCGACGGCGCGTGGCGCATCCAGCCGCCCTGGCGCGGCCGGGTCCTGGGCCCAGGCCACCTGGATCGTGTGCAGCTTCCCCAGCATGGGCATCAGGGCCCTCAACCAGAGGCCCGCCCCGCCTGGTGCGAGAGGCACCATCAGGCCCAGGCCGTCCATGTGGCCGTACATCGCCGTGAAGAGGGCTTCCACGGCGAGCAGTTCCTCCGGGGCGGCATCCCGGTCCAGGGCACGCACCTCGATCACGCCGTGAGGGCTTTGACGAACGCGGCGGCAAGTCCCTTCACCGTGGTGAACTGCTCGGGCTCCACCGCTTCGAAATCCAGTTCCACATGGAGGTCCTGCTCCAGGCGTCCGATCAATTCCATCAAGGCAAAGGAGTCGAGCACACCGCTCTGGGTCAGGCTCATGCCGTCGCCCACATCGGCCTGGGTGAGGCCCATTTCCGTGAGCCGGGGCGTCAGCGCGGCGCGGATGCGCTCACGCACAGTGACCTCGTTGAAGGACATGGCGCCGAAGTTATCGATCCCCGGATCGTGCGGGTTCCTCGAGCCGGGCACGGAGGGCCCGCAGGTCGGCCTTTCCGCTCGTGGTGTAGGGGATCTCGTCCGTGAAGTGCAGGCGTGCGGGCACCATGTAGTCCGGAAGCCGTCGCGCACAAGCCTCAAGGATCGCGGCGCCATGGGCCTGGACCGCCAGGGGCAGAAAGGCTTCGATGCCCTGTGCGATGCCGTCGCGCACCGGGTGCGCCAGCGCATAGGCGAACGCGCCGCCGCTCACCGCTTTCAGCACCTGGTTCACCTCCTGCAGCTCGATGCGGTGGCCCCGGACCTTCACCTGGTCGTCCAGCCGGCTGATGAAGAACAGGTCGCCGTCGGCATCGCGCTGAACGTGGTCGCCGGTGCGGTAGTAGCGCTCCTGTTCGGGGCCATGCGTGACGAACGCCGCACGGGTGCGTTCGGGATCCTTCCAATATCCGGTGCTCAGCTGAGGACCACCCAGCCAGAGCTCGCCTTCCTCCGCGTCGTTCCCGTCGGCATCCACCACGCGCACCCGCGCCATGGGGAACGGGCGGCCGATGCTGAGGATGCCATGCCGGGCCTTCGGTGCGGCCGCATCCAGCACATGGCCGGTGATGGCGATCGTGGCCTCCGTGGGCCCGTACAGGTTCTCCACGCGACCGTTGGGCGCGGCGAGGGCCCACTTCATGGCCAGGTCGGCGGGGAGGGGCTCACCACAGAAGGCGCTGACGCGCAGGCTTGGGAAGGCGCCGGGTTTCAGCAGCCGCATGCGGTCCATCAGCACGGCGGCGCTGGGGACGCTGAACCACTGGGTGATGCCGTGCTCCCGGATGAAGCGGGCCGGCGCCATCATCCGGTCCTTCGGCAGCACATAGAGGCAGGCTCCAGCGGCCCAGCATACGAAGAGGTCGTGCACGCTGAGGTCGAAGGTGAGCTCGAAGGTCTGCGAGAACCGGTCCTCCGGGCCCGGGGTGAAGCGCTCCAGCAGATGCTCGACATACGCCACCACGTTCGCGTGGCTGATGGGCACCCCCTTGGGCATGCCGGTACTTCCGGAGGTGAAGAGCATGTACGCCTCCCGGCCGCCGAGGGCCGGTGCATCCGCGCCGAGCGCTTCACCCGCCACGATGACCTCGCAGCCGTGGTTCCGGCGCGCGGCAAGCCCGTGGGCCGAAGCCTCGTGAAGCACATCGGCGACGATGAGGTCCAGGTCGGCCAGGCCGGCGATGGTGTCGAGCCGGTCCACGGGCAGCTGGGGGTTCAGCGGCACATAGGCCTTGCCCGCATGAAGGATGCCCAGCACTCCGGCGTATGCGCCGATGCTGCGGTGCGCGTGCAGCCCCACGAAAGGTCCACCACCGCCGTGCCGTCGAACAGCATCGCTGACCGCCAGTGCCCGGGCGGCGAGCTCGTCATACGACCACCCGCGGCCTTCCACATGCAAGGCCGTCCGGTCCGGAGCCGCCCGCCATGCGCGTTCGAAATACGTCCAGAGGTGGTCGGGGGCCGGGGACGACACGGTCACTGCTTCTTCTTGAACGCCCCGCTCTTCCACGCCTGTAGGAACTGCGCCCACGCGATGGGGTTGAAGAGGTTGATGGTGGGCATGCCCCCTTGTTGGTAGAGGCGGGTCTGGTCCATGGCCATCTGGTAGCGGAAGCTCTCGTACGCGTCGGGGGGCAGGTTCTCCATCCGCTGCAGCATCTCGGCCGGGGACAGGTTGCGCATGGCCAGCTGGTAGTCGTCGTCGGCCAGTTCCAGGTTCAGGAACGCGTCGCGGAACTGCTCACGGCTTGGCCAGGGGTACACGTTGGCCTGCCCCAGCAGGATGGTGTCCGCACTGAGCTGGTGGATCATGCTGTACTTGTTCTCCTCAAGGTCCGTGGGCACCACGAACTGCGAACGCTTGAAGCCCACCGCGGAGAAGATGAGCGTGTCGCCCTCCTGCGCCACGAAGGAGAAATAACCGTAGACATCGCTGATGGTGCCCCGATAGCTGTGCTTGATCAGGATGTTGGTGAAGGGCACGGGCAAAAGGCTGTCCCCGCTCACCACGACCCCGCTGAACTGCACGAGGTCGCGGGTGGGGCCGGCCTCCTGGGCACGGGCCTCGAACAGCCCCAGCAGGGCCAGCAGCAGCATGATCCTTCGCATCGCGCCAAAGGTAGGTCCCATCCCCGCCGCAGTTCCAAGGACCTTGCCAAGGGTGCGGCCTTCGCCCTACCTTGAGGCCATGCGAACCCTGCTCCTGATCGTTGCGCTGTGTGCGGCTCCGTTGGTCCAGGCCCGTGTCGGCAAGGGCGAGGATGTGATGCACGTCCGGCTTCCAGCCGGGGTGAGCGGGCTTCTGGTGCTGCAGAACGCCGGAGGATCGGTGGTGCGGGAGGTGGGACGCGTGGGCGCGTCGGCCGTGATGGCCGTGGACCTGGCCGGTCTGGCCACCGGCGTGTATACGCTTCGGGTCATCGGTGATGACCGCGGATGGTCCGGTCGGCTGGTCGTCGACCGCTGATCAGTGCACCGGCAGCGCCGAGGGATCGTCCAGCTGCGCCTCATCCACTCCAGCGGCCCAGGCCGCGCGCAGTTCGCTCCGGGCGGAGGCGCCATAGGTGGCCACCCGGAGCCCCAGCCTGTGCGCGGCCTGCACCACGGCCACGTTCGTTCGGTCCAGCGGGAGCACCACCCACTGAAAGCCGCGACCCTTCGCCTCGCCCAGCGCGGTGAGCGGGTCCGGGGCCACCAGCCCCAGCTCCACATGGGGTGCGCGACGGCGGAGCCGGGTCAGGAACTCCAGGTCCCGGCATTCCACGCGGACCCGGCCCGGCGCAGGGCCACCGGCCTCGAGCGCGCGAAGCGCCTCTGCGAACCGGTCCAGGTAGGGCACCCAGTCGCCAGCGGCGAACAGCTTGATGTCCAACACCCAGTGCAGGGTTCCGGTGGTATCCAGGCGGAGGAGGTCCTCCACACGCGCCAGCCGTGCTTCAGGCCGGTCCGCCACGCTCAACCGACGGAGGTCGGCCCACGCGCGTTCGTTCACCAGACCACGCCCGTTGGTGGCGGTTTCCAACCGGTCCGGGTGGAAGGCGATCAAGGCATCATCGGCGCTGAGCTGGACGTCCAGTTCTATGCCGTCGACGCGGTGCACCATCGCCTGCAGCACGGCCAGGGCCGTATTGGCCGGTGCTTCGCATTCCGTTCCGCAGCCTGCATGGGCCACCCACCGCGGCGGTGGGGTGGTGGGCGCCGTGCAGCCCGCCATGAGCAGGACCGCGAGCGCGCAGGTCGATCGGTGCCTCATCGCAGGAACGTGTGCGTGCGTCGGGTGCGGTTGCCTCGTTCATCGGCCACCTCAACCACCAGCTCGCGTTGTCCGGGGCCGTCCGAGTACCGGTCGAAGCGGTGGGTAAGGGTCTTCGCCTTCGGGTCGTACACGAGCATGATCCAGCGGCCATCCAGCGTGGCCGTCCAGTTCTCCACGCCGCTGAGGTCGTCCTGGACCTTGAACCGGAACGCCTCGCGGCCGCGCATGTCCGAGCGCAGGTCCACGGCCGTCAGGGTGGGCGGCACCGTGTCCACGCGCAGGAAGAACGCGCCGAAGGACTTGCTGCGAGCGGTGACCCACCCACCGCTCCAGCGTCCGCCAAGGCAGGAGGTGCGGCCCTTGCGGTCGCGTTTCATCACCACGGCCTTGGAGCGCAGTTCGACCGGCAGGTCCAAGGCCTCCAGGGTCACCTCGGCCTGCACATGCAGGGGCACCAGCTCGCTCAGGACCTGATGCATGGGCGAGAGGCTCCTGGGCGGTGCCTCCTCGCGGGAGTAGGTGATGGGCTCATCATCGTACAGGGCGTTCACCGGCAGGGTGAAGCGGATACCCGGCTGGACAAGGACGTTCTCGCGGTCCCAATGGAAGACGTTGGTCCCGGACGCGCGACCGGGCCAGGTCCGGGCCTCCTCGGTGGTGGCCCCCCGCAGGGTGAACCGGAGCACCGCCTGGTTCCCATTGGCGTCCAGCACCGTGAGGGTGCAGGCATGCCGCTGCCCCGGTGTGGGGATGAAGGTCCCATCTCCGTCGTAGAGAACGGACCGGTCGTTGGGCTGGCGGTAGCACCGATGGTAGTGCATGTCGTTCTCCCGGAACAGGGCGTGATCCATGTGGGCGTTGACATAGCGCTGCAGGGCGAAGTCCACCTCATCCAGGTGCACCGAGAAGAGCCTTCGGCCGTCCACATCGAGGTCGATCCGCCGCACCCCGCACACATTGGACGAGCCATCATAGTGGTCCACGGCATGCACCGCTAAGCCCACCGGTCCCACCGCGGCCACTTCAGCACCCGAGCGCAGCCGGTAGCCATCGGGTCCTGGTTCAGTGGCAAACCCCTTGGCCTCACCTGGATATGGGCTGTGGCGTGCGCTGCTGTCCAAGGCATAGAGCCGGAGCCCTCGGATGATCGGTCCTCTGCTGTCGGACAATTCCAGGCCGAAGGCCTCAGGGTCCACGGCGTGCTGGTCGGCCGTGCGGCGAACCTCATAGTGCAGGTGAGGACCGGAACTGCCGCCGGTGTTGCCGCTCCAACCGATCATCTCGCCAGCGGCGACCTGAAGATCCACTGACGGCGGGGTGAGGTCGACGCTATAGTCCTTCGCTTTGTATTGGGCTTCAAGGACTTGGGTCGAAAGGGCCGGGACCAGGGCCTGCAGATGACCATACACGGTGGTGAGCCCACCCGGGTGGTCGATGTACACGGCGATGCCATAGCCCCAGGGGCTCATCTTCACCCGGCTCACCCGTCCGGCGGCCACCGCACGCACGGGCAAGCCTTCCATCCCGTTCGTCTTCAGGTCGACCCCGGAGTGGAAATGGTCGGACCGCAGCTCCATGAAGTTGCCGGCCACGGTGAGCGGGATGTCCAACGGGGGCCTTGGCGGGGCGGGCCACGACGGTTCCTGGCTACTGCAAATAAGTGTGTTTAAAATATTGACGAACAATAACTTAAGCCTCATTGATCAAAGTTGTTAATAGAGGGTGTTCGGTCGATCGAGCGTCAAACCTACCCGGTGGCCAGGAATGGCCTTGGCGGTGGGTGGTCCCGTACATCAACAGGTGGGGGTTCAAAGATCCCGGAAGGGTGAAGGGAGCGGGCGGTTATCTTTGACCACGGACCACGGATGGTCCTTCCTGGCAGATGAGCGAACTGGTGGAGCGGCTTCGATCGGTGCACGACCGGCTGGCCCAGCTCCTGCACCAGCACAGCGAACTGCGTGCCCAACTGGACCGTGTCGGGAGTTCCGAGCGGGAGTCGGGTCAGCGCATCGCCGTGCTGGAGGCCCGGATCGAAGAGCTGGAGAAGGAGAACGAGGTCCTCCGGGCCTCCAAAACCCGTCATGGGGTGGAGGAGGGTCAGGGAACGAAGCAACGGATCGATGAACTGGTGAACGAGATCGACCGCTGTCTGGCCTTGTTGAACGATTGAACCGGGCAGAGCGGAAGACCATGGAAGACCTATCGATCAGGATCGAGATCGCCGGACGGGCCTACCCGCTCAACATCCATCCGGATGAGGAGCAGCACGTCCGACAGGCCGCACAGGAGATCAACGAGAGCATGGACCGGCTGCGCGCGCATTACCCGCTTACCGACAAACAGGACCTGCTGGCGATGGCAGCTCTTGAGGTGAGCGTGCGCGCGCTCAACGGTTCAGTGGTCAAGGAACATGCCCAGGCCTTGGGCGAACTCGACCGTCTCGACGAGCTGCTGCGCACAGCCGCCGGCTGATCCACGCTTCGTTCTCCAACTGCGGAGGACGTGGTCCATGTGAACCAACACCGAACATGGACATGGACATGGACATACTGTCATTGATCATCGGCCTGCTGGCCGGCCTGGTGGCCGGAGGCGCGGTCGTGGCCGTCTTTCTGAACGGCCTACTTCGGAAGCGTCGTGACGCCCTGCTGCGCGAAGCGGAGGCCGAAGGCGAGGCCATCAAGAAGGAGAAGCTGGTGCAGGCCAAGGAGAAATTCCTGCAATTGAAGGAGGAGCACGAGCGAGAGCTCCGCGAACGCGACAAGAAAGCCCAGCAGGGACAGGAGCGGATCAAGCAGCGGGAGCAGCAACTGAGCCGTCAGCAGCAGGACCTCTCGCAAAAGGAGAAGCAGCTCGACCAGCTGAAGCAGGAACTGAGCCAGAAGATGGACGGGCTGACCCGTCGCAAGGAGGAGGTGGACAAAATGCACCAGAAACAGGTCGCCCTGTTGGAAAAGGTGGCCAGCATGAACGCGGAAGAGGCCCGCAACCAGTTGATGGACAGCTTGAAGGATGAGGCCCGCACCGCTGCCATGGCGCACATCAAGGAGGCGCAGGAGGAGGCCAGGATCAACGCCAACAAGGAAGCCAAGCGGATCGTCATCCAGACCATCCAGCGGGTGGCCACCGAACACGCCATCGAGAACAGCGTCAGCGTGTTCAACATCGAGAACGACGATGTGAAAGGGCGGATCATCGGACGGGAAGGCCGCAACATCCGCACCTTGGAGGAGGCCACCGGTGTGGAGGTGATCGTGGACGACACCCCCGGCGCCATCATCCTGAGCTGCTTCGACCCCGTTCGGCGCGAGACCGCCCGGCTGGCCCTGCACCAACTGGTGAAGGACGGGCGCATCCACCCGGCGCGGATCGAGGAGATCGTGGCCAAGACCAAGAAGCACCTGGAGGAGGAGATCATCGAGACCGGGAAGCGCACCTGCATCGACCTGGGCATCCACGGACTGCACAACGAACTGATCCGCATGGTCGGCCGCATGCGTTTCCGCAGCAGCTACGGACAGAACCTCCTGCAGCACAGCCGTGAGGTGGCCAACCTGAGCGCGATCATGGCCGCGGAGCTGGGCCTCAATCCCAAGACCGCCAAGCGCGCCGGCCTGCTGCACGATATCGGCAAGGTTCCCGACGAGGAACCGGAACTGCCACACGCCCTGCTGGGCATGAAACTGGCCGAGAAGTACGGCGAGAAGCCGGACGTGTGCAATGCCATCGGCGCCCACCACGACGAGATCGAGATGACCACGCTGCTCTCGCCCATCGTTCAGGCCTGCGATGCCATCAGCGGCGCCCGTCCCGGCGCCCGACGCGAGGCGGTCGAAGCCTACATCCAACGCCTGAAGGACCTGGAGAGCCTGGCCATGAGCTACCAGGGGGTCACCAAGGCCTTCGCCATCCAGGCCGGCCGGGAGCTCCGGGTGATGGTGGAGAGCGAGCGCATCACGGATGCCCAGTCCGACGAGCTGAGCCTGCTCATCGCCGACCGGATCCAGAATGAGCTCACCTATCCCGGTCAGGTGAAGATCACGGTCATCCGCGAGAAGCGAAGTGTGGCCGTGGCCAAGTGAGACGATCCTGCTATGACCAAGAGGCGGCCCTCGGGCCGCCTCTTTTCTTTGTCCCATGTCCGCACCGCCCGATCGCCTGGACCATTACTTCCAATGGGAGGTCCGCACCTGGTCGCGGGCCTACCCGCTTTGGCGCCGCGCGTTGGAGCGCCATACGGATCCTGGCGGACACGCGCTCGCACTGGGGGAGCGGGACGGCGGGCTCAGCCTGATGCTCGCGGACCACGGGTTGACCACCGTATGCAGCGATCTGCGCGGGCCCACGGAAAAGGCCCGCGCCCTGCATCGTGCCCTGGATCGTGAGGCGCTCATCAGCTATGAGACCATTGATGCGCTGGCCATTCCCAGACCCGACGCGGTTCTTGATGTGGTGGCGTTCAAGAGCATGCTGGGCGCCCTGAGCACCCCGGAGCGGCAAGCAAAGGCCCTGCTGGAGATGCATCGCGTGTTGAAGCCCGGTGGCACACTGCTCTGGGCCGAGAACTTAGCAGGGACCCGCATGCACCAGTGGCTGCGGCATCGGTTCGTGGCATGGGAGCACTACTGGCGCTACCTGCGCCTGCCGCAGGACCGATCCCTGTTCGCTCCCTTCGATCGGATGGAGGTCCGTACCACCGGTCTGCTGGCGAACCTGGGGCGCACGGAGCGCCAGCGGGATGTGCTTGGGCGGCTGGACGCGGTGCTGTGCCCGTTGACCCCGGCGGGTTGGCATACAGTGGGCTTTGGTGTGGCGGTGAAGAAGGAATGAGGTCGGGGCGCTGAGCGCCCACATCAGGAGGGCCAACCATGCATCCGGCACACGGACCGATCGGACCACCACGCGCAAACTTCGAGGAGCTGTCCGGTCGCGTGCTCATGGATGGATGTGGAACGGTTGAACCGATGCAAGTGGGATAAGGTCGGTGATGCCGTGGCGATGGGGGGATGGTCGGGGTGGTGTTGATGAACCTCTTGATAGACAACGAAATAGAAGTATGTATGGCCATACATATGTACTGTCTCGGCTAGAGTTCCGGTAGATGAAGGCTCACTTCCCAGGTCTTCCCTGTTGTGGATGTAAGTGATTGGTAGTCAAGTGAAAATCAGCTCTTTCTACCCTTGATTGCCGCAAGGGATCGATCCTGGAGCGGTCAACCACTCGCCACCGGACGCATCCTACCGGGGCAGTTCCCTGACCGTCAGGAGTTCAAACGTATGTATGGCCATACATATGTCGTTGTGGCCCACCATCCCCTGCATGCTCCTTACACCGATCATGTCCGCACCTGTTCATAATCCCCCGAGCTGCCCGCTGCCGGGCCTGCGCTCACCGGTAGCTTTGTCCACATGAGCGTGCAGCACCGGCCCATTCTGGTCACAGGTGGTGCCGGCTTCATCGGCAGCCATGTCTGCCGCGCACTGCTTGAACGTGGTCGTACCGTGCGATGCCTCGACAGCTTCGTCACCGGTCAACGGGCCAACATCTCCGCGCTGGTACCGAACCCTGGATTCCACCTTCTGGAGGCCGACATCCGCGACCTCGACGCCTGCCGGCATGCGGTCGCCGGTGTCGAAAGCGTGGTACACCTGGCCGCCTTGGGCTCCGTACCGCGCAGCATCGACGATCCGATCGCCAGCGAAGCCGCCAACCTCACGGGATTCCTCCACGTTCTGGAGGCGTGCCGCACACACCGAGTGCGTCGGATCGTCTATGCCAGCAGTTCGAGCGTCTACGGCGACAGTTCCGCCTCGCCGAAGGTGGAAGGGCAGGAGGGTGTGCCCCTGTCCCCGTATGCGGTCACAAAGGCCATGGACGAGGCTTATGCCGGGCTCTACCATCGCCTGTTCGGCCTGGAGACCGTGGGCCTGCGGTTCTTCAACGTGTTCGGTGAGCATCAGGACCCGAACGGTCCCTATGCCGCGGCCATTCCTCGGTTCATCGATCGCTTCCTTCGCCACCGACCGCCCGTATTGAACGGGGACGGCCGACAGACACGCGACTTCACTTACGTGGGCAACGCGGTGCAGGCCGTCGAATGTGCGCTTGCCACCCCGCGAGCCGAGGCTTTCGGTGGCGTCTTCAACATCGCCTACGGACGCAGCACCGACCTCCTGACGCTGGTGAACATGTTGCGCGAGGCCCTGCAGGAGCACGATCCGCTGGTGGCCCAGGTGCCCGTGGAGCACGGTCCCGAACGCCCCGGTGATGTGCGCCGCTCACTGGCCGATGTCGGGCGGGCCCGGAACGTGCTGGGCTATGAACCAGGCTATGCGATCGAGGATGGCCTGAAGCGGGCGATACCGTGGTATCTGGAGCACCTGGGGTGAGGCCTCAGTGCCCGTCCCCACCTCCAAGACGTACGCTCCACGACAGGTTGATCGTGTAGTCCGCGAAGGCCGCATCACCGTGGCGCGGGGTCCCCAGTTGGGCTTCCATCTCCTTGTCCGTGACGCTTTGCGTCCTGTTGCGGTAAATGGCCCAGGGGATGCTGAGGTTGATGTCATGCCGACCACGCATCCAATCGATCCCGGGCTCCGCGCTCAGGACGTATCCCGGACGCCGGAACCCACCGCTCCCCCCGATGATATCCTCCACGGGGATGCCTTCCAGTCGGCCGCCGGCGAAGAGGTTCAGGCCAAGCTTGTGGCTGATGTTCCAGTTCAGGCCGGCCCGTGCCATGTACTGGTCGGGGATGCTCATGATGTCCTCGTTGGCCAGCACCGGGCTGATCGTCTCCCGGTAGGTCCGGGTGCCGTTCGTTTCCATCGGGTTGAACAGGTAGAACGCGTTCAGGTACCCGTAGACCGGACCGAAGAGCTTGCGGTAGCCCTGCAGTTCGAGCGTGAACCCCAGGCCGCCGTCGCCGAGCTGGATGCTCTGATCGACCGGCCGGTATTCCCCAAGCGTATCGGGACCCACGTTGTACCAGAAGTCCCGGTAGGCGAAGTTGCCGGTGGGCAGTTTCACCCCCACGCCGACCTGCAGGTTCCCGTTCGACACGCTGTCCGGGTTCCAGAGCCACCGCGTGTAGCTCACGCGGATATCGCCGATGCCCATGCTGCGCATGCTCTTGCGTGTGCGCAACGAGGGGTTCCCCGTGGTCCTGTGCTCGTATTCGGAACTGCGCACGTTGTAGCCGTACGGCAGGGAGAACACCAGCCCGTTGCGCCGGTCCAGGTTGTACACGAGCCCGAGGTTCAGCTGGGTGCTGTAGTTCCACACCTCGTTGCCGATCTCGAGACGCTGGCTCTCCTCATGGTCACCTTTGAAATGGCGGAACGACTCGAAGTAGCGGTAGTTCAGGCTCACCTGCCAGCCCTTGCCGATCAGTTCCCCGTTGGTGAATGCGTTCGGGTTGCAGCTCGTGAAGCTGCGGATGGCCACGCAGCCCTGTGCATGGGCCACGCCATGGCCGATCAGCAGAGCGCAGACAGCGGGAATGATCGCGTTCCTGTACATGTCAGGTTCCTTGGGTGGACCAAGTTCCAGGGAACGGAACTGACATTGGTCAGGCTTCATGCGGGCCGGCCCGATGAGGGTGCGGAACCCGGTATCCATGCTGTGGGCTCCACGGCCACCCAGCCTCGGGTTGACTTACTTCGCACGCTCCACCGCCGATGTCGCCCTCCGAATGGATCGTCCTCGCCACCGTGATCGGTGCGCTCGTGCTGTTCATCTCCGAAAAGCTCAGCATCGATCTGGTGGCCCTGCTCGTCGCGCTGGTCCTGACGCTCACGGGGATCATCACCCCGCAGGAGGCTGTAGCCGGCTTCAGCGATGCGGCCACCCTGACCGTGGCCTTCATGTTCGTGCTCAGCGCCGCCCTGCTGCGCACCGGGGCCCTCAGCACCATCGGACCGCGGCTGGGCCCGCTGTTCAGGGAAGGAGAGGCCCGTGGTCTGGCTGTGTTCATGCTGGCCATCGGGGCCATCTCCGCCTTCATCAACAACACGCCCATCGTCGCGGTCTTCATCCCCATCGCCGTGCAGATGGCGCGTTCGGCCCGGATCCATCCCGGCAAGCTGCTGATCCCCCTCAGTTTCGGCACCATCATGGGCGGTACATGCACCCTGATCGGCACCAGCACCAACATCGTGGTGAGCGGCCTGGCGCAGAAGCTCGGGGTACCGGCCATCAGCATGTTCCAGATGGCGCCCATGGGCATCGTCTTCCTGCTCGCTGGTGTGGCCTACATGGTGCTCGTGGGCCGTCATCTTCTGCCCGGGGATCGGCCGGTGGGGGATGACCTGGGCGATCAGTTCGGCATGGGGGGCTACCTCACGGAGATCGAACTGCTGTCCGGCGGGAGCAGCGTGGGCAAGCGGATCATGGACAGCCCCTTGGTGCGCGACATGGAAATGGACATCATCGCCATCCAGCGTGGCGACCAACGGTTCAACCTGCCCAGTGGTGACATGGTGCTTGAAGCCGGCGACCTGCTCAAGGTGCGGTGCGATGTGGCCAGGATCCGGGCCATGAAGGACCGCGCCCAGGTGAGCGTGCGCCCCAGCGTGCGCCTGGCCGATGATGACCTGCGGGCCCGGGGGACCACGTTGGTGGAGCTCGTCATCACTGCCAGCAGCCCCCTGGAGGGCAAGACCCTGCGTGAGGCCGACCTCATCCGTGCTTATCGCGCCGTGCCCCTCGCCGTGCGCCATCGGGAAGAGGTCGTGCACGACCGCTTGCATGACGTGGTGCTGCGCAGCGGCGACGTGGTGCTGGCCGAGGTCCGCAGCCACTATGTCGGCACCCTGCAGCGCCTTCAGCGGGGTCCGGATGCCCCCTTCGCCATCCTGGCCCGGCAGGACGGCATCGCGGCCTTCGACCGCGGGCGCTTTGCGCTGGTCACAGCG
The DNA here is from genome assembly GCA_016715895.1 of Flavobacteriales bacterium. Taxonomy (NCBI): domain Bacteria; kingdom Pseudomonadati; phylum Bacteroidota; class Flavobacteriia; order Flavobacteriales; species Flavobacteriales bacterium. The sequence goes on along the minus strand of JADJXH010000003.1, from coordinate 990,037 downwards.
GCCGTGGCCGCCGTGGTGGTACTCTCCAGCCTGAACGTGCTGCCGGTGATGGTGGCCGCCCTGGCCGCAGTGGTGTTCGTCGTGCTCACCGGATGCCTGTCCATGAAGGACGTCTACGAGGCGATCGAGTGGAAGATCGTGTTCCTCATGGCCGGCTCCTTCAGCCTGGGCATCGGCATGCACGCCAGCGGCCTCGATGCCCGGCTCGCCGGCGGGGTGGTGGACCTGTTGCGCGACCTGGGGCCTGCGGCTGTGCTCAGCGGGTTGTACCTCTTCACCAGCCTGCTCACCGAACTGATGAGCAACACCGCCACCGCGGCGCTCATCACGCCGATCGCCATCCAGGTGGCCGGGCGTATGGATTCCAGCCCGACCCCCTTCCTCATGGCCGTCGCCTTTGCCGCAAGCGCCAGCTTCATGACGCCCATCGGCTACCAGACCAACGCGATGGTGTACAGCGCAGGCCGCTACCGGTACACGGATTTTCTGAAAGTGGGCGCCCCGCTGCACCTGCTCTTCTGGTTGCTGGCCACCTTCCTGATCCCGGTGTTCTACCCGCTCTAGCGCAAGGGTTCACGGCAACCGATCGAGCCGCAGGAACACCTCCCAGTACCGCGACCGGTCCATGTCCTCGTAGTGGATCTGGTAGTACCGTGCCTGGTAGGTCTGCACCTGGCACAGCGCCACAAGAAGCACCACGGTCGTCACCAGCACCGTGCGACGGGCGCCATGGGCCGCCTGCAACGCCAGCCCCAGCGGCAGGGCGAACAGGGGCAGGTACTCCACGAAGGGACGTGCACTGAAGCTGCCACCGTACCACCAGTTCCACCAACTTGACAACACATAGGTGAGCAGCGACATGAACGCCACCCATGCCGAAGCGGTGAAGCGTGACCGACGCCACAGCGGGACAAGGCCGACCAAGGCGAGAGCGCACAGGGGGGTGTACACCAGCAGGCCCTTGCGATAGCTGATCAGGATGTCCAGCATGTGCGGGTCGCTCCAGCGGAAGTGCTCGCCCGGATAGCTGTCCACCCACCAATGCCCAGTGCTGACCCGGTACACCAAGGGTTGAAGGCCGGCGATGAGCGCACCGATGCCGACGGCGCCCAACACCGCGCGCAACTGGTGAGGGAGGCCGCGGAGCCGTTGGACGAGCACGGCCCGGCCGCCGGCCACCACCGGCAGCGCCAGCACGGCGATCCCGTTCACCGGCCGCACCAGCACCAGCAGGCCGATGAGCGCGCCCATCACCGGAAGCCATCGCGCCCGGCCATCCTCGGCATAGCGGCGTCCGCTCAGAAGCAACAGCGCCACCAGGGCGGAACTGTAGACGTGGCTCATGCCCGGGGCCACGATGGTGTAGTAGAACAGGTGGGTGCCGAACAAGATCGCGGCGAGCGTGAACGCGCACCATCGGTCGTCCACGCCCCAGCTGGCCATGAGGCGGCCCACCGCCCACAGCCCGAGCAGGGCGTACGCGATGGCGGCGAGGCACACGGCCATCACATAGGGTTTGCCATGACCCGGAGCGGGACGGCCCGCGGCCTTCAGCAGGCCATGGACGGCCAGATAGAACGGCGCCTGCATCAGCGCCGTGCCGCACCAGTATTTGTTGATGGTGTCGCCCGTCGGTGCGGTGCGGTGGTCGTAGCGCAGCGCCGGCGTGCTGCCCAGGCTGTCGGCAAGGTCCAGGAAACCGAAATGCAGGTCGTGGTGCACCACCAGGGCGGGCAGGTAGGCGTGGTAGCCCTTGGCATCGGCCTGCAGCACTGTGCGCCAATGGTCGCGCCCCCAGTTGATGTTGTTGGTCACCGCCAGCAACACCGCGCAGAGCGCCCACAGCACCCGGTGCGTGGTGCGTGTACGCGGCGAAGCGGCCATGCGGGCAAGTTAACGGCCGCCGGTGCCGCCGTCCGTGATGGACCACTCGATCACCATCCGGTCGTCGCCGGCGGTGAACAGGTGGTCGCCCAGCCAGCAGATGTGGTTCACGCTGTGCGTATGGCCACCGGCGGGGCGGTCCAGGCGCATCAGGGGCTCCAGGTCGTCCGCCCGCCACACCTTGGCGGTCTTGTCGCGGCTCGCGGTGGCCAGCAGCTCCCTCCGCGGATCGAACGCCAGCGCGTAGATGCCCGCCCGGTGCGCTGGTTGGGCGAGCAGGGGCGTGCCTAGCTCCGCGTGCCAGGCCCGCAGGTGGCCATCCTTGCCTCCGGAGAGCAGCACCGGCTTGCCAGGGTGCCAGGCCACGCTCGTGGCGCCTCCGATGTGGCCTTCCAGCGTAAGCCGCTCGTTGAGGTCCACGGCATCGAGCACCCGCACCGTGCCATCCCCGCAGGCTACGGCCACCAGACCCCGCGCAGGGTCCATCGCGATGTCGCGCACCTTCTCCTCCGCCATGGGGATGTGCCGTTGAAGCGTGAGCTGAGGCCCGCGGGCATCGCGCCGCACCCCCCAAACGCTCAGGGAACCATCGCCACCCGCGCAGGCCACGCGCTGGTCGTCGAGCGCCACGATGCGGTAGATGCCCCGCCGATGCAGCACCATACGCTGCGCCTCACGCCGATCGCTCAGGTCCACCACGTGCAGGTCGCCGACCTCGGTGCCGATCAGCAGGATGTCCAGGTGGTCGAGCACCGCCAGTGCGAACACGGCCTGGCCGACCTGTGCCACCGCCTCGCCGGATGCGGCGTCCTTGCCCCACGCGGCCACCATGCCGTCACCGCTGCCGCTCAGCACGCGACCTTGCCGGACGGCCAGGGCATACACCGCACCTCGGTGTCCGGAATGGCGGTGTACCACGAAGGGGCGCATCGCGATCAGGCCTCCATATGGCCGAACAGCGCTTCCCGGTCGGCGAAGGTGATGTCGCGGTTCCGGTAGGTGGTGCCGGAGCCCTCGGGCTGCGCGAACGGTGTGAGCCGACCGTCCAGAAAGGCCTTCACCACGCCCGGCAGGTGGCGGATCACCTCCAGGGTGTTGAGGCTCCGCAAGTGGAAGGGTGTGGTGGGCCATGGGGTCGCCGTGGGGCGCTGGAACAGCACCTGACCCGTGTCCACCCCTTCATCCACCAGATGGATGGTGATGCCCACATGGGCGGGGTCGTTGTGGCGGCACTGCCAGAACTCGCTGCGTGTGCCGCGGTAATGTGGCAGCAGGCTGGTGTGGGCGTTGATGGCGGGGGCGATGGCCAGCACCGGGCGTTTCAGGATCCCCGTGCCGAAGACCACCAGCGCATCGGGCGACCCGGAGCGGATGCGCGCGACGGTTCCGGCGTCGTTCATGCGGTCCACCTCGACCACGGGCACGCCCGGAGGCCATCCCGGCAGCAGGTCGCAGGCGTTGATGCCACCTTCCAGCACGATGTCGGCATCCGCGAACAACCGGCGCTCCACCCGCAGCACGTGCTTGACGGCCCGGTCCTGCAGCAGCGTGCCGATGCGGTTCACCAGCGCATCGCCGAGCGCGGCACGCAGCAACCGGGTGATCAGCCGTTTGGACTTCTCGGGAGCGGGTTCACGCCCCACCACCACCATCCCCAAGTCGAGCCCGCCGGCGACCAGCGCCCGGGCGAGGGCCATCGACCCGCGCGATCGGTTGGTGAGCAGGACCACCCGGTGGCTCATGCGCCGTCGAAATGAAGGGTGAAGGCCGCGCGGCCGTGCACCTCCACGCGCGGATCCAACGGGCCATCGCTGCCCAGGACCTCCCACCCGGAGGCGAAGGGAAGATCGAACGTGAACGCGTGACCGGCCAGGTCCTGGCCGCCGAGCCGGTCGAACGCGATGCCGTCGGCCACAAAGCGGATGCTTCGGCGTGCGGGGTCCACGTCGATATGGTCGCGGATCACCAGATGGTCCAGCAGGCGGGCGGTCCCGCTGAGCATCAATCGGCCCTCGCGGTGAAGCGTGGCCACGTGCTCCAGCGCGCGCCGCGTCGGGGGGGGTACATGCACGGGATCGTCCATGCGCCCGGCGGGCCGCTTGCCCAGGTGGGTGTACGCGATGCACACACCGCCCCGGCGCACCAGCTCGTCCATCCGCGCGGGGGCCAGCAGCTCGCCGAGCCCGTCGATGTCGGCCAGCGGCCATTCCCCATGCCGCTGAAAGATGTAGAAGCTGCGCCCGTCGGGGAAGCGATGCCGTCTGTAGGCCCGGTTCGCATCGCGGGCGGAAGGCACCGTGCCCGGTCGCAGTCCCGCGCGGATCCGCCGGCGCGCGTAGAGCGCAAGGCCCGCCCGCCGGTCGCCCGTGCTTTCGAGGGTCCACGACAGGTCGCCCATCGGGATGTCCTGCCCCAGCACCGGGGTCACCGTACCGTCCCACAAGTAGCGCACGCCTGCCTCATGCACCAGGTCCAGGGTATACAACGGATTGGGGTACACATGCCCCGAAGCGTCCCGGAACTCGGGGATGGCCCCGGTGCGGTGCAGGTGCAGCATGTTGCCCGTGAACTGGCTGTGGTCCACCCACACGCGTGGCCTGAACCCGATGCGTCGCAGCCAGGTCAGCGCCTCTTCGGCATCGCTGCGGTCGAAGCCGCGCGTGCGGGCGAACATGTAGTCGCCCCAGGTGTGCAGGCTGTCGTGCGGATGGGCCGTCAGGATGTGCGGATGCCCGTGGAGGTCCACCTGATCGGGCAGCTGCGTGTTGAACGAGCGCAGGAATAGCGCATCGGCGAACGGCAGGTGGAGCTCCTCCCAGATGAGGCGGTGCAACTGGGCCCAGCCGTCGGGCGTGGTGTTGTCCGGGTCGTTGCTGATGCTGAGCCAGGCCTTCCAGGGGTGGGGCAGGCGGCGGACAGCGGGGTGCCGCGCCCGGGCCGCGTGGCCGGTTCCAGTGCGGTTCAGATGGGGTTGGCCTTCATGCATTGCAACGCGGCCAAGATAGCCCGCGCACCGCGCCTGCCCCGCCGGCTCGTCGAGCCCCAGCGCAAGCCCGTCGGATCGGGGACCTCACGCCTTCGCCTCCACCTTCGGCACGCCGGAGACCTCGCCTTTCGGACGGTACCCGAACAGCCGGTTGTCCTTGATCATGTTGTCCACGTAAGGGGGCACGAGCTCCTCCCAGTTGTCGCGCCCCTCGCGGATCATGGCCAGCACCTTCTGGCTGAAGATGTGCAGCACGGTGGGGTCGAAGCTCTCGATGTCCACGATCCGCTTGTTGTACAGCAGGTAGTCGTACAGGGGCTTCAACCGCGGGTGCACCGGCATGTTCTCGGTGGTCATCAGCGGCACGTCCGCCGTCGGTTTGCTGGGGTACACGTAGATCTTCAGGTCGCGGGTGAACAGGATGCCGAAGGCCTCCAGCATGCCGCCGTTCAGGTCGCGGTAGTACTTCTCGTCGAACACCTCGATGAGGTTGTTCACCCCCATGATCAGGCCCATGCGCGCCTTGGTGTACCGGCTGAAGTACTCCACCAGCTTGTAGTACTGCTGGTAATTGCTGATCAGCACCGTCTGCCCCAGGCTGCACAGGATGTCCGCACGGTCGATGAAGTCCTTCTCGTCCACGCTGCCGGTGTCCGCCTGCAGGTTGTTGAGCGTGATCTCGAAGAGCACCTGCAGATTGCTCCGGTCCACCCGGTTCTCCTTGATGAACATGTTATAACCGTTCATGATCATATCGATGTTCACCTTCGTCACCGGGCGGAAGCTTCCGCGGATGGTGAGGATGTTCTTCTTGTACAGGGCCTCGCTGGCCTGTAGGTTCTGCCCGTCCGGACCGAAGATCACCGCGTCCGTGTAGCCCCGCTTCACCAATTGCAGGCTCAACAGCCGGTTGTCCACCTGCGCGAAGTCCGGCCCGTTCATCTGGATCATGTCCACCTCGATCACGTGCCGGCTCACGTTGTCGTAGAGGCTGGTCATGATCTCCTGCGGATCAAGGTGCTGGAAGAGACAGCCGTACAGCAGGTTGGTGCCCATCACGCCCAGCGTTTCCTGCTGCAGGCTGATGTCGGGGTCGTGCAGGCGCACGTGGATGATGACATCACTGGTGGGCCTGTCCGGACCGGTCTGGAACCGGACCCCGATCCAGCCGTGCCCGCTGTGCGGCCGCTCCAGCGTGCTCGTGGCCACCGTGTTGGCGAACGTGAAGAACTTCTTGGTGGGGTGGTCCTTGCGCGACAGGCGCTCCACCATCAGGCCGTACTCATGCCGCAGCATGTTCCTCAGCCGGCTCTCACACACGAAGCGGTTGCCCGGCTCCTTGCCGTAGATGGCGTTGCTGAAGTCCTTGTCGTAGGCGCTCATCGCCTTGGCGATGGTCTGGCTGGCGCCGCCCGCCCGGAAGAAGTGGCGCACCGTCTCCTGGCCCGCACCGATCTCGGCGAAGGTGCCGTAGAGGTCGGCGTCCATGTTGATCTTCCGGGCCTTCTGGGCCGGGCTCAACGTGACGTGCGTGTGGGCAAGGGAACTGGGCATCGGGCCTTCGTTGAGGACAGGGGTAAAGGTACGGAAGCGGGCTGCGGCCGTCATCTGACGTTCGCCATGCGCAAGGGTGGCCTCTAGTCGCAGCGCATACCGGGATCCATCCGGGCCGCGTAGGCCTGGATGCCGCCCTCCAGTTGGATGAGGTTGCTGAAGCCGTGGCGCCGCTCCAGTGCGGTGATCACCGCCAGGGCCCGGTTGCCGCTGCGGCAGTGCACCACCACCGGTACATCGCGGCGGATCTCCTCCAACCTGTCCAGCAGTTCACCCATCGGGATCAGCGTGCCGCCCAGGGAGCAACGCTCGGCCTCGTACGGCTCGCGCACATCGATCAGCTGGAACACAACGCCATCGCGGCGCATCCGCTGAAGGTCCTCCGGGCCGATGGTGGTCATGGATGGAGCGGTCGGGTCGGGATGCATGCGGCGCGAAGATGCACCGGACGATGCGCACGGCGCCACACCGTCACGCCTTGCTCTTGCCTTCCTGTTCCGGCGGCTTCACCTGCCGCAGCTTCTCGGCCACCTCCTCGGGCAGGTACTGGAAGAAGGTGTCGCCCCGCAGGCCCAGCCGCAGGGTCTCCAAGGGGATCACCTCATCGGCCGGCACGTTGCCCAGGTTCACGTTGGCGCCGATCTGCTTGATGAACCAGACCTGCTGGCTCTTCTGCGGGGCCTCCCAGAGGATGTCCTTCCCGGGCACCTTGGCCAGGATCCGGTTCACCAGGGCGGTGTGCGCATGCCCGCTCGGCCGGTAGATGCCCACGTTGCCGCTCTCGCGCGCCTCCGCGATCACCTTCCAGCTGCCGGCCTCCAGCTCGGTGTTCATCATCCGCACCCACTTGGCCGGGCTGATCAGGATCCCGGTCTCCTTGCTGCCCACCTCGCTCAACACCGTGTGGTCCTGCGCCAGCAGGTTGATGTAGCGGCACTTCTCGTCGTGCGGCAGCGTGATGCTGCCGTCGCTCACCTCGGCGCAGTCCAGCTTCAACTCCTTGAGCAGCTTCCGGTAGGCGTCGAACTGCCCGCGGGCGATGAAGGCCTCGAACAGCGTGCCGCCGAGGTACACCCGGATGCCGGCGTCCGCGTAGCGCTTCACCTTGTCCTTCAGGCGCGGCATCACATAGCTGGTGCCGAAGCCCAGCTTCACCAGGTCCACCAGGTCGCCCGAGGTCTCGATCAGGTCGTCCACCTGCCGCAGGCTCAGGCCCTTGTCCATCACCATGGTGAGGCCCTCCTCGCGCGGTCTGGCCGTGCGCGCGGGGATGTGCGACAGGCTGAAGTTCATCGCTTGTAGAGCTCGATGAGGTGCATCACCTGCGGCATGGCGGCCGCTTCGGGGTGGTGCTCCAGCAACTGGGCGTGACCGGCATGGTCGGCCATCAGCGCCTCCTCCAGCTCGAGCAGGGCCTGCTGCTGGCGTCCGCAGCGCAGCAGGTAGCTCGCCATCCGGTACTTGTAGCGTGGGGTCAGCTTGTGCACCAGTTCGCCCTCCCGCAGCTTGGCCAGCGCGGCCTCCGGCCCCTTCAGGTGCATCATCAGGTCGGCATGGTCCAGCCAACCCTCCAGGTTCTCGGGTTCCATGGTGTTCAGGCGCTCGTAGGCCTGGATGCTCGCCTCCCAGCGTTCGGCGCGGGCCAGCGCGTTGGCCAGGTAGAACCAGCCGTCGCCGGTGTCCGGGGAGATCCGCACCGCCTGCTCCAGGTCCTTGATGGCCTCCACCAGCCGACCCTGGTAGTCCTTCACCACGCCGCGCCCGATCCACGCGTCCACCCAGTTGGGGTCCAGCGCCAGCGCCTGGTCATAATGGATCAGCGCCTGCTCGTAGCGCTCCATCTTCTCGAAGCACTCGCCGATGTAGCTGAAGGTGACGGCCTGCGGACCGTCGATGTTCAGGGTCTCCTGGTAGCAGGCGATGGCCTCCTCGTAGGAACCCTGCTGCAACAGGTTGCGCGCCTTGCTGAAATAGGCCGAACTGAACTCCTCCTCGATCGCCAGGCAGAGGTCCAGGGCGTTGTTGCTCTCCTCCAACCGGCCCAGCTTGGCCAGCGCGTTGCCCAGGTTGTACCAGGCCACGAAGCTGTACGGGTGTTCGTTGGTGAAGTGGCGGAAGAAGACCACGCTGGCCTCGTGCGCCTCGGCCAGGTCGTAGCAGTAGGCCAGCTCGTACAGCACGGCCTCGTTCTCGGGATTCACCTCCAGGGCCTTCTTGAGGCAGCCGATGGCCTCGTCGAACTGCTCGCAGTTCTCATGCTCGAAGGCCAGGTCCAGGTAGATGTCGTCCAGGCCCTCCTCGGCCAGCTCCAGCGCCTTCCGGTAGTGCTCGATGGCCTTGCGGTAGTTGCGCAACTGGCTGTGGATGCCGGCCTTGTGCAGGTGCACATCCTCGTTGTAGGGCTCCAGCTTGGCGATGCTGTCCAGCACCTCCAGGGCGCGGTTCAACCGGCCCATGCCCATCAGCACCTGCGCCTCGCAGAACAACAGGTCCACCGAGCCCGGATGCTGCTTGTGCGCGTAGTCCAGCACCTGCCGCGCCTTCTTGGGCTCGTTGTTGTCCAGGTAGTGCTCGATGATCAGCTCGAACTCCTCGACGTCGAAGAAGTAATGGTCGTTCCGGCTCAGCATCGCCTCGAAGCGTTGCACGTGGTCCGTGCGGTCGTCCTCGCGGTCGGGCAGGGGGGAAGGGCCTTCGTTCATGCGCGGCAAAGTTCCCTCAAAAATAGGGAACCCCATGGCGGGCCGGGGTCGCCGGAAATGTGTTATGCACAACCCACCGGGGGATCGACCCGGGCCTGGAGAAGGACCAAGGATGAAGGATCAAGAGGAAGGACCAAGCAGAAAGGACCAAGGAGGAAGGATCAAGAGGGAAGGACCAAGAGGGAAGATGGACGCTCGCGGCGGCCAGCTGGAAGCTTGTGGCCTGCGGCTGGAGGCAGGAGGCCTGCGGCTGGAAGCCTGTGGCTGGTGGCTGGCGGCCTGCGGCTTGTGGCTGGAAGCTGGAGGCTGGAGGCAGGGGGTCTGTTAGATAAAGTGTGTCATCATCGTTATTGCTGATGATGTTGATGTTGTTGGGTTTTGAACGAGGGGGTCCGGGGGAGACTCAGAACCTGTTGATCGGTGTTGATCGCCTGTGGATCGAAGCGTGGGCCGAAGAGCAGGCGTAGCTCGGCGGCTATCTCCCTCCAAGCGAAGATGGGCTTGGCGGCCATTTTCTCCACGATGCGCTGCTGGGCCAGATAGAGCAGCTTGAGCAGGGCCATGTCGTTGTCGAAGACGCGCTTGGTCTTGGTGTACTTGCGCAGCTGAGCGTGGAAGCCCTCGATGGGATTGGTGGTGTAGATGAGCCGCCGGATGCGCTCGCTGTAGCGGTACTGGCTGGCCAGCAGCGGCCAGTTGGTGTGCCAGGAGCTCACCGCCTGCGGGTAGCGTTCCCCCATTTGTCGCTGAAGACCTCCAGGGCATGCAGCGCTTGCTGCTCACCAGGGGCCCGGTAGATGGCCCGCATGTCCTTGACCACCTCCTTGTAGTGCTTGTAGCTGATGTACTTCAGGGTATTGCGCACCTGGTGCACGATGCAGAGCTGGATATCGCTCTGTGGGTACACCAAGGAGATCGCGTCGGAGAAGCCGCTCAGGTTGTCGATGCATGCGATCAGCATGTCCTCCACGCCGCGTTGGCGCAGGTCGCCCAGCACGCCCAGCCAGAACTTGGCCCCTTCGCTCTGCCCCACGTACAGGCCCAGCAGGTCCTTGTGGCCATCGGGGCCAACGCCCAAGGCGGTGTATACGGCCTTGTTCACCACGCGCCCTTCCTGCTTCACCTTGAAGTGGATGGCATCGAGCCACACGATCGCGTAGCGCGCCTCCAAGGGCCGCTGCCGCCAGGTCTGTACATCGGCGATCACCTGGTCGGTCACCGCGCTGATCGTGGCCTCGCTCACCTCGATGCCGTACAGGTCCCGCACATGGTCGCTTATGTCGCGCTGGCTCATCCCAAGCCCGTAGAGCTTGATGATCTTCATGTCCAGCTCGGCGTTCAGCACGCGCTCGCGCTTGGGCAGCAGCACCGGGTCGAAGGTTCCCTCACGGTCGCGCGGCGTGGCGATCTCCACCTCTCCGTGGGCGGTCTTCACCCGCTTGCGCCCATGTCCGTTGCGCCGGTTACCTCCAGGCGGCTCCTCGGCCAGGTGAGCGCTCAGCTCGCCCCGTAGCGAGGCCTCCATCAGTCGCTTCACCAGCGGGGTCAGCACCCCATCGCTGCCGCTCAAGGGCTTGCCCAGTAGCAATTGCTTCATGGCCTCCTTCTCGAAGGCTTCGTAATCGAACTTGTCCGTCTTGTCCTCCATGGGTCAGGTGTTGAAGTTCGCAATCCGGCCTGACACACTTTACTGAACAGTCTCTGCCCCGCTCACACCCCCCCGTTGAAGACCTCCGCCGCCGACCGACAGAGGCGACCGCGTGGGTTCCACCTTTGCACCCGCTCAGGAACACCCCATTCCCATGACCCTCATCCGCTCCATCTCCGGCATCCGCGGCACCATCGGTGGCCGCCCCGGCGAAGGCCTCTCGCCCCTCGACGTGGTCCGCTATACCGCCGCCTTCGGCACGCTCGTCCTCCAGCGCAGCGGTAAACCAGCGCCGAAGTTGGTGCTGGGCCGCGACGCCCGCCTCAGTGGTCCGATGGTGGCCGACCTGGTGCGTGGCACCCTCGTGGGCCTGGGCTTCGAGGTCATCGACCTGGGCCTGGCCACCACGCCCACCGTGGAGATGGCCGTGCCTGGCGAAGGCGCCGATGCCGGCATCATCCTCACGGCCAGCCACAACCCCAAGCAGTGGAACGCCCTCAAGCTGCTCAACGCCCAAGGCGAGTTCATCAGCGCCGCCGACGGGGCCGAGGTGCTGCGCCTGGCGGAGAACGACGCCTACACCTTCGCCGAGGTGGACCACCTGGGCCGCGTGCGCACCGACGACAGCTGGACCCGGAAGCACATCGACGCCATCCTGAAGCTGGACCTCGTGGATGCCCAGGCCATCGCCGCCCGGAAGTACACGGTGGTGGTGGACGCGGTGAACAGCGTGGGCGGGGTGGCCGTCCCCCTGCTGCTGGAGGCCCTGGGCGTGGAGGTGGTGAAGCTGTACTGCGAACCCACCGGCCACTTCCCCCACAACCCCGAGCCCCTGCCCGAGCACCTCACCGACCTCTGCGCCGAGGTGGTGAAGCGCACCGCCCATCTGGGCATCAGTGTGGACCCGGACGTGGACCGCCTGGCGCTGGTGTGCGAGGACGGCAGCCTGTTCGGCGAGGAGTACACCCTGGTGGCCTGCGCGGACCATGTGCTGGCCCACCGCCCCGGCGACACGGTGAGCAACCTCAGCAGCACGCGCGCCCTGAACGACGTGGCCGCGCGCCACGGCCGCACCCGCCATGCCAGCGCGGTGGGCGAGGTGAACGTGGTGGAGCTGATGCGGCAGGTGAACGCGCCCATCGGCGGCGAAGGCAACGGCGGCGTCATCCTCAGCGAACTGCACTACGGCCGCGATGCGCTCGTGGGCATCGCCCTCTTCCTCACCCTGCTGGCCCGGCGCGGCTGCAGCTGCCTGGAGCTGCGGCGCAGCTACCCGGACTACTTCATCAGCAAGAACAAGATCGAACTGCGGCCCGGCGTGGACGTGCAGGCCCTGGTGGACCGCATGCAGCGGCGCTACGCCGCCCAACCCCACAGCACGGTGGACGGCCTGCGCATCGAGTTCGGCAACACCTGGGTGCACCTGCGCCGCAGCAACACCGAACCCATCATCCGCGTCTATGCCGAAGCCCCCAGCATGCCCGAGGCGGATGCCCTGGCCCAACGCGTTGTGCGGGAGCTGGGAGAGGGGTGAGGGGGTTGACGGTCTCGGGTATGAAACGTAGGGCGTTTCGGAGCACTTAACTGTCCGCCCGAAGCGAACTTTGTTAAAGCCCGAAAACTTACGGAAACCACTGTCCGCCCTATGTTTGATAGCCATTGTTACCTGCTGGCTTTTTTATTTTTTCTGTAATAGAGTAAATTATAAATCAATTCGTTCTCTTCATGTGCCCTATGTTCAATAATTACTAATTCGTTTTCGCTTACAGAATGGATTTCTAAAAACGTATAAGTTTGAGGTTTAAACATGCCAAGTTCTTTCATCTGCTTAATGTAGGATTCAGGAATTCCATTTAAGTCAGGCTCAATCGGACTATGAAACTCTAAAATCAACTCTTTTTTCTGTCTGTCATAGTACCATGTACCTAGAGTTGAGTCAGGGTTAACAGGGTCTGTGGAAGAAAGAACGGAGTTGTTTGCGTAAGTCATGTTTTCATTGAATGCATAGTCTGTCCGTTCGATTACTTCTGTCCCTATGATTTGGTCACCTGCCTTATGAAAAAGAGTGTCAATTTTTTCACCTTCCGGTGATTTCATTTCAATAAAACTCCAATAACCAACTAACCATTTTTCAATATTTTCTTTCGTCTCTTTTGTTTTGACTGCATCAATTAAATGAAGATTCCCATCTTGACAGTAAGCAGTCAGGGTGGTTGTTAGAATTAGTAAGATTATTAATTGTCTCATTGACTTTTTTAGCTTGCAGGTAACGGTTTGGGTATGGTGCGTGTCCCGCAGGGCATGCACTATACCCGTTGTTGCCGCATCGTTTTTTTCTTTTTTACCAATTATTAATCATTTCTTTTCTGTCCGCAAAAACCTGTTGGACAAAGTCGAGCAATTCTTTACCGCCAAACGCTAAAGTTCCTTCGTGTGAACCATAAACGAGCCAATTGAAAGTTTTATCGCAATAGAATGTCTCATAACAGTCAATATCGAATTCACTTTGGTCAATCTCATAGTCAAGTTGCTCTTCAGTGATTTCATATAATCGACCTTCGGCTTTCTGCTTAATGAAGTCCGCAATCTGGGTTTCGTCCCTTTCCGTCAAATTCTCTTTATCCAAAAATATAGTTGTCACTTCAGGACTTGATTCTATCAATGGCACCCAATACCCGTCAACTCTCCATTTATCAGTTAATACTTGACGTATTGTCTCTCGTTCGTCATCTTTTAATCTCCTTCTGTAAGGTAATGGTTCAACGGTTTTTAAAACGGAACTTTCAATATTATCAATGAATTGCACGAATTTATCTCGTTCTTCCTGAATTGCTTTTTGCTCTATTTTATTTTGTGTCTTTTCAGTAAAAGGACTTTGACTTTCCTTTCCTGTTTTTATTAGAATTAGCTTACAAGATTTAATATCTTGAAATTCTTTTCCTGTGAAGTATTCTATTCCCTGTCGAATTGCACTCAAGGCATTGTATCTGGGAAAGAGGTTATAGTCGTTGTCAGTATAGGTGTAAGGAAAGTCATTACCAGTCCTTTCATTTTGATACCTGTTCGACCAATATCTAAAATTGTCAATGCAGTAATGTTTTGCTGCTGTTACTATGGCTTCTGTTTCTGTCATTTTAAATGTGCGGCAACGTTGGATATACGAACCAGTTCGTATATCCTCCATGAACCGGGTCGCTATACGCACCTCGGGACGTCCGAAGCTGCGGGCCCACCCCATGACGCCAAGATACGCCCCGCCGTCCACAAGCGGAAGGGTCGGAGGTGTGAGCGCGGCTGGGATGCCGGTGCGTGGCCGCGGCGCCTGCGTGCCCGGAAGGCGGTAAATTCGCGGCTCCCGCGGTCCATGGGCACCTGCGCACCTGCGCACATGTCCACATGGGCAACTGGGCACATGGGCATGAACAGGATCTACCTGGACAACGCGGCCACCACGCCGCTCGCACCCGAAGTGCTGGAGGCGATGACCGCCTGCCTGCGCGAGGAGTTCGGCAACCCCAGCAGCATCCACGCCTTCGGCCGCCGCAGCCGCGCCGCCGTGGAGCGTGCCCGCCGCACCGTGGCCGACCGGCTGCATGGCATGCCCGGCGACATCATCTTCACCAGCGGCGGCACCGAGGCGGACAACATGGCCCTGGCCTGCAGCGTGCGCGACCGCGGGGTGCGCCACCTGATCACCTCGCCCATCGAGCACCACGCCATCGAGCACACCGCCCACGAGCTGGGCCGCAGCGGCCCCGTGCAGGTGCACTGGGTGCGGTTGGACGCCGACGGCCGTGCGGACCTCGCCCACCTGGAGGAGCTGCTGGCCGCCAACCCCCAGGCGCTGGTGAGCCTGATGCACGCCAACAACGAGGTGGGCACCCGCAACGACCTGCACGCCATCGGCACCCTCTGCCGGCGCTACGGCGCCCTGTTCCACAGCGATACGGTGCAGACCATGGGCCACTACGCCTTCGACCTGCGCACCCTGCCGGTGGACATGTTGAGCGCCAGCGCCCACAAGTTCCACGGGCCCAAGGGCGTGGGCTTCCTCTACCTGCGCGAAGGCACCGGCCTCAAGCCCATGATCCAGGGCGGCGCCCAGGAGCGCAACATGCGCGGCGGCACCGAGAACGTGGCCGGCATCGTGGGCCTGGCCACCGCCCTCGACCTGGCCTACGCCCACCTGGAGGAGCACCAGCGGCATGTGCGGGGCCTCAAGGACCACATGATCGCCCGCCTCCGGGCCGAGGTGCCGGGCGTGGCCTTCAACGGCGACATCGGTCCGGACAGCCTGTACACCGTGCTCAACGTCCGCTTCCCGGACGACGGCAAGGCCGAGATGCTGATCTACCACCTGGACATCGAGGGCATCGCCGCCAGCGGCGGCAGCGCGTGCAGCAGCGGCAGCAATGCCGGCAGCCATGTACTCGGTGCCCTCTATCCCGACGTCACCGGCGCCAACATCCGCTTTTCGTTCAGCCGCTACACGACACGCGCCGAGATCGACCGCACCGTGGACGTGCTGAAGAAGGTATTGGGCGTGCCGGTGGCCGCCAAGGTGGCCAGTGTCTGATCTGTTCGCCGCTTGGGTGAGCGCAACTCCCGGTCGTCAGGGTCGTGTGGTGGCGTACGCGGGATCCCGGTTCAGGCGCCCGCCGCTTCGCGCTTGGCGCGCGGGTCGCGGGGCATGGTGCCGAACACATGATCCCAGAAGGGCGAGCTGACGCCGAAGGCGCCGTCGGTGTCGGCGAAGTGATGCAGGTTGTGGTGCTTCCAGATGAGCGACAGGAAGTTCTTCGGCGGGCGGTGGATGTGGATGGCGTAGTGCGCCAGCAGGTAGGTGGCGTAGCCCACCATGAAACCGCCGCCGAAGGCCCAGCCATAGCTCCCCAGCAGCAGGCGGAACAGCCCCAGGAACATCGCCGCCACCAGCACGGTCATCAGCGGGGGCAGGGCCAGCCGCTTCTTGTCGCGCGGGTGGTCGTGGTGGATGCCGTGGAAGATGTACTGGATGCGGGCCCGCTTGGGGTTGTCGGCCTCCATGTGGTAGAAGTAGCGGTGCACCAGGTACTCCACCAGGGTGAAGAAGAAGGCCCCCACCAGGAAGATCCCGATGCTGCCCGCCAGATCGAGCTTCAGCCCGAAGATGCCGTAGAGCATGGCCCCCACGCCGCTGCCGTAGAACAGGGTGAGGGGGATCGCGATGTGCGTCTTGGTCAGGGCCTCCAGCACCGGGTTCTGGAAGATCCGGCCGCTGTCCGAAACGTTGGGTTGTGCCATGGTGCGCCGCAAATGTAAGCGGCCGCCGCACGCCGCGGCTGACAGTGCTCAGGGCCGCTTGGGCGCGGTGGGCTCGAAGCGGAGCGACACCGAATTGATGCAGTAGCGCATGCCCGTGGGACGGGGCCCATCGGGGAACACGTGGCCCAGGTGGCCACCGCATCGGCCGCACACCACCTCGGTGCGCACCATGCCCAGCGTGCGGTCGGTATGCTCTTCCACGGAGCCGGCCTCCACCGGACGGAAGAAGCTGGGCCAGCCCGTGCCGCTGTCGAACTTGGTGTCGCTGCCGAAGAGGGCCAGGCCGCAACCCGCGCAGCGGTACACGCCGTCGTCGTGATGATCCCAATACGCGCCGGTGAAGGCGCGTTCGGTGCCCTTCTGGCGCAGCACGCGGTACTCTTCCGGCGTCAGGGACGCCTTCCATTCGGCATCGGTCTTCATGGCGGTGGCGGTGTGGGGACGGCTCGACGGCGCCTGTCCGCAGGCGGACAGCGCGGTGAGCCCGCAAAGGAACAGGAGGGAGCGCATCACGGGGATAACGGCGGCGAAGCCCGATCCGTTCGTGATACCTGGGGTACCCTTGGTGGTCCACCACGAATGGACGTGGATGAACACGGATGGACCTTTTCGAGGGCGGGTCCGTGCATGGGAGGTCAAGCGGTCGTGCCGGTTCGGAACCGGCGGTTACCTTTGCCGCCCCTTCGGGCACTTAGCTCAGCTGGTTCAGAGCACTACCTTGACAGGGTAGGGGTCGCTGGTTCGAATCCTGCAGTGCCCACCAAGGCCTTCGGCGTTCATGCCGAGGGCCTTTTCACCTTCGGATGAAGAACGGAAACCTTCTCCTGGCCCTCGCCTTCCTGGTGGTGGTGGCGCTGCTGATGCACCGCATCAACCGCCTCCAGCATCAGGTGGAGGCCCTTTCCACCGCGCCCGCCCCGCAGCCCGAGGTGGAGGTGGCCGTGTACATGGGCCGCATCCAGAGCCACGCGCACAAGCTCTGGGCCGCGGGCACCGCCGGCAACCTTCCGCTGGCCGAGTTCTACCGCCACGAGCTGAAGGAGGAGATGGCCGCCGTGGCCAAGGCCGGTCTGGTGGATGACGGCGTGCCCGTGAGCACCTACATGACCAACCTGGGGCTTCCCGCCATCGACGCCCTGCGCGATCAGCTGCGCACCGACGGGTTGAAGGACTTCGCTCCGCGCTTCACCACCCTCATCGCCACCTGCAACAACTGCCACAAAGCCACCGGCCATCCCTATCTGGTGATGCGCGTGCCCGATACGCTGCGTTTTACCGACCAGGTGTTCGCCCCCGAGAACTGACAACGGATAGTTCTCCGAAGCCGCCATCGGTTTCCTTTGACGCACGACCCTCGAACGAACCCAACCCCCGCATGAACCGATCTTTCCGCTTCATCCATGTTCCCCTGGCGTGCCTGATGCTGATCCCCGCCACCGCCCAGGAGGACCTGCAGGACGCCGACCGCAAGGCCCTGCGCGACAAGCCTGCCGCCACCGTCGATTCCACCAAGGTGTGGACCACGGGCGGCGTCTTCCAGATCAACTTCACCCAGGTGCAACTGGTGAACTGGGCCGCCGGCGGCCTCAGCAGCATGAGCGGCATCGCCCAGATGAACGCGTTCGCCAACAAGCGCAAGGGCCGTATCGCCTGGGACAACTCCATCATGCTGGCTTACGGCCTGTTGGCGCAGGAGGGCAAGCGCACCTTCAAGAGCGACGACCGCTTCGAGCTCAACTCGCGCTATGGCTACCAGATGAAGGGGCCGTGGTACGCCAGCGCCATGTTGCAGTTCCGCTCGCAGTTCACGGAGGGCTTCGACGCCACGAATGACACGGTGAAGATCTCCAACCTGCTGGCCCCGGGCTACCTGCTCTTCGGCCTCGGTGTGGACTACAAGCCGAACAACAAGCTCAGCGTGTACCTCTCGCCGGCCACGGCCAAGATCACCTTCGTGATGGACCAGGACCTGGCCGATGCGGGCAACTTCGGCGTGGACCCGGCAGTGTATGACACCACGGGCGGGCTCATTCGCCGCGTGACCGCCGGGGAGAACGTCCTGTTCCAGTTCGGTGGCTTCTTCAACCTCACCTACCAGACGGATGTGGCGAAGAACATCGGCTTCATGACCCGCCTGGACCTGTTCAGCAATTACCTGAAGGAGCCCTCCAACATCGACGTGAACTGGGAGATGCTGTGGACCTTCAAGGTGAACAGCTGGTTCGCCGCCACGCTGAACACCATGCTCATCTACGACCACGACATCAACATCGCCCGCACGGAGGACGGTGTGGCCAAGTTCGGTCCCACCACGCAGTTCCGCGAGACGCTGGGCGTCGGCCTCAACTTCAAGTTCTAGCGCTTCCCCTTGTTGCGCCGGAAGGGCCGCCTGCGGGCGGCCTTTCTGCTTCCCGTCACTTCGGGGCGAAGCGCCAGGGGCCGTGGATGGGCTCCACCAACCCATAGAGCGCCGGGTCGCCCTCGCGCCAGCGGAGCCGCAGGCCATGCACGCGCGCGTGGCCACGGTCCCGGTTCCACACGTAGGCCCGCAGCATCAGCCCGGGGTGGCGCGAGAGGGCACGGCTGAGCGGCAGGGCCACCACCACGGTGCCACGCTCGCCGATACGGAGTGCACAAGCTGCGGCTGAGGCGCTACGGTACACGAGCAGGCTGTCGTGATCGCCCACGACCGACCGGAGTTCGATCACGGCTTCCAACGCCAGGCCCGCCGTGTCCAGGGCCGTGGCATCGAGCAGCAGCTCCAGCACGTCGTTGGGCTGATGCGTACCCGGCACGGACGCTTGGAAGAGGACGCCGTATTCGCGCCCACCGAGGTCCCAGCCTTGCGCCGCCAGGCTGTCCGTGCCGATGGCCGCAGGCTCCACCTGCCAGCCTGCGGGCAGCATACCCGGCGCGGCGGTGCTCCAGGCCGTGGTGTCCGCGAGGCCGTCGCCGGTGGTGCCGAAGCGCAGCACCTGTCCCTCCACCAGGTCCAGGCGTTCGAGAAGGACCGGGTGGCTGTGCTGGATGAGCGCGGGCAGCGCACGATCGGTGCTGTGGAAGAGACCCAGCACGACCTCCGCCGGCCGGTCGGTGCGGATGCGGTCGAGCACGGCCGTGTTGCTCCCCAGTTCGCGCAGGCGCAGGTAATGCCCACGCGCAGCCGTGTATCGTGGCTCCTGCTCCAGCCGATCGAGCACCTCGTTCGGCGCGTCGATCACGACAACTGTGCCGGGGTGCGCGGCGGCGTCGGTGGCGGCTTGCAGGAAGGCCTCGTACTTGGAGGTGAGCGCTGTGCGGTGATGCTGGCGCACGGTGAAGAGCGTGAACGTGGCGGTACCGGCCAGGACCCCGACCAGGCCCAGGACCGCGACCGGCCGGCGCAGATGCAGTCCGCCGAGAAGCAGCACCAGCGCGAAGGGGAAGGAGAACACGAGCACCGAGTGCTGGAGCACCGGCGCGCGCCAGACGCTGTAGCCATAGCCCAGCGCGGCGGGTACGAGCACCCACACCAGCAGCACGGGCACGATCGGCCAGGCCCGCGATGTACCCCGCCACCAGCCTGCGAAGGACGCGACCCCGGCAAGCACCATCAGGGCGGCCAGGGGCCAGGAGGTGTGCGCCACCCACCACAGGTGGTCGGGGAACCAGTGGGCATCCGGTGGCGCAAGCCATTCCTGCAGGCCGCCCAGCCCCAGCTGCCGAAACAGGATGGGCACGTTGGGCAGGTAGAGCAGCAGGCCCGCCCCGCAGGCCAGCAGCCAGCGCAGGCGACCCGTCGCCGGTGCCAGCGCAAGTCCGCTGGCCATGATCAGTGCGGCCACGAGCGCGGCGAAGTGGTGGGTATAGGCGCACAGCGCCGCCGCAACGGCGGCTCCGACCAGATGGCCGGTGCGCTGCCAGGCCAGCCAGCGCGTCCACTGGTCGGCCAGCAAGGCCACGGTGAAGAGCCCGATGGCATAGGGCCTGGCGAGCTGGCCATAGAGGACTGTATACTGCAGGGTGGCCAGCAGGGCCGTCACCGCAAGGGCCACCGTGGCGGTGGTCCACGCCAGGGCGAAGCGGTACATGAACAGGATACCGGCCAGCGAGGCCGCGATGAAGGGTAGCTGCACCCAGCCTTCGGTACGGCCCACGAGCCGGGTCCACAGCCATTCGAGCACCTGCACGCCGGGCGGATGGGTGTCCAGTTCGATGACGCCCCGCTGGATGGTCTCGCCCAGGGTGGGATAGAGGCGGACCAAGGCGCTGATCTCGTCATGGGTGAAGGGGATCGAGGGCCAGCCGAGCAGGCGCAGCGCACCGGCCGCGGTCAGCAGCAACAGCAGGGCCAGCCGCGCCCAGCGGGGACCGGGGAGCGCGTGCGGGTCGGCATCGGCCAGCTGCGCCCGCCAGGAGGGACGGTCATTGGCCACGGTCCAGGTCGCGTTGCACGTCGCGCTCCTTGATGCTCTCCCGCTTGTCGTGCATCTTCTTGCCCTTGGCCAGCGCGATCTCCAGCTTGGCATAGCCGCGGTCCGAGATGAACAGCCGCACCGGAACGATGGTGACGCCGGCGTCCTTCACCTTGCGCCGCAGCTTGTTCAGTTCGGTGGCCTTCAGCAGCAGCTTGCGGTCGCGCTTGGGCTCGTGCACGAAGTGGACGTTGGTGCCGTACGGGTTGATCTGCATGTTGCGCACCACGAGGTCGGGGCCCAGGAAGGTGCAGAACGCCTCGCTGATGGAGGCGCCGCCCGCCCGGATGCTCTTGATCTCCGACCCCATGAGCACCAACCCGCAGGTGTAGCTGTCCAGCAGGTGGTACTCAAAGGACGCACGCCGGTTGCGCACGTCGATCGCGGGGGCGGCCATGGCCGGCGAAGCTACGGCCCGGGCCGGGTGTCGACCGGGTCCTATCTTCGCGCGGCGGCCATGGCGGTGCAACAGACGGAAGTGGTGGAGGTGCTGCGCGACCTGGTGAAGGAGCGTGTGGCAGCGCCCGTGGCGGAGGATGCCGACCTGGCCGCCCTCGGCCTGGACTCGCTCTCGGTGATCGAACTGATGATGGCCGTGGAGGACCGCTTCGGGGCACGCATTCCCGTGGAAGGCATCGGTGCCGACGACCTGCGCGACCTGCGCTCGCTCGCCGCCTACGCGCTGCGCCACATCAACTGAGCCGGATGCCGTCGAGGTCCCCGTCCGCGCCGGAGATGGACCGGCCGCTCTCGGGCCCCGACCATTTCCACTGGCTCGTCCACCGCGCCATGCGCAAGCGGGGCCTGGCGGGCAATGTGTCGCGCATGCGGTTCGAGCTCGGTCCCGGTGTGGATGCGGAGACGGTCGCGACGGGCCTGCGCACCGATCCGGTGGTGCAGCTGGTGGCGCGCATCCGATGGCGGGTGGGATGGCCCTGGCTGCCGCGGTGGTGCACGCTGGAGCATGCGCCGGACATCGTGCATCTGCACCGGAAGGATGATCCGGAGGCCTGGTTGACCGAGCGCCTCGGTGACCGCCTGGGTGCCGAGGGCCTGCTCCGCTTCGATGTGCTCGCCGCCGCGGAACGCACGCAGGTGCTGGTGTCCTTCCACCACGCCCTCTTCGACCATCAAGGCATGCTGAACCTGCTGCATGCGTTGGAGTCCGGCGGATGGACCGGCCCCATGCTGCCGCCGGAGGACCGCGCCGCCGCGCCGGGTGCCTGGCGGGATGTGGTGGTGGGTGCCGCACAGGCGTTCCGCACCTCGGGCCCGCGGCTCGGCTCGTTGTGGGTGGGCGATCGCGCGGTACCCCCGGTGCCCCGCTTCCGTGTCCTTCGCTTCACGGCGGAGGAGACGGCCCGGATCGATGACCAGGCCCGCAGCACCGGTGCCGCCCTGGCGCGCAGCGCCCACTTCATGGCGGCCGCCGCCCGTGCGGTGAACGGGGTGCTGGACCGCCGCGGGAGCCTGCCGCGCTACCTCTGGTTCTCCGCGCCGGTGGACCAGCGGCCGCGCGGTGGACAGGGGCATCTGCTCACCAACGTGACGTCCTTCCTGTTCTTCCGGCTGGAGCAGGCGCAGCTCCGCGATACGACGACGGCGGTGCGCGGCTTGAACAGCCAGCTGGTCCAGCAGGTGCGTGCCCGCTTCCCGCATCGGTACCGCGCCCTGCTGCGGGCGTTCCGCCATCTGCCGGCCTGGCTCAGCGCCGCCATGGTGGACCTGCCTTCGCTGGGGCGATGGAGCAGCTTCGGCTTCAGCGACCTGGGCGACCTGGACCGCATGACCACCACCTTCACCGGAAGGCCCGTGCTGGAGGTGCTGCACCTGCCGCCTGTGCCGGCGCCCCCCGGGCTGAGCGTGGTGGTGGGCCGGGAACGCGGTGCCCTTCTCCTGGTATTGGGGTATGATGGCCGCGCGTTGAACGAGGACGAGGCGGACCGCTTCGCGTCAAGCCTTCGCGCCCTGCTGCTGGGTGCTTAGCGGCACGTCCTTCGGGTAGCCCAGCGCCTCGAACACCGGGCCCCAGCGCTCGCGCACCAGCCGCATCCGCTCCGGAGGGTAGGTGTAGCTGTTGGTGCGGTAGTCCGCATAGCTCTTCACCTCGGCGAGGATGTGCGGACGGGCCGCCTCGAAACCGCCCAGGCCCAGTTGGGCGTACGCCTTTTCCAGCACGGCTTCCTCGTTGCCGATGAGGTCCTCGTAGCGCACCTCGGCCAGCTGTCCGGCGGGGATCGAGGCCTTGTCGCGGAAGAACTTGCCGAACATCAGCCGGTAGCTCTCCAGCAAGGCCTCCTCCACCACTTCGCCCTGGACGTGCTGCATGGTCACCAACGGCAGGGTGATGCCGTAGAGCCGCTCGGTGCTGAAGAACACCCGGTAGGGGTCCCGCATGATGTGCAGGAACCGGGCATCGGGAAAGACCTCCAGGATCTCCTTCACCCGTGCGAGGTTCTCGGGGCTCTTCAGCACGATGGGCTTGCCGCCGTGCCGCAGGGTGAGCTTCTGCATGAAGTACCGGAGCGTGCGCTGCCAGGCGCGCCGGGCGCGCGCATCCTCGAACAGCACGTTGCGGCGGAAGACCTCCAGCATGCGCCGCGGGAAGTAGTAGCCCGGGATCATCGTGCTCGGCGTCATGTTCCCCAGCGAATATTCCGGCTCGGTGGGCAGGTCCACGCCCATGCGCAGGTCGTCCATCGGACGTTTATCCGGCAGGGCCTTGGCATACATGCGGCGCAGCAGCGGGGCCAGGGTGAGGTAGAGCCAGGGCATGAAGCTCTCCTTCACCGACAGGTAGCCGAACTGCGGGTCCCTGCCGATGAGGTAGTGCAGGTAGGTGGTGCCGCTGCGCTGATGGCCGATGATGAAAAGCGGGGCGGTGACCTTCGTGCGCCGGATGCGCCGGTCGTGGCGCAGCCGTTCCCACCACACGAGCGGCGTGTTGAGCAGCACCACCCACGTGAGGATGATGGCCTTTGGGACGAAGGGCCAGGAGATGCCTCGGCCGTAGCGCCACAGGATGCCCATCCAGGTGGCCAGGTCGGCACCGATGAGGGTGGTGGCGGAAAAGCTGAGGTAGCGGTCGCGACCGATGTGGATCTTCACGCGGATGAGGGCTGGGCGCGAACGCCGTAAAATTGGCACGATCCCCGCAACACGACGGATGTGTCCCCAGGGCGAACATCCGCCACGCCAGGTCGGTTCGCTCCGTTCGATGCCCCGCCTCCCGCTGATCGGCCTGCTGCTGATCGCCGCCGTACCCGCCCTCGCCCAGCGCACCCGCGTCTCTGGCGTGGTGGCCGACGCCCGGTCCGGCGACCCGCTGTCCTTTGCCAACGTGGGCTTCGTCGGCGCTGCGGAAGGCACCACCACCGACAGCACGGGATCGTTCGTCCTGGAGGCCGATGGACGCCGGGACAGCCTGCAGGTGACCATGACGGGCTACCGCACCCTCCGGCAGGCCCTGCCGCGCGGGGGCGCGCGCGACCTCTTCGTGGCCCTGGAGCCCTCGAGCGAACTGTTGGGCGAGGTGCGCGTGCGGCCCGGGGAGAACCCCGCCTTCGCCATCCTGCGGCGGGTGGTGGCCCAAAAACCGGTGAACGCGCCCGCCGCCGCCGCTTACGAGCAGGAGCTGTACCACCGCGTCCGCTTCGACCTGAACCACTTCAGCGACCGCATCAAGCGCAACATCCTGCTTCGGCCCTTCGACTTCCTGTGGGAGGGCATCGACACCACCGCCGAGGGCGTGCGCTACCTGCCCATCCTGCTCACCGAACAGCATGAGCGCCGCCACCATCGCGCCGATCCACCTGCGGAGCGCACCGTGCTCCTGGGGAGCCGCACCTCCAAGTTCTTCCGTGCCCGCCGGATCATGGAGTTCGTGCAGGACATGTACGTCGACCCCGACATCTACCAGGAGCAGGTGCTCATCCTGGACCGGAGCTTTCCGAGCCCGATCAACGACCACTTCCAGCGCGCCTACCGCTACCTTCTGCACGACAGCCTGGTGCTGTGCGACGGCTTCACCTGCCACCGCATCACCTACCGCCCCCGGGTAGCGGCCGATGCCGCCTTCACGGGTGAACTGCTCATCGACACGGTGAGCCATGCGGTGGTGCGGGTGGACCTGGCCTTCAGCATCGCGGCCAACGTGAACTTCGTGCGGCACTACCGCATCCGGCAGCACCACGTCCCGGAGCCCGGTGGTCCCTGGTTCCTGCGCCGCAGCGAAGTGCTCGCCGACTTCACGGTGATTGAGAACGATGCCGACATGACCGGCTTCTTCGGCCGGAAGCTCAGCGTGACCAGTAAGGTGGTGCTCGATCAGCCCCGTGACGCTGCGTTCTACACGGCCGCCCCGCCCGACCCCGAGCTCGACAGCGCCTATTTCCGCGATGATGCCTACTGGGAAGCCATCCGGCCGGAGGCTTTTGGCGCGGAGGAGGCCCGCGTGGTGCGCATGGTGGACCGCATGAACACCGATCCGCGGTGGAGGAGGAGGGAGGCGGTGCTGCACCTGCTGGCCGAAGGATGGCTGCCCGTGGGCGCCCTCGACGTGGGCAACGTGTACACCTTCGTGAGCCACAACCGCGTGGAAGGCTGGCGGGGCAAGGTCGGCCTGCGCACCACCGACCGGCTCAGCACCGGATGGGGCGCATTGGGCCACCTGGCCTACGGCGCTGATGACGACCGGTGGAAGGGTGCGGCCTCGCTCTGGTGGCGGCCCCGCGATGCCCGCGGGCACCGGACCTGGGGCGGTGGGCTGGACCTGTGGGACGACCTGGTGCAACCGGGGCGAAGCGCCAGCCTGCTGCCGCTCGATCATGCCCTCACGAGCCTGGTGCGCCTGTCGGGCCCCGATCCCCGCTGGTACCGAAGGCTGGTCGAGGCTCATGTGGAGCGCCGCGCTGCCGACGGGCTCTCGGCACGCTTCGGCTTCTTCGGAGAGCGCCTCGCCGACGCTGCCGGACCGCTGCCCCTGCTGCGGGCGGGCGACACCCTGGCGTGGAACGCGGTGGACCTGTCCGGCGCCCGGCTCGCCGTGCGCTGGAGCCCGGGCACCCCCGGTCTTTCCGCGGCCTTCGACGAGCTGCGCAAGGGGCTCTTCGCGCCCCGCCTGCCCACTGTCGCCGTGGAGGCCACCCTTGCGGCCGATGGCTTCATGGGCGGAGCGGTGGACCTGGCCCGCCTGCGGGTGAAGGTGGAGCACCGCCAACGGGTGGGGCGCTGGGGCTATCTGGACCTTCTGGCCGAAGGAGGCGCCCTGTCCGGTGCCGTGCCGTACATGCTGCTGTTCTTTCCGAACAGTGATCCGCTGCTGTTCAACGATGCACGCTCGTTCAACCTGATGAACTTCATGGAGTTCGCGGCCGACCGATACGCGGCGCTCCATGTGGAGCACCACCTGGAGGGCTTCCTGCTGAACCGTGTGCCGCTGCTGGGCCGCGTCAAGCTGCGCGAGTTCATCTTTGCCCGCGCCTTCGTGGGCGACCTGCGTCCGGAGAACCGCAACGGCCCCGTACCCCTGCCCGGCGGACTTGCCGCTCCCGATGGACCGTACGTGGAGGTGGGCTTCGGCCTCGAGAACATCCTGAAGGTCGCGCGGGTGGATCTGGTGTGGCGGCTCACCGAGCTCGACCGGCCGGATGCACTGCCCTTTGTGGTGAAACCGTCATTCCATTTCAAGTTCTAGCCGATTATCATCGCGGCGTGAAGGCGTGGATGGATGATGCGGTGCATGACCTGCTTCGGCGCTGGCAGGGAACGGTGCGGCGCAGTACCGCGGAGGTGGATGCCGTGAACACGGCCGTGGCCCGCCTCCAGCAGCGGTTGTTCGATTGGGCGCAGGAGGCCCCAGCAGCGGTGGTGTCCCTGGGGCAGAACTGTTCCACCGCCTGGACCATCAAGGCCGTGGGGGCCAAGCAGGCCTCCTATCCCTTCGATTGGCTGGCCGTGAGCCCAGCGCTGTTGGAGCATGTGCTCGATGACGGGTTCCGCACATTCCTTGACCGGCGGCGGATGATCCCGCTGTTGACGGACGGAGGCCATCGCGACTACCACCGCAGTCTCTTCGGGCATCGGGATCCACGCAGCTTCGACCGCCACCATGCCTACTATGTGCGCTGCGTGGAACGCTTCAACGCCTTGCTGGCCACTGACGAGCCCATCCTGTTCGTCACCACGGTGGTGAACGAGCAGGCGAAGCGGCGCCGGCTCGCGGGTGGGTTCCGACCGGCCTTCCGCCTGCCGGAGCAACAGACCCTGGCGCATTTCCAGGGCGTGATGGACCGTCTGGTGGCGCGTCACCCCCGATCGAGGTTCCTGTTCATCGAGCAATACACCCAACGACCGTTCCACCTGGAGCTCACCTACAGCGATGCGCGCATGGCCTGGGTGCGCCACGATGCGCAAGGCGCCAGCACCGGCGCCCGCTACCTGGACCCCCTGGACGACCACATGATGCGCGCGCTGCTCCTTGGCGCGTTAAGGCGGCGGTAGCTTTGTACCCATGCAGGGTTGGTGCCGGCGTTGCTTCCTGATCGCGCTCATCGTGGCCACCCCGGCATGGGCCGTTCGAGCGTGCGCACAGCAGGAAGGGGGATTGCTGCAGGACATCCGTCGGGAGATAGGTGCGGTCTTTTCCGACGAGGAGGTCTGTGACCGGTATGTGGAGCGGTTCGACCGTGTGGGCAGCGAAGGAAGCGCCCTGCTCCTGGGCTATCATGGAGCGGTACGCATGGCCCGGGGTCGCCACGCGTTCGATCCCTTGAGCCGCCTGGTGCACTTCAATGGCGGCAAGGCGATGCTGGAGAAGGCCATCGCACAGGACCTGGCCAATGCCGAGCTCCGCTTTCTCCGCCTCAGCATCCAGGTCAATGTGCCCTCCATCGTGGGCTATGACGCCAACAAAACGGAGGACCTGGCGCTGGTGGAGCGCAAGCTGAAGGAGGTGAAGGACCCCGCGCTCAAGGACCGCATCACCCGCTTCATCGCCGCGAACCGGGCGAACGGCAAGCTCTGACGCGATGCGCATCGGCCTGCAGACCTGGGGCACTGAAGGCGACATTGCACCGTTCGTGGTCCTTGCCGAAGGTCTCCAGCGTGCAGGCCATCAGGTGACGTTGGTGCATACGTCCCTGGACGACGGTGAGCATCCGCGTCGCCTTGCGGGGACGGGGGTGGTCGTGCATCGGGTGGGCGGACCCTTCGGTCGATCCGTGGACCCTTACGCCCTGACGACCTCCGCATCGCCCACCTGGCAGCTTCGCGCCCTGCTGGCCCGGTTCCACGAGCCCATCGCCGCTGAATTGCTGGAGGCTGGCGAGGCGCTCTGCCGCGACAACGATATCGTGGTGGGCCACATGCTGAGCCGCACCCTGCACACCGCGGCGCTGGTGAACGATACCCCGCGCGTATCGGTGGCGTTCTCCCCGCAGGCCATTCCGGGGGTGCTGCCCCCGCTCGGTCGATCGCTGGGGGCCTGGGCCGATGCCGCCTTGTGGAGGCTGGGCGATGCGGTGATGACCCGCACGCTCTATCCCGTGAGCGAGCGGCTGCAGCGGCAGCGCGGTCTGCCAGCGTTCGGCAGCCTGCTCACCGAAGGGTTCCGCTCGCCGGTGCTGAACCTGGTGGCGGCCAGCCCGGCCTTGATCCCGGTCCTTGAGGCGCCCGCCACCGTGGTGACCGGTGCATGGACGCCCTCTGCGTCGCTGCAGGAACCAGCCCTGGAAGAGGAGGTCGCCGCCTTTCTCCGGGCCGGCAGCCCCCCAGTGCACCTCACCTTCGGATCGTGCACGACCTATGCGGCGCGGGACGCGTGGTCATTGATGAAGGGGGCCGTGGAGCGTGCCGGTGTACGGGCCATCGTCCAGGTCGATCCCGCGCTCGGCCGGGTGAACGGCCACACGGACCTGCTCGTGCTTCATCGCGCCCCGCACGCCGCGTTGTTCCCGCGCTGCGCGGCCGTGGTCCATCACGGCGGTGCCGGTACGACACATGCCGTGGCCCGGGCCGGAGCGCCCTCCGTGGTGGTGCCGCACGGCTTCGATCAGCCCTGGTGGGCGCGGCGCCTGCATGCATTGGGCGTGGCGCCCCGTCCGCTGCCCCGTCGGTCGGCCACGGCGGACCTCCTTGCCGGGCGGATCCGCGAGGTGCTCAACACGGCGTCGTACACACGCACGGCCGGACAGCTCCGTTCACGCATGGACGATGAGCGCGGTGTGGCCGCGGCGGTGGATGCGATCGGGCGCCTCGCACGCGGCTGATCCCGCTTCAGCCCAGGGCCACGTCCAGGACCATCATCACGATGAAGCCGCCGATGAAGCCCAGCGTGGCGATGTCGGTGTGCTTGTCCTGTTGTGTTTCGGGGATCACCTCCTCCACCACCACGTAGATCATGGCGCCGGCGGCGAAGGCCAGGGCAAAGGGCAGGATGGGCTGCATCCAGAGCACAGCCATGGCGCCCACCACACCGGCCACGGGCTCCACGATGGCGCTGAGCTGACCGTAGAAGAAGCTGCGTGTGCGGCTCACGCCCAACCGGCGCAGCGGCATGCTCACTGCGATGCCCTCCGGGAAGTTCTGGAGCCCGATGCCGATGGCCAGGGTGACCGCGCCGGCGATGGTGGCCTCGGGGATCCCGGCAGCCACGCCGCCGAAGAGAACGCCCACCGCGAGCCCCTCCGGGATGTTGTGCAGGGTGATGGCCAGGATGAGCAGGGTGCTCCGCCGCAGGCCCATGTCCGGCCCTTCCTTCAAGCTGGGGTCGAAGTTGATGTGCAGGTGCGGGACGTACCTGTCCAGGGCGAAGAGGAACAGGGCGCCCACCGCGAAGCCCACCGCCGGTGGCAACCATTCGGGGAAGCCCATCCTTGCGCTCATCTCGATGCTGGGTGCCAGCAGGCTCCAGAAGCTGGCGGCCACCATCACCCCGCCGGTGAAACCCAGCATACCGTCCAGCCATTTGCGGGAAAGTTCCTTGAACAGGAAGACCACTGCGGCACCGGCCGCGGTGACCAGCCAGGTGAAGGTGGTGGCCAGCAGGGCTCCCCACACAGGGTCGATGCCTTCGAAGAACGAGAGGAGGTGGTTCATGGGAGGTCCGGTACGGTGAGGAGGTGCGCGGCCACCTGCGCACTGAGGTCGCATCCGCCCCCGCGCCAGGTGAGCTGGAGGCTGCCGTCGAAGTCCTGGCGCGCGGAGAGGGTGAACACGCGTCCGATGGTCATGCCTTTGCTGTCCAGCAGCCGGAGCAGCGCATCGCTGCCATCCTTCACGGCCACCAGCTGGTGGCGGAGGCCCACTTGTGCCTCGGTGAGGTGCACCGTGACGCGCTCAGGCATCCGGCCGTCGCGGTCGGGGATGGGGTCGCCGTGCGGGTCGAAGCGCGGATGGCCCAGGTAGGCGTCCAGCCGCTCGATCAGCGGCTCGCTGCTCACATGCTCCAGTTGCTCGGCCACCTCATGCACCTCATCCCAGGTGAAGCCCAGCCGCTGCACCAGAAAGGTCTCCCATAACCGGTGCTTGCGTACGAGCGTCAGCGCATGCCGGCGACCCTTGGACGTGAGGGTCGCCCCGTGGTACGGCGCATGCTTCACCAGTCCCTTCGCGGCCAGCTTCTTAAGCATGTCCGTGACGCTGCTGGCGCGTGTGCTGAGCCGATCGGCGATGTCCTTGGTGGAAGCCTGACCGGCATCCTCCAGCAGACCATGGATGGCCTTGATGTGGTCCTCTTCGCTTCGGCTGAACATGAAGTGCGACAAATGTATGAATAATATTTAGACAAGTCTAAAAATGTCCATCTTTGCCCCATGCGTTGGACCGCGTTCGTGATGGGGGGGCTGCTGTGCTCCTGCGGCGCCCAGGCGCAAGCGGTGATCCATGGGAAGGTGGCCGGACCGGAGGGCCCGGTGCCCTTCGCCGCGGTACGCGTGGGTGCCCTGGGCACGGCCGCCGATGCCGAAGGCCGGTTCCACGTGGGTCCACTTCCGACAGGGGGCGTCATCCTTCGCATCGAGGCCCTGGGCCATCAGGAGTTGGAACGCGTGCTTCACGTTCCTGTGTCGGACACGCTCGATCTGGGCACCCTTCGGCTGGAGGCATCGGCCACCGCGTTGGACGAAGTGGTGGTCACCGGAACCCTGGCGCCTGTATCCCGGGATGCGAGCCCTGTTCCGGTGGAGGTGATCACGCCCGCGCTCTTCCGCAAGAACCCGGGTCCCGCGCTGCTCGATGCCGTGGGCATGGTGAACGGGGTGCGTCCGCAGCTCAACTGCAGCGTGTGCAACACCGGCGACATCCACATCAACGGCATGGAAGGGCCGTACACCCTGGTGCTCATCGACGGCATGCCCATCGTGAGCGGGCTCAGCACGGTGTACGGGCTCAGCGGCATCCCCACCACCCTCATCGAGCGCGTGGAGGTGGTGAAAGGCCCGGGCAGCGCGCTCTACGGCAGCGAGGCCATGGGCGGCATCATCAACGTGATCACCAAGGACCCGGTGCTGGCCCCACGCCTCAGCCTCGACCTGATGAGCACCAGCTGGCAGGAGCACAATGCGGATGTGGGCTTTGCGCTGGGCAAGGGGAGGCTGCGCAGCCTCACGGGCATGAACGGGTTCCTGTACGATGCCCCGCGCGACGACAATGGTGATGGGTTCACCGACATGACCCTGCAGAAGCGCGTCTCGGTCTTCGAGAAGCTGACCCTGTTGCGGCCGGCGAAGCGGGTGGCCAGCCTCGCCCTGCGGGTGGTGGGCGAGGATCGCTGGGGCGGCGAGATGAACTGGACGCCGGCCTTCGCGGGCGGGGACAGCATCTATGGCGAAACGATCGCCACGCGACGCTGGGAGCTGATCGGCCAGTACGAGCTGCCCTTTGCGGAGCAGGTGATGCTGCAGGTCTCGGCCAACGGCCATCACCAGGACAGTTGGTACGGCACCACGCCCTACGATGCCGTGCAGCGCGTGCTCTTCGCGCAGTTGGTCTGGCGCCACCGGTTCGTCCACCGCCACAATGTGCTTGCCGGGCTGGCCTACCGAAGCACCTTCTACGACGACAACACACCCGCCACGTCCACCGGGGAGGCGCCCGCCGTGGTGAACAACGCCGAACGCCGGCCCCTGCCGGGCCTCTTCCTGCAGGATGAATGGTCGATGAGCGATCGCAGCGTGCTGCTCATGGGCTACCGCCTCGATCATGACCGCGATCACGGGCTGGTGCAGTCACCGCGCCTGGCCTGGAAATACGCCCCCAGCGGCCGCTTCACCCTGCGCGCCCATGCGGGCACCGGTTACCGGGTGGTGAACCTCTTCACCGAGGACCATGCCGCCCTCACCGGCGCGCGCACCGTGGTGATCGCCGAGGACCTGTTGCCCGAGCGCTCGTGGAACGCCACGCTTAATGCCGTGCGCAAGTGGCCGGGCGAGAAACGCTTCATCGGGCTGGACGCCTCGCTCTTCGTCACGCGGTTCAGCAACCGCATCCTGCCGGACTACGACACCGACCCGGACCTCATCGTATACCGCAACCTTGACGGGTATGGCATCGCCCAAGGTGCCAGCCTCAACGTGGAGGCCCGGCTCGGCCGCGGGTTCCGGGCCAACGCCGGGGCCACGTGGATGGACGTGTTCACCCGGGAGGGGGCGGTGCGCGAGGACCAGTACTTCGCCCCCGACTGGCAGGGCACCTTCGCCCTGAGCCAGGACCTGCCGCATCGCTTCACCGTGGACCTCACCGGACAGTGGTACGGTCCCATGCGCCTTCCGGTGCAGCCCAACGACTTCCGCCCGGCTTACTCTCCTTGGTACGCGCTGCTGAACGTGCAGGTGAGGCATCGGTTCAATGGGCGTTTCGAGGTGTACGGCGGGGTGAAGAACCTGCTCGACTTCGTGCCTGCGGACCCGCTCATGCGTCCCTTTGATCCCTTCGACCGCACGGCGGACGACCCGGTCAGCAACCCCAACGGGTACAGCTTTGATACGTCCTACATGTACGCGCCGCT
Organism: Flavobacteriales bacterium; assembly: GCA_016715895.1. Taxonomy (NCBI): domain Bacteria; kingdom Pseudomonadati; phylum Bacteroidota; class Flavobacteriia; order Flavobacteriales; species Flavobacteriales bacterium. The sequence continues at coordinate 957,501 of JADJXH010000003.1, read as the reverse complement.
TCAGGGAATTCGCGGTTTTCTGGGCGTGCGGATGGTGTTGGAATGAGGGGAAGCGATCGGACCTGGACATATGTATGGCCATGCATATGTCCGGACCGGCCTGGGATGTCCTCAAGCCTCGGACCAGCTTGGGTTTCCGAGCATCAGGCAGGAAGCCTTGCGGTCGGTGCCGCGGGCAGGTTGATCGGGCCTTTCGCCGCATTGGGCGCGGGATGGAGGGTGGGTCCGCTTGATCGTAACGTATGTATGGCCATACATACATCAAGGGACCCCGCCCGATCACCGGCCCGTTACTTTCGCGACCCATGTATCGACTCCTGCGTCCGCTCCTGTTCAGCCTATCCCCGGAGCGGGCCCACCACCTCACCTTCAGCCTCCTCGAGTTCGCGCGGAACATGCCCGGCGCCATGGCCCTTGTGGGCGGCGCGAATCCCCCGGCAGGCGCCGCAGTGGAGGTGTTGGGACTGCGCTTCCCTTCGCCGGTGGGGCTTGCCGCGGGCATGGACAAGGACGCCAAGCACGTGGACGCGCTCAGTGCCCTGGGTTTCGGTTTCATCGAGATCGGCACGCTCACCCCCGTGGCCCAGCCCGGAAACGAGCAACCCCGGCTCTTCCGCCTGCCCGCCGACCGCGCGCTCATCAACCGCATGGGCTTCAACAACGGTGGCGTGCAGGCCGCGGTGGAGCGCCTGCGCAAGCGCAAGCCCGGCGTGATCGTGGGCGGCAACATCGGCAAGAACAAGGTGACGCCCAACGAGCAGGCGCTGGACGATTACGTGAAGTGCTTCGAGGCGCTCTACTCCGTGGTCGACTATTTTGTGGTGAACGTGAGCAGTCCGAACACGCCTGGGCTGCGCGCCTTGCAGGATAAAGGACCCTTGCTCGAGATACTTTCCGCCCTGCAGGCCATGGCTCGTGCAAGGAGTGGCGAGTTGCGAGTGGCGAGTGCGGCACAGGCACCGCACTCGCCACCCGGCACTCAGCACTCGCCACGCACCAAGCCCATCCTGTTGAAGATCGCGCCGGACCTCACCGATGCCCAGCTGGATGACGTGGTGGCCGTGGTGAAGGAGAGCGGCATCGCCGGGGTGATCGCCACCAACACCACCATCAGCCGCGAAGGCCTGCGCACTCCGAATGCCGAGGTGGAGGCGATGGGGGCTGGCGGCGTGAGCGGTGCGCCGGTGCGCCGGCGCAGCACCGAGGTGGTGCGCTACCTGCGCGACCGGTTGCCGCGCCCCGTCGTGATCATCGGTGTCGGCGGCATCGATTCCACGGAGGCCGCGATGGAGAAGCTCGAGGCCGGCGCCGACCTGGTGCAGGTGTACACGGGCCTCATCTACGAAGGACCAGCGCTCGTGAAGCGCATCAACCAGGCCTACGCACGATGGAAAGCGTGAAGCTGATCGAATGTCCGCGGGATGCGATGCAGGGCATCGGTCCCTTCATCCCCACCAAAGTGAAGGTGGCCTACCTGAACACGCTGATGCAGGTGGGCTTCGACACCATCGACATCGGCAGTTTCGTGAGCCCCAAGGCCATCCCACAGCTGGCGGACACCTCGGAGGTGCTGGCGCGGATCGACCGCACGGGATCGCGCAGCAAGCTGCTGGTGATCGTGGCCAACGAACGCGGCGCCGAGGAGGCCGTGAAGCAGGAGAGCGTCACCTATCTGGGCTATCCCTTCAGCATCAGCGAGACCTTCCAGCAGCGCAACACCAACACGAGCATCGAGGGCTCCTGGGGCCGCATCGCCCGCATCGCCGAGCTCACGCGCAATGCCAACAAGGAACTGGTGGTGTACATCAGCATGGCCTTCGGCAATCCCTACGGTGATCCCTGGAACGCGGAGGTGGCCCTGCACTGGACCAACAGGCTGGTGAACGAGCTCGGTGTGCGCATCATCGCCCTCAGCGATACCGTGGGTGTGGCGCGCCCCAAGGACATTACATCGATGTTCGCCGCGTTGATCCCGGCCCTGCCACAGGTGGAGTTCGGTGCGCACCTGCACTGCGGTCCCGAGAACTGGAGGACCAAGACCCAGGCCGCGTGGGACGCCGGATGCCGCCGCTTCGATGGCGCGATCAAGGGCTACGGGGGCTGCCCCATGGCCGAGGACGAGCTGGTGGGCAACCTGCAGATGGAGCTGTTCGTGCGCAGCCTCGAGGAGCGGGGCGTTCGCACAGGACTGGACTTGTCGCTGCTTGACCTGGTGGTGCAGAACGCGGCGTCGGTGTTCCCTGCCTGATCAGGCCCTCCGCAGCTCGATCACCGTGATCTCCGGTGGCATGCCGGCGCGGCCAAGACCATACGTGGGAAGGGTATACAACGTGTTGGTGTTCACCGGGTGCCTACCGCACTTTCCAGTGCGAAGACCCTCACGTTCTCGAATCGCCCGACAGGGTGAGCGAGGAACGGCTGCAATGACGGTCTATGGAGCACACTATCGCTGGTCGTGATCAGGTATCGTGCACCTTGTTCCGCTTTCGCGCGGAGCCGTTCGGGGTCGTCGCTCAGTCCTTCGAAATCGGTCCAGCCCGACCTCTCCATGAGATACAGGCTTCGATTGAAGCTGATGTCAGGAAGGCTCACCACGCGGGCTGAACGGTCCACACCCATGGCCTGGAGCGCTTCACGGATCCGGCCCAGCGGTTCATGCTGCGTCAAGTACTCGTGGTTCATCCAGGTGGCGTACCGGTCCGCCATCCTTCGCCTCGCGAAGTCGGTTCCATGCACCAACACCACCAACAGAGCCAGCTGGAAAGGCCACGTGCGAGTGATGCCCGATCCACCACGGACCAGGGCCAGAAGACCAAGGAGGAGGACCGCGGGAAAAATGATCACTTGGTCGAGGCTGTAATAGTCATGGTCCCTCAGCGCACCGAAGAACAGGATGCTGATGGAAAGAACACCAAGCGATAGCAGCGCGGATGCCGTCCATAGAGCACGTGGGACCCGTTGATGTGCGAACAAGGCCAGCACGGTCATGGCGCCGAGCACGAGATAGAGGTCCGGGCGCAGGTAGTCGCGACGAAGGTGTTCGCTGAAGCCCTTCCACACCGCGTCAAGCTCCGCTGCCGGTATGCTCCAGTAGGGAAGTGTTCCGATAAGGAAGACGCCTTGCGCCTGCCCTGCATTGTACCACCGGGCGTAGGTGTACCACGCGGCGATGACGGACAGCCCGGTCAGTCCGGCGATCATCAGGACGGCCCGATGCGGCGGACGCCATGTGCCGAGGAGTGCCTGGCGCAACGGCATGTAGGAGATGAGCACCATCCCGAGCATGATCAGAAGACTCAGCGCCGCAGTGGCTTTTAGCAGCCCGGCCAAGGTGAAGAACGCCATGGCTCCCACGAGCCGTGCTCGATCCGAACGTAGAATGCCGGATGCGGTGGCATACCAGCCCAAGAGCACGAAGCCGAGGGCCACGGCGTTCGACAGGAAGTTGTTCGCGTAGTACGCCACCATGGGAGAGGTGAACAGAAAGGCGGATACCCAGGCCGCCAGCACGCCATCCTTGAGAAGCCGGATGGCCGTGAGAAAGAGGGCCACCAAGCCCGAGATGGAAAGGATCAGGACGGTCGCCCGGTACAGCCACTCCTTCTGCCCTGTGGACCGCCACAGCCTTCCCATGAAGTAGGGCAGCAGCGGCAGTTCGCTTAAGGCTCGGCCGGTGCCGTCCGCACCGAGGTAGTGCATTTTTCCTTCCCACCAAGGGATGTCCTCATGCGCGTAGTGCCAGGCCATTGACAAGCAGTCGCTCTGCCTCCATGCGTGGTATCCCTGCGGTCGGGAGTTGAGGATCCCCGGATAGTAATAGGTCCAGCCTTGCAGTGCCAGGATCACGATCAATAGGAACAGTCCACCTGAGCGCCCCACATGCAGACCCGACCATCGGGTCCGGGATGCACCAACGTCAGGGGGTGCTTCGGCTGATCGTTGCATCAGGAACGCGGCGCTTCCAAGCCCCGCCGCAGTTCGATCACGGTGATCTCCGGCGGCATGCCCACACGACCTGGGAAGCCGATGAAGCCGAAGCCCCGGTTCACATAAAGGCGCTGTGCGCCCTCGGTATAGAGGCCTGCCCAGCGCTTGTACACCCATTGGGCGGGGCTGTAGGTCTGTCCGGCGATGGTGATGCCGAACTGGGCGCCGTGCGTGTGCCCGCTCAACGTGAGGTCGATGCCTGTGCCCAGCACCTGCTCCTCCCAGTGCGTAGGGTCGTGGCTCATCAGGATGCGGAACGTCGACGGGTCGTGCCCCTGCAGGGTCTTGGCCAGGTCGCCGTACTGCTGGAAGCGGCGCCCCCAGTTCTGCACACCGAGCAGGGTGATCGCTTCGCCCTCGCGTTCGATGCGGGTGTTCTCGTCCAGCATCAACCGGAACCCCATGGTCTGATGGTGCCGCTTGAGCCGCTCCAGGTTGGCCTTCTTCGCCTCTGGCGAGTCCCAGCGCGCGTAGTCCGAGTAATCGTGGTTGCCGAGGATGGAGAACTTGCCGATCCGCGCCTGTAGGTCCTTGAGCGTATCCACCCAGCCTTCGGCCTCGTCCGCGTAGTCGTTCACCATGTCGCCGGTGAAGAGGATCAGGTCCGGGCGCTCCTCGTTGATCAGGTCCACACCCTTCCTCACGATGTCCGTGCCGCTGGGAAAGCTGCCCAGATGCAGGTCGCTGATCTGCACGATGCGCAACCCGTCGAAGGCGGCGGGCAGGTGGGGTGCGGAAATGTGGAGGCGTTCAATGCGGAAGTTGCGCCGTCCATGGGTGATGCCATACAGCACGCCGGCGAACGGGATGGCCGACAGCGCTAGGCCCACCTGCGAGATGAACCTCAACCGCGTGATCGGTTCACCGGATGATACCGGATCTCCGGGCGTGAGCTTGTCGAAGAGCCAGCGGCCGGCCTCAATGAGGTCCTCCAGGCCGTGAAAGAGGATGATCACCACTTTGGGCAGGAAGAACAGCATGAACAGTGCCGCCAGCGAGAACATGAAGGAGTGGTTGCGCGTGCTGCGCAGATCCTGGATGCTCACCGCCACCCACACCAGCAAGGCCAGCATGCCGATGGACAGCGCCCAGTAGATCAGCCGCACTGCTCGTCGTCCTCCCTGGGTCCATCCGCTCACCGCAGTATGGACGCCCTTATAGGCATAGAGGTCGATCAGGACCAGAACGACGAGGAACACAACGAAACCCAGTAAGCCGCGCATGATCGCAAGTTGGGTGCTGGAGTTGTGGGCAGCGTTCGCCCATCACCTGGCGTCAAAAGTAGGTCCATTGGCCCCGGCGTTCCGATATTCGGGCAATGAAGATGAGCGCTCCGAACCGCAGCCGCACCCTTCTGCTCGCGCTCGTACTGGTCATTCCGCGCGCGGTGGATGCTCAGCTCACCTGGCAGCGCACGTATGGTGGGTTCGGATCGGATCAAGCATTGGCTGTGGAGGCCACCGCGGACACGGCATACGTTCTGGTCGGCAGTACCGGCAGCTTTGGTAGCGGAGGTGGTGACGTCTACCTGGTCCGCGTGGACAGTGCGGGGGCGTTGGTCTGGTCCACGACGTTCGGTGGTCCAGGTGTTGAGCAGGGAGTGGACCTGGTACGGACCGATGATGAGCACCTTCTGGTCGTCGGGAACAGCTATATCGACCCCGCGCTCGGCTATGATGGGCTTCTCGTACGCGCCGACCCTATGGGAGCAGCGTTGTGGGAAAGGACCTATGGGCAGGCAGGGTGGGACCTGTTCAATGCCGCGGCCACGGTTCCAGGTGGATGGGTCGTGGTCGGGCAGACGTTCAGCACAGGGGACGGATCCGGTGAAGCGTGGATCATTCGCATCGATCAGGCGGGCGATACCCTATGGACACGAACGTATGGGTCGGTGGGAAGTGAGGAGGCAACGGCCGTGGTCGGACTCCCCGATGGTGGCTGCGCCGTGGTCGTCAACACGGCACTGGATGGTGGACAGGACATCATCCTGCTGCGCTATGACCCGGATGGAGAACTTCTTTGGCAGACCAACTGGGGCGGTGTTGCTTGGGATGAAGGCCGGTCCGTGACCTCCACGGTCGACGGCGGGTTCGCCGTGGGCGGGATCACTGAAGGGATCGTGCCCTATCGGACCATGCTCCTCGTCAAGTTCGATGGCGCGGGTGCTTTCCTATGGAATGAGGTGACCTACGGTCAAGGTACATGGGAGGCCCACGGCATCATTGAACTACAGAACGGCGACCTGTGCGTTGCCGGGTCGACCGACGCTTTCGGCGCTGGTGGAGCGGACATGTACATGTGGCATACTTCCGCCACGGGGACCTACATTGAAGGTCCGACATTCGGGGGGCTGGAACAGGATGAGGCGTTCGATGTCACCGCCACCATCGATGGGGGCTATGTGTTGGTCGGGCGAACGAATGGTGCGGGACCTGGACCACAGGCCGTGCTGGGCGTAAAACACTTCGGGGCTCCCTTGAGCGGCGGTTTCACGGAAACCCTCGACCCCCTCCCCATCCCCGATCTTCGACCAGCCACCCCGGGCCTCTTGCTCCACCCCAACCCCGCCCGCCCCGGCGATGCGATCATCGTGACCCTGGCCGGAGGGAACGCCCAGCGCCGCTCGGTCGTGCTGCTGGATCAGCAGGGTCGGCAGGTGGCGGGCTGGCCTGGGTCGCATCCCTCCGAACCACTGCGCGTCCCCTCCGTTGCCCCGGGCATCTACATGCTGCACGCGCTGTCAGCCGACGGCAGCCGTTCCGCCGCACCGCTCCTCATCACCCCCTGATCCGCCACGGCGATCGCATGGACCCACAAGCCGTTGTCCTCAAGCTCCATGCCTTCGCCGGAGCCATCGCCCTGGGCGCTGCGCCGTTGGCCATGCTCATGCGCAAGGGCGGTCGCTGGCACCGCTGGTGGGGCCGTACCTTCTTCTACGCCATGGCGTTGGTCTGCACCACCGCACTGCTGGCCAGCATTTGGCGCCCCAATCCGCTCATGGCCCTGGTGGCCTTTTTCAGCTTTCATATGGCCCTATCCGGCTACCGCGGGCTCTACCTGAAAGGCCTGCACAAGGGTCAGCGACCGGGTCGTTGGGACCTGCTGATGCACGGCGCCGCCGGCCTGGTGAACACCGGCCTGCTCCTGTGGGGCGCCGTCCATCTGATCCACGGTGATCGGAGCAGCACCGCGATCATCTTCACGGTCTTCGGTGCCATCGGCTGTGCGTTCGTGCTCCTCCAGCTGCTGCGGTTCTACCGCACCCACCACGACAAGCAGGAATGGCTCTATGCGCATTTCAGCGGTTTCCTGGGGAGCTACATCGCCACCGTATCCGCGTTCAGCGCGGTGAACCTGGGTGCCATCAAGCCCGTATGGCTCCAGTGGCTGTGGCCGAGCCTGATCGGTGTGCCGTTCATCCTGCTCCTGATCCGATACCACCGCACACGGTTCGACCGGGGCGAGCGTCCCCGGTTTCTCGGTCGACTGCGGATCGGCTGAACCGGCCGGGTACCTTTGCCGCATGGCCGCCCGGTGCGTGTTCTCCGTGGATGTGGAGGAGTGGTTCCACATCCTCGACGTGCCTTCCACGCCACCCTTGGAACAGTGGGGGCGGCTGGAGTCACGCGTGGAGGCCTCCTTCGGCCGCATGCTCGACGTGTTCGCCGAAAAGCGGGTGCGCACCACGCTGTTCTTCCTGGGCTGGGTGGCCGAGCGCCACCCGCAGCTCCTGCGTGATGCTGTGGCGCAGGGACATGAGGTCGCCTCCCACGGCTACGCGCACGAGCTGGTCTACAAGCACGACCGCCGCCACTTCACCGAGGATGTGCGGCGCGCCAAGGGCATCATCGAGGATGCGGCGGGGGTGAAGGTGCGTGGCTACCGTGCGCCGGGATTCAGCGCCACGCGCGAGACACCGTGGTTCTTCGAGGCCCTTGCGGAGACCGGCCATGCCTACGACAGCTCGATCTGGCCCGGGAGCCGCAACCACGGTGGCTGGCCGGGCGCGCTGCCCGTGCCCCATGTGGTGCCCACACCCGCCGGCGACATCGTGGAGTTCCCCATCAGCATGGACCGCGTGTTCGGCCGCGACCTCTACTTCTTCGGCGGTGGCTACCTGCGCTTCTTCCCGTATCCGGTGATCCGCGACCGTGCCCGTGCAGTGCTCAAGCAGGAACGCCCCGTGGTGTTCTACCTGCACCCGCGCGAGGTGGATCCCGATCACCCGCGGCTGCCCATGAGCGCCAAACGCCGCTTCATGAGCTACGTGAACCTGTCGACCACCGAGCCCAAGATGCGCCGCCTGTTCGATGACCTGCCCATGACCACCTTCGGCGCGCTGCTGGACGCGGGCGTGGCCCACCTCCCGCGTCAGGTCGCATGAGCACGCACCGCAAGGCGCTCTTCCTCTACACGGAGCTGGCCCCCTATTTCCTCGCTTGCGTCGATCGACTGGTTCGCGATCACAACGTGGAGGCGCACATCGTGCGCTGGCCGGTGAACCGCGAGGCCCCCTTCGACCTGCGCTTCGCCGACCGCGTGAAGGTGTACGAGCGCGATGCCTACGACGACCAGGCCCTGCTGCGGCTGGCCCATGGTGTGGGGCCCGACATCACCTTCGCCAGCGGCTGGGTGGACAAGGGCTACCTCCGCGTCTGTCGCATGCTGTACAAGCAGGGGCTCCCCACGGTGATGTGCAGCGACACCGCCTGGCGCGGCGATGCCCGGCAATGGGCCGCTGTGGCCGCCACGCGTCTCTGGCTCCGACGCACCTTCAGCCATGCCTGGGTCACGGGGGAGGCCCAGGCCCGCTATGCCCGACGCCTCGGCTTTCCCTCGCTCAACATCCGCACTGGGTTCTACAGCGCGGATACGGACCGGTTCCTGCCGCTTGGTCAGGAGCTCCTGGACCGGCGTGCACTCCATTGGCCCCATCGCCTGCTCTGCGTGGCCCGCTACATCCCCTCGAAAGGGCACCAGATGCTGTGCGACGTGTTCGCCAAGCTGTCCGACGACGGGCTTGCCGGCGATTGGGAACTGTGGATCGCAGGAACGGGTGAGCTCCACGAAGCCGTGACCCGCTCCCCGTCCGGTCGTCATCCGCGCATCAGGCACCTGGGCTTCGTGCAGGTGGAGGAGATGCCGCAGGTGCTTGAGCAGTGCGGCGTCTTCGTGCTGCCCAGCACCTATGAACCGTGGGGCGTGGTGGTGCATGAACATGCGTGTGCAGGCTTTCCCTTGCTGTTGAGCAGCGCGGTGGGGGCGGGGGAACGCTTCCTCGGCTCCGGGGAGAACGGTGTCCGCTTTGCCGGAGGAGATGCCACCGACATGCGCAACGCCCTGCGCCAGCTTGTCCAGTGCAGCGATGCCCAGTTGCGCGCCATGGGCGAACGAAGCCATGCCCTCGGGGCGAAGTGGACGCCTGCGGATTGGGCACGGGTGGTGATGGACCTGATGAAAGCACGCCGTGAAGCATAAGCTCCTGGTCTTCGTCGACTGGTACCTGCCCGGCTACAAGGCGGGTGGACCCGTGCGCAGCATGGCCAACCTCGTGGACCACCTGCGCGACAAGGTCGACCTGCACATCGTGACCACCGATACCGATTACACGGAGACCACGCCCTATGCGGGTGTGACACCGGATCGGTGGACGGAGATGCCGGGAGGGGAGAAGGTGTGGTACGCCTCGCGCGGTGGTGTTAACGCGACCACCTGGCGGAAGCTGCTGGCCCAGGAGGCCTGGCGCACGGTCTACATCAACGGCCTGTACTCGCGATGGTTCAGCGTGATGCCGCTGTGGCTGCTGAAGGGCTCGGCGCAGCATCGGGTGGTGGCCGTGCGTGGCATGCTCGCCGCCGGCATGATGGAGCACGGGACCTTGAAGAAGCGTGCGTTCCTGGCGGTGATGCGGCTGCTCGGATGCTACCGTGGCGTCATCTTCCAGGCCACCAATGCGGAGGAGGTGGAGGATGTGAAGCGCTGGATCGGGAGGGAGGCCACGGTGAAGCTGGTGCCCAACCTGGGCCGGAAGCTCACGGCGGCCGCACCACGCCCGCGTGCGAAACAACCCGGCGAACTGCGCCTGGTGAGCGTGGCCCGCATCGCCGTGGAGAAGAACACCCTCTTCGCCATCGAATGCCTGAAGCCCGTGCAGGGCCACGTCACCTTCGACCTGTACGGGCCCATCTACGATGAAGCGTACTGGGCGAAATGCCGCGCGGCCATCGCGGAGCTGCCGCCCACCATCACGGTGACGCACAAGGGCACCGTGCCGCCCGAGGAGGTGCCTGAGTTGTTCGCGCACTACCACGCCCTCTTCATGCCCAGCCAGGGCGAGAACTTCGGGCACACGATGGTGGAGGCGCTGGCCGCCGGTGTGCCGCTGGTCATCAGTGATCGGACGCCGTGGAAGGACCTGGAGCGGATGGATGCGGGATGGGACATCCGTCTCGACGAGCCTGGATCCTTCACGCGGGCCGTGCAGCACCTCGTGCACATGGACGAGGAGGCGCTGCAGAAGCTGTCGCGGGGCGCGTTCGCGCTCGGCAGGCGATATTTGGACGATCCCGCGACCGCAAAAAGCACGCTGGACCTGCTGGTCAGGGGTTGAACTGCCGGTCTATCTTTGATGCATGGCCACCAAGGCACCAAAAAAGCGCGCGAAGCGCAAGGGGACCATCACGCGGAACAAAGCCCGCAGACCACCCCAGGGTGCGACCGTGAAGGACCTGGTCGGCAAGCTTATCCTGAACGAGGATCCCGTGGCCTATCAGCGGCGCGTGCGCGATGAGTGGTGATGGCCTGCTGCTGGACACCAACGTGGTGATCCTGACGCTCGGCGGCAATGAGGTCCTGGCCGCGCACATGGAATCGAAGCGGCTGTTCGTTTCCGTGGTCACTGAAATGGAGTGCCTGAGCTATCCGTTCAGGGTGCGGAAGGACGAGATGGTCGTGCGCGAGTTCATGAGGCGATGTACGGTGCTGGGGATCGAGGAGCGGATCAAGGAAGAAGCCATCGTCATTCGGAGGGACCACGGGATCAAACTCCCCGATGCGGTCATCGCAGCCACTGCGCTTGTGCTGGGTGTGCCGCTGCTCACGGCGGATAAGGGCTTCCTTCGGTTGCGGAACGAGCTCGTCGTCGATCTTTTCGAACCTTGATCGAATGGACCGCAAGCGCGTCGACCTCAGCCGTTTCACCAACGCCGACTTCCCCAAGGGGGGCGGTGCGGTGAAGATGACGCTGTGGTACTTCACCAACGTGCTCTTCTTCCTGAACCCGCTGTTCCCGTTCCGCTCGCCCAAGCCCGCGCTGCTGCGGCTGTTCGGCGCGCGGGTGGGGAAGGGGGTGGTGGTGCATCCCGGGGTGAACATCAAGTACCCGTGGAAGCTCACCATCGGCGACCACGTGTGGATCGGGCAGCGCGCCTGGCTCGACAACATCGACCAGCTCATCATCCGCGACCACGTGGTGATCAGCCAAGGCGCCATGATCATCCAGGGCAGCCACAACTACAAGAAGGTCGATTACCCCACCCTCAGCGGTCCGGTGGTGCTGGAGGAAGGCAGCTGGGTGGGCGCCGGGGCCATGGTGATGCTCGGGGTCACCCTGAGGAGCCACAGTGTGCTTTCCGCCGGCAGCGTGGCCACGAAGGACCTGGAGGCCTACACGATCTACCAGGGGAATCCGGCACAGCCGGTGCGCGAACGCGTGATCGAATGAGGTTCACGCTCATCACCGTGTGCTACAAGGCCGGCGAGGAGCTGGCCGAGACGGTGGCCAGCGTGCGCGCGCAGACCCATCCGCACATCGAGCACATCATCGTGGACGGCGCTTCCCCCGATGCGGCCACGCAGGCCGTGCTCAAGCGCCTCGACGATGGCCGGTCCCTGATCATCAGCGAGCCCGACACCGGCGTGTACGACGCCATGAACAAGGGCCTGGCCCGCGCCACCGGCGAGGTGATCGGCTTCGTGAACGCCGGTGACCTGCTCGAGGGGCCGGAGGTGATCGCGAAGCTCGCCGCGGAGTTCGCGAAAGGCGATGCCGACGTGATCTACGGCGATGCCCACATGGTGGACCCGCGCGACATCCGGAAGGTGCGGCGCTTTTGGAAAGGAGGCGACTACCACCGCGAGAACTTCCGTACGGGCTGGATGCCGCCCCACCTGGGCACCTACATCCGGCGCGAGGCCTACCAGCGCTTCGGCGGCTTCGACCTGCGCTTTCGGATCGCCGCCGACTATGAACTGATGTTCCGCTTCCTCTACACCCACCGGCTGCATGCGCGCTACGTGCCGCTCACCATCGTGCGCTTCCGGCTGGGCGGTGCAAGCAACAAGAGCCTGGCGCACATCTGGAGGGCGAACCGCGAGGTGGTCGAAGCATGGCGCCACCACGGCTTCACGCCGCCAGCCCTGCTGGTCGTCCGCAAACCGTTGCGCAAATTGGCCCAATACTTCGGTGCGTCCTGAGCATGAAGCGCGTCCTCGTCATCCACTACTCGCAGACCGGCCAGCTCTCCACCCTGCTCGACCGCATCGTGGCACCCTTGCAGGATGCCGGGTTCGCGGTGGACCACCTGCCCTTGAGGCCCGCCACACCCTATCCCTTCCCGTGGACACGCCTCACCTTCTTCAACTGCTTCCCCGAGGCGGTGGGTCACGACCCCGTGCCGCTGGAGCCGCTGTCCATGCCGCCGGACGGTCCATACGACCTGGTGATCCTGGGCTACACCATCTGGTTCCTCAACCCCAGCATCCCCATGACGAGCTTCCTGAAGCACCCCGACGCCGCGCGCTACCTGGCGGACCGGCCGGTGCTGACGGTGGTGGGCGCCCGGAACATGTGGGTGCTGGCCCAGGAGCACATGCGCACCGCCGTGGCCGCCCTGCGCGGTCGCCTGGTGGGCCACATTACCGTGGTGGACCGAAGTCCCAACCTCGTCAGCGTGATCACCATCATCCGCTGGATGTTCTGGGGCCGTCGCGACCCCTTCCTGGTCTTCCCCGCGGCCGGCATCCGCGGGGAGGACATGGACGCGTCCGCGCGCTTCGGGCGGGTGCTGGTGCAGCATCTGCATCGCGGTGAGATGACCGGGTTGAACACCGCACTGCGGGCGGAGGGCTCCATCCGGATCGTGCCCAGCCTGTTGATGCTGGAGAAACGCGCCACCTTCCTGTTCGGCAAATACCGCCGCTACATCCTGGCCAAGGTGGACCGCGACCCGTCCAGCCGGTTGCGCCGGGTGAAGGTCTTCAGCACCGTGCTCACCATCGGGGTCTTCATCCTGGGCCCCCTTACCACGCTCACCACGGGACTGCTCTCCTTGGTGAAGCGCAGGCAGTTGCGCGCCGAGGTGGAGCGCTTGTCGACGTACGGAGACCCCTGAACAACAGGCCCTTGCCCGGTGTTTTGGGGCCGGTGCGGCCATCGGTTACTTTTGCCGGTCCGCAGTAAAGGGGGGGGAAGAACGCAAGGCCTTGCACGACGTCTACATCACCCGGGTCTCCGGGTTCCTGCCGAACGCACCGGTCTCCAACGCGGAGATGACGGACTTCCTGGGCATGATCGACGGGAAGCTGTCGCGCGCCCAGCATATCGTGCTGCGCAACAACGGCATCCTCCAGCGCCACTACGCGCTCGACCGCCAGGGCCGCATCACCCACAGCAACGCGCAATTGGTGGCCAAGGCCGTGAAAGGTCTGGCCGGTGATGGCCTTGCCGTGCGCGACCTGGAGGTGCTGGCCTGCGGCACCAGCAGCCCCGATCAGTTCCTGCCCTCGCACGCCTCCCAGGTGCATGGCGAGCTGGACCATCCGCTGGAGATCGTGAGCACCGCCGGCGCCTGCTGCACCGGCATGCACGCCTTGAAGTACGGCTACATGAGCGTGGCCGCCGGCTTGTCGCGCAACGCCGTGGCCGCCGGCAGCGAGCTGGTGAGCCCCATGATGCTGGCCCGCAACTTCGAACGGGAGACCGAACGGTACCGCCAGCTGGAGCAGGACCCCATCATCGGCTTCGAGAAGGAGTTCCTCCGCTGGATGCTGAGCGATGGCGCCGCCGCCGTGCTGATGGAACCCGCCCCCCGCGGACCGCTGAGCCTGCGCATGGAGTGGGTGGTGAGCCGCTCCTTCGCCAACGAGCTGGACGTGTGCATGTACAGCGGCGGTGACAAGGACGAGGAGGGCCGCTACCTCGGCTGGAAGCACTTCCCCCCGCAGGACCTCGCCGGGCGCTCCATCTTCACCATGAAGCAGGACGTGAAGCTCCTGGGCCGCAACATCGTGCCCGTGGGCGTGCGCTTCCTGCGCGAGACCTTCGAGCGTCACGGCCTGGACCCCGCGTCCATCGACCACATGCTCGTGCACCTCAGCAGCATGTTCTTCCGCGACAAGGTGCATGACGAGATGGTGGCCCAGGGCATCGGGGTGCCCATGAGCAAGTGGTTCATCAACCTGCCGCGCGTAGGCAACGTGGGGTCGGCCTCCATCTTCCTCCAGTTGCGCGACCTCATCGCCGAGGGCCACGTGAAGAAGGGTCAGAAGGTGCTGTTGATGGTGCCCGAGAGCGCCCGCTTCAGTTACGCCTTCGCCCTGCTCACGGCGGAGTAGGCCTCCCCGACCTTCCTGCCCGGCTGGCTATCTTCGCGGTCCCTTTCCCCGGTCGGTGGATCCATCGCCCTTCCGGAGGACCCAAGTGCATGAAGAAGGAGGACGTGCCCCAGGACGACGCCAACATGCTGGAAGGCAAGTTCAAGGTGGTGAAATACGCGTTGAACGAGAACGGCGAGTTCGAGAAGGTGCCCAGCGTGGGTTGGGAGCCGGAGAACGTGGCCCTGAGCCAGGCGTGGGATGTGATCCATGAGCGGGTGGAGGCCACCCGGCAGCAGGTGCTCCGGGGCGAACAGAGCCCGCTGGCCTACCACATGGAGAAGAACATGATGGACGCCGCCCTGCTGGCCCAGCACATGGACCTGCCCGCCCGCAAGGTGAAGCGCCATCTGGAGCCCGCCGGCTTCGCGGAGCTGGACGAGGCCCTGCTGAACCGATATGCCGAAGTGTTGTTGGTGTCGGTGGAGGAGCTGAAGCAGGTGCCCCGATGAGCCAGCGCGACCTCGTGATCCCCTTCGACCACCAGCAGAGCGCCCACTGCGAAACGGGGGTGATCAGCAACCTGATGCGCTTCCACGGCCTGCCCGTGAGCGAGCCCATGGCCTTCGGCATCGGCTCCGGTCTGTTCTTCAGCCACATGCCCTTCCTGAAGATGAACGGCATCCCGGTGACCAGCTATCGCATCCTGCCCGGCTGGATCTTCAGCCGGTTCACCAAGCGGCTCGGGATCGGCATCCGGCGGGTGAGCTTCCGCGACCCGCGCGAGGCGATGGATGAGCTGGACCGCGTGCTGGCCCAGGGCCTGCCCGTGGGCATGCTCACCAGCGTGTTCTACCTGCCGTACCTCCCCAAGGCGTTCCGCTTCCATTTCAATGGCCACAACATCGTCGTGTTCGGCAAGGAGGGGGATGAATACCTGGTGAGCGATCCGGTGATGGACGGCCCTACGCGGATCCACCGTTCCGCGCTGATCCGTGCCCGTTTCGCCAAGGGCATGCCCAACATCAAGGGCCGGATGTATTACCCGACCACCGTCCCCACCGATGCCGACATCCGCAGGGCCGCCGTCCGCGGGCTTCGCCGCACGGCCCGTGACATGAGCACCACCCCGCTGCCCATGTTCGGCACCAAGGGCATCGGCTACCTGGCCGGCAGGCTGCGTCAGTACGAACGGCGCCTGGGCGAGAAGGACGCGCGCCTGGCCCTGGGCAACCTGATCCGCATGCAGGAGGAGATCGGAACCGGCGGCGCCGGCTTCCGCTTCATCTTCGCCGCCTTCCTGATGGAGACGTCCAAGCTGCTGAACGCGCCGGCGCTGAAGGAGAAGGCCCTGGAGATGAACCGTATCGGCGATCAATGGCGCGATCTGGCCTACGAGGCCGGCCGCCTGTGCAAAGGCCGCGCGGAGGGCCACATCACGTACGACCACCTGGCTGACAAGCTGACCGAAATCGGGCGCCAGGAGACCGCCTTCTTCAAGGAGCTCCACCAGTTCGCCAAGCAGCTATGACCACCCCGGACATCCGGGTGGAGGGCCTGGTGAAGCGCTATCGCAGCGGAGGCCGTCCCGCCCTGAACGGCATGGACCTGCAGGTGATGCCCGGTGAGTTCTTCGGCCTGCTCGGCCCCAACGGCGCCGGCAAGACCACGATGATCAGCATCCTCACCGGGGTGCTGGCGCCCAGTGCAGGTCGGGTGCGCGTACGCGGCCTCGACGTGGTGAAGGAGCCCGGCCGCGTCCATCGCCTCATCGGCTTCGTGCCGCAGGAGATCGCCTTGTACGACACCCTCACCGCCCGCGAGAACCTGCGCTACTTCGGCCGCCTGCACGGCCTGGCCAGCACCGCGCTCACCGAACGTGCCGAGGCCCTGCTCGTCAGGACCGGGCTGCAGGACCGCGCCAACGAGCAGGTGCGGCACTGGAGCGGCGGCATGCGACGGCGTCTCAACATCGTGGTGGCGCTGCTCCATGCGCCGCCGATCCTCTTCCTGGACGAGCCCACCGTGGGCATCGACATCCAGAGCCGAGCGGCCATCTGGGACCTGCTCCAGGAGGTGAACGCCGGCGGCACCACCGTGCTCTACACCAGCCACCATCTGGAGGAGGCCGAGCGCCTGTGCACCCGCGTGGTGGTGATGGACGATGGGCGCAGCGTGGGCGAGCTGTCCACGCCGCGCGGTGGCGGCCACGAACGCCTGGAGGACGCCTTCCTCCGCCTCACCGGACGCGAACTCCGCGATTGACCCCATGTTCACCCGCATCATCGCCCACGTGCACAAGGAGCTGCTGCTGCTGCTGCGCGACCGCACGGGCCTGCTGCTGGTGTACGTGATGCCCATCTTCCTGGTGAGCGTGATGGCCGTGGTGCAGGATGCCCCGTTCCGCGATTTCAGCGACAAGCAGGTGCGCGTGCTCTTCAAGGACTTGGACGAAGGTCCGGTAGGGGAGGCCGTGCTGCGCGGGCTGGAGGCCACCGGAAGCTTCACGATCACCAACGGTCAGCAGCTTGACGAGGTGGAGTTCCGTGAACGCGTCCGCCGGGGTGAGCACCAGATCGGCGTGGTGGTGCCCGTCAACGCCAGCGAAGCCGTCGAGGCCCGCTCTCAAGGCGCCATGGCCCTGCTCTTCGACCCCCTCACCGGCGACAGCACGGCCGCTCCGGCGAGCGACAGCTCCTCCGTCCTGATGGTGGTGGACCCCGCGGTGAAGCACGTCTTCCGCGAACTGGTGCGCAGCAGCCTGGTGCGCGTGCTGGCCGGCATCAGCTCCGAGCGCCTGCTCGCCGATATGCGCGTGCGGCTGGAGGCCATCAACGGGGACACCCTTCCCCCGATCGCCTTGGGCGGCCCTTTCGTGGGCATCGACCAGCAGCTTGCCGCCCGCGAGCTCACCGGCAGCCGGGTGGCCAGCGACACCACCGCCCATAACGTGCCGGCCTGGACCATCTTCGCGATGTTCTTCACCGTGGTGCTGCTGGCCGGCAACATGGTGAAGGAGCGCACGGCCGGATGCATGGTGCGCCTGCTCACCATGCCGGGCAGCGTGGCCGAGCGCCTCATCGGGCGCATCACCGCGTACCTCGTGGTCTGCCTCACCCAGCTGGCCCTGCTGCTGAGCGTGGGCCATTGGGTGCTTCCGCTCTTCGGCCTGCCGCCCCTGCGCTTCGGCCCCCCGGAGGACCTGCTGCTGCTGGTGCTCGCCGCCCTCTTCATCGGCTTGGCGGCCACCTCCTTCGGGGTGCTGGTCGGCTCCTTCAGCCGCACCCAGCAGCAATCGGCCATCCTGGGCAGCACCGCCGTGGTGATCATGAGCGCCATCGGCGGCATCTGGGTCCCGCTCTACATCATGCCCGCGCCCATGCAGATGATCGGCCGCATCTCGCCCCTCAATTGGAGCATGGAGGCCTTCAACGTGGTGATGCTGCGCCAGGGCGACCTGGCCGAGCTGGTCATGTACCTCATCCCCCTGGCCGTCTTCGCCGCGGTATGCCTGCTGGTGTCCATCGTGGCCGAACGGGTCGTTTCTTCGCGTTGACCATGAGCGACCGCGTGGTGATCACCGGCCTGGGCGTGATCAGCGCCCTGGGCACCACCGTGGAGGAGAACCTCGACGCGTTGCTGCACGAGCGGACCGGCATCGGCCCCATCACCGTGCTGCCCACCCGCCACCGCGGCCAGATCCCCGTGGCCGAGGTCCGCTTGGCCGATGAAGCCCTCGCCGCCCTCGCCGCACCCCGCAGCCTGCGCAGCTGGACCCGCACGGCCCTGCTCGGCCTGCGCGCCGTGAAGGAGGCCCTGGCCCATGCCGGCATCGACCCTTCCGGCCAGCGCACCGCCTTCATCTCGGCCACCACCGCTGGAGGCATCGACAAGACCGAGCCCATCTACGACCGGTATTTCCTGCCGGAGATCCCTGACGAGGCCGCGCAATACTTGGGCACGCACGACCCCGGCGACCACACCCAGCGCATCGCCGCCGAACTGGGCTTCCGCGCCCTGGTGACCACCATCAGCACCGCGTGCTCCAGCAGCGCCAACGCCCTGATGCTCGGCGACCGGTTGCTGCGGCATGGCCTCACGGACGTGGCCGTGGTGGGCGGCAGCGACGCCCTCTGCAAGTTCACCGTCAACGGCTTCAACTCGCTGCTGATCCTGGACCGCGAGCCCTGCCGCCCCTTCGACCGCGACCGCGCCGGGCTCAACCTGGGCGAGGCCGCGGCCTATCTGGTGCTGGAGACCGAGTCCCGCGCGCGGGCCCGGGGTGCCGGGGTGCTGGCCGTGGTGAGCGGGTACGCCAATACCAACGAGGCCTTCCATGCCACCGCCTCCTCGCCCGATGGCACCGGTGCCTACGAGGCCATGCGGCAGGCCCTGGCCATGGCGCGGCTGACCCCCGAGGCCATCAGCTATGTGAACGTTCACGGCACCGGCACGCCCAACAACGACAGCTCGGAAGGCATCGCCCTCACCCGCCTCTTCGGCGCGCAGGTGCCGCCGTTCAGCAGCACCAAGTCGTTCACAGGTCACACCCTGGGTGCGGCCGGTGCGGTGGAGGCGGTGTATTCCGTGCTGGCCATCCGGCATGGCGTGCACTTCGCCAACCTGCGCTGGCGCACGCCCCTGGCCGAAGCGCCGTTGGTGCCCGTGACGAGCACCCAACGCGGCGTGAACGTGCGGCATGTGCTGAGCAGCTCCTTCGGCTTCGGCGGCAACAACACCAGCCTGGTGCTCAGCGCACCGGAAGCACGGTCATGAAGCGTCCGGTCCACATCCGCGAGGCCTCGGCCATCGGCCCCCAACCGGTGTTCGATACGGACCGCCTGGAGCGGGTGACCGCGTACACGACCCATCCGCTGAAGGCCGTGGTGCCGGAGCTGCGCCGCTATGTGGACCCCGTGCGCGGGCGGCGCATGGAAAAGGTGGCGAAGATCGGGCTGGGCACCGCGCTCAACGCCCTGGATCGCGCCGGCGGCGCGTCTCCCGAGGCCATCATCGTGGGTACGGGCCTCGGATGCATGGAAAGCACCGAGCGCTTCTTCGTGCCCCTGCTGCACAACAATGAGGACGTGCCGAACCCCACGGCCTTCATCCAGAGCACGCACAACAACGTGGCGGGGCAGATCGCCCTGGCCACCCGCTGCACCGGCTACAACTACACCTACCTGCACCGCGGCATCTCCTTCACCACCGCCCTGCTCGATGGATGGATGCAGGTGGGCTTGGAGGGGCGCAGCACCGTGCTGGTGGGCGGCGCCGAGAGCATCACGCCCGATTACTACCTGGTGCAGCGCCGCAGCGGCATCTGGAAGCAGCACGATGTGCCCAACCTGGAGGTGCTGCGCGCCACCGACGGCGGGGCCCTCTGTGGCGAAGGGGCCGCCTTCTTCGTACTTGGCGATTCACCCGGTCCCGGCACGTCCGTGCGCGTGGTGGACGTGGACGTCAGCTACCGCGGCGGGCCGGAGCCCCTGCGCGACCGTGTGCAGGCCTTCCTCCAGCGCAACGGCCTCACCGCCGACCGCATCGACCTGCTGATGACCGGCCGCAACGGCGATGGGCCACAGGACGGCGCCTATGCGCCGGTGGAGGCCGACCTGCCGCAGGCCACCCACGCGGCCTACAAACACCTCTGCGGCGAGTTCTTCACCGCCAATGCCTTCGGGCTGTGGCTGTTGTGGTCGGGCCTGCGCACAGGCCACCTGCCCGCCGAGGCCGTGCTGCGCGCAGGCCCCACGGCGCCACGCTGGGGCCTGCTGGTGGATCATTTCCAGCGGACGGACCACAGCCTGGTCCTGTTGGAGCGCACCGGTCCATAACGAATGATGCCCGTCAGTCGCTGCTACGGTCGCCGAGCTACCTTTGACATCATGCGCCCGGCAGCCTTCGTGCATCACCTGCATCGCCTGTTGACGGGCATGATGGCGGCCCTGCTGCTGATCTCGCTGCTGCTGCCCTCCCTCATCGTGGGCCATTTCCTGTTGGAGCGCGACCGCATCGAGCGGGAGCTCTGCGTGATGCGCGATGCCGCCCCCGAACAGAACACCTGCCACGGCAATTGCGTGCTGATGCGCCAGCTCAACACCAGCGAGCGCAAGGCCCAGGCCCCCTTCGAGAACCTGGAGGTGCGCACGCAGCCGTCGCTGGTGGCCGATGTGCTGAACTGGCCACCGGTGCTGCCCATGCGCGAACTGGCCTCACCGCCGTTGCGTGTGGTGCTGCTCGACGGCATCCACGCCATCGTCGACCCGGTGCCTTGGGGATAGGTTCCGATCCGGCCCACGCGGCCGGTCTTCGTTGAACCTCAACCCCTTTCCATGAAACGTCTGTTCCTGGCGGTGGCGCTCCTGAGCGCGTCCCCGCTCCTGGCCTGCGATGTGTGCGGCCTCTTCCTGGGCATCCAGCCGAAGGACCGCAGCACCACCGTCGGCCTTTTCTATCGCTTCCGCCAGCTCGATGGTGTGCTGGGCACCGCTGCGTTGCAGAAGCACGGCGGCCACGGCGCAACCACCGGTGTTGAAGAGCACTACACCGAGCTCTATCAGGTGATTGAGCTCCGCGGCGATGTGTGGTTCGGCGAACGCTTCGCCGTGATGGCCTCGGTGCCGCTGGTGAACAACTACCAGGGCGTGGACGGCTACGCACGCGCCGACCTGTACGGGCTGGGCGACCCCTTCGTGCTGGCCCGCTACGTGGTGGCGAACACGCGTGGGCTCACTGACAGCCCTCGCACGGTGCATCGCTTCACCGTGGGGCTTGGCGCAAAGGTGCCCGTGGGCGCCACGGACCGCACCTATGCCGGGTCGGAGGTGGGCCACGACCTGCAACCTGGAACAGGCAGCTGGGACGGGCTCGCTTCAGCCGAGTACCTGGTGCGCCGGCAGCGCTGGGGCGGAAGTCTGGCCGTCACGGGCCGCGTCAACACGACCGGCGCCGACGCCCATCGCATGGGGCACGGCCTCTCGGCCACCGCCGAAGGCTTCCATCAGCTGCCGATCGGGGCCTTCACCCTGGCGCCGTCCCTGGGCCTGTACGCCGAACATTCCGGCATGGACCGGCAGAACGACCTCAAGGTGCCCGGCACGGGCGCCAACACCCTCTTCACCCACGTGGGATCCCGCGTGTGGTGGCGCAACTGGATGTTGACGGTGAACCATCAGTACGCCGTGGCCCGTTCCACCGGCGAATGGATGGTCCCCAACAGGCAGCGCGCGATCGTCGGGATCACGTACGCATTCAACTGAAACAGAACAACACACTTCCATGAACAAGCACAACCTGGCCCTCCTGGCCGCCCTCGCGGTGGGTTTCACCGCCTGCAAGAAGGACGATCCCGAGCCCACGCCCACGACCCCGACCACGGGTACCGTGAAGCTCTCCTTCTCCTTCACCAAGAACGGCGCTCCCTTCAGCATCAGCGACATCGTGCAGGACGGCGCCGGACATGCCGTCCAGTTCGACAAGCTGAAGTTCTATGTGAGCGACATCCACCTCACAGACGACGCCATGAACACCGTGGGCGAGTTCCACGAGACGGTGCTGCTGGTGGACGCCGCAGCGGCCACCAACACCTTCACGCTGGGCAGCATCGCACCCAACCACATCCACGAGGTGCACATCGCCCTGGGCCTTGACAGCCTCACCAACCATGCCGACCCCACGCAGGCCGAGTCCCCGCTCGATCTGCAGGAGATGCACTGGTTCTGGAATCCCACTGCCGGTTACAAGTTCCTGAACATGGAAGGGCATGTGGACGGCAATGGTGATGGCGACTTCGGCGATCCGGAGGACAAGGCCTTCGTGTACCACTGCGCCACCGACGCCCTGCTCACCGAGGACCACTTCCACTACCACGCCGACCTGGCCGCTGGTGGCACGGCCAACCTGGCCCCCACCATCGAGGTGACCACCCTGCTGATGGGCCTGGACCTGCTGGCCAATGACATCGCCATGGGCGGTGGCCCCAACAACCAGATGGCGATGATGAACCTGGCGGCCGCGATCACCGGGGAGTGACCGCGAACGACCAGAACGCGACAGGGCCGCCCTCGGGCGGCCCTGCTCGTTCCCAGCGAACCCCCTACCGCTGTACCACGAACCGGCGTTCGTCCACATGCCGGGCATCCACCGTCCTCAGCGTGTAGCTGCCCGAAGGCCAACGGCTCACGTCGATGTCCTGCGTGCGTTGGGCCTTCACCTCGCCCCATTGGATGGCGCGACCAGCGGCGTCGATCACCGTCCAGGTGGCCGGTGAGGTTCCCGGCCATTGGAAACGGACTGTGTTCGTGGCCGGGTTCGGCCACACCATCACCTCCGCCCGGTCGTTGCGCTCGCCGACACCCGTGGTCGTTCCGAAGGGCTCGGACAGCACCTGGCAGGGCAGGCCGTAGTCCACGAAGACCGTGTAGGCCCCCGGTATGCCCGCCATGATGCAGCTGCTGTCCGCACCGGCCAGCAGCTGGCCGTTCAGATACCATTGATAGCTGTTGCCTGCCGGGGTGGCGCACAACCAGCCCATGTCCAGGCCGATCACCGGCTGCACGACCGGTGTGAACTCCGCCACGATGCTCACGCCCAGCTGCTGGATGAAGTTCGGGCAGATGGACGGGGCCCCGCTCACCGTGTACACCCCGTTCTCCGTGACGGTGAGCGTGGGGCTGTTCGCGCCGGGGATCGGCACACCGCCATTGGTCCATTGGATGTTGGTGTCGTAGGGCGGCATCAGCGTCAGCAGCAATGTATCGCCCTCGCAGAACAGCAACTCGCCGTTCGGCCCCATGCCGTATTCGATGTCGCCCTCGTGCATCACGAAGGGCAGCAGGAAGACCCAACCGTCCACGAGCACGGGTGGCGACATCTCGGTGCAGCCGTTCAGGGTGCATTCCACCGTGAAGCTGGAGCCGGCGTCGTTGGCCGAGTTCACCGCATGGGTCTGCTGGATCGCGCCGGGTATCGGCTGGCCATCCTTGTACCACTGGTAGCTGTCGTACACCTGGGTGGTGAGCACCTCCGCCGCGCCGGGGCACAGGATCACCGGATCCGGCTGGATGGTGGGGTCAAAGGGGCATTGGGCCTTCAGGAGGCCGAGGCTGATGGAGAGGGCAAGGGTCGGGATCGTGCGCATGGTCCGATGGCGTGTCGGTTGGACGGTCATGGGACGCGCGATGCTGCCTGAAGGTGACACACGATCCGTCACCGGGACGAACGGTGCGCGGCCTATCGCGCCACGATGACCCGTTCCGCCGGCAGGGGGGCATCCTCGAACATCAGGATGTACGCACCATTGCCAAGACCCGCCACATCGATCAGGTTCCGGCCGCCCCGCATGCGCGCGGACCGAAGCACCCGGCCTGTCGCATCGCACAGCCGGGCCTGCGCCGTGCGGAGCTCTTCCGGCAGCACCACGGTGAGCGCATCCACCGCTGGGTTCGGGAACAGCAGCGCGCGCGCGGAGGGAGGACCGTCGGCGATGGCGTCCGTGCCGCACGGCAGCGCTTCGTTCGCCACGATCACCGGGCTGAAGGCCTTGAAGACGCTGTCGACCACCACGGCGGCCTGGTTCACGTAGTGGAACGAGCCGTTCTGCGCCACATTGATGCAGTTGAAGGAGAAGGGGAACTGCCCGAGCACGGCGTTGCACACGGCCGCATCCTGGATGTTGGCCAGCGATCTCGACCCCAGCATCGGCGCCAGCACCGCGCTCCCCGCGCTCCAGGGGTAGTGTGTGCTCCACCAGGTGCCGCCCGCGCAATAGGCGGAGAGGTCGCGCAGGAGGGGCGCGGTGCCGTTCGGCACGATGGCGTCGCAGGGCTGGTGGTAGAGGAACACGGCCGGCGTATCGGGTCCCTGCATCCAGTCCTCCGCAAGGGCCATGGTGGGCAGCGCGCCGTACATCGCCGCGATGCCGGCCACACGCGCATCGGTGCCGTTCAGCGCGAGGTCGCCCTCCACCGGCCCCAGGTCGGGCCGGCTGCGCTGGGCCGCGGTGAGGGGCAGGCCCGTGATGTGGCAGCCGCCAAGCAGCAGGTTCGGATCGGGCACCGCGGGGAGCGCGCCGCAGGCTGCGGGGCGTTCATCCTCCTCGTCGAGGAAGGCGGCCGTGAGGCTGGTGATCGCCCCCGCGCTCTCGCCGTACAGGAAGACGTTGCAGGCGTTGGTGCTGTCCTGGGCGCTGCGTCCCTTCAGGAAGCGGATGGCGCCCTTGAGGTCCTGTTGGGCGCGGTAGAGCGCCCGCAGCAGTTCCGCGCTGTCCGGCAGGTACACGCACGGATCCACGCCCAGCGAGATGGACACGTTCTGCGGCACGTGGTGGCGCAGGCGGTAGCTGATGGTGGCGGCCACGTACCCGCGCTGCGCGGCGGCCTGGCAGATGGGCCACAGGTCCTGCCGGGTGCCTGCGGCCCAGGCCCCGCCATGCACGGCGACCAACAGCGGCCGTGACGCGTTGCCATCGCCCACCGGCCGGAAGAGGTCGAGCTTCAGGGTGTCGATGCCGCCCAGGTAGGTCGTGTCCCAGCCGTAGGTAATGGCGCGCACCGTATCCACCGCCCACAGCGGCTGGGTGTACGGCTGGGCCTGGAGGAGGGCGCCCGTGAGCAGCGTGGTGAGCGCAAGCGCCGTGCGTCTTGGGAACCGCAGCATTCCGCTAAGGTCGGCGATCGCCCCCCGCCTTCGCCAGCGCCAGCTGCACCCCCAGGAGGAAGAGGCGTTCGTCGGCCCCGCCCAGCTCCATGAAGGTGGCGCCCTTGGCGCCCCATTTGTTCGGCACCGGGAAGAAGACGCGGGGATGCTGCGCGTGGAGCTCGGCCTGCTGCTCGGCATCGAGCATCAGTACGGCGCGCTGGTCGTTCAGCCAGAGGGTGAGGAAGATGGGGGAGGGCTTCCCCTTCGCCGTGGTGGCGCGGTAGGCGGGCCGCCCGAAGTGGTCGTGCTCGGTGACCCCGGGCAGGGCGAGCAGCCGGTCGCGGGCCGTGGCGGCATCCATGGTCGCAAGTTCGCCGATCCGGCGAACCAGCGCGGGCAGGCGACTGTTCAGCACCGGCCCGGGCAGCGTTCCTTCGTTGCCTGCTGTCCAACCACGACCACACGCTCATCCATGCGGAACACCCTTTTCGTCCTCCTCCAGTTCACCGTCCCGGTCGTGCTCAGCGCCCAATGGGTGCCGTCCGGCATGTTCTCGTCATCCATCCACTTCCAGGCCTGCGCCTTCCACACCGTGGACAGCGGCCTGTTCGTGTACGGGGCCAACAACCCCGGACCGAGCCCTTCCGCGACCGAAGGAGGCCTCATCCTCACCACCAACGGTGCGCAATCCGGTGGCTTCTACCTCTGGTACGAGCCGTCCACCAACCTGGAGGACATCGACGTGAAGCTCACCGGTGGACGCCCGCTGTACATGGCCGCGGGGCATGAGCTCTACAACCGCAGCATCGTGGTGCGGTCCTCTTCGTTCCCGGCCTTTCCGCTCGGGTTCGACAGTGTGCGCACCGGCGTGGGCCGCTACTACCGGGCCATCCGCATGCGCGATGATCTGGTGGCCTTCACCGGAGGGGGCGATGCCTTGGGCAATGGCATCATCGACATGAGCACCGACAGCGGATCGACCTGGTCCAACATCGCGGTGCTGCCGGGCCAGCCCGTGTCGCGCCTTCACTTCGTGAACGACCTGCTCGGCTTCGCGGTCACCGGTGGCTATCGCAGGCTGGTGAACAACGGCGTGCTTCTGCCCGACAGCGGGGCCATCTACCGCACCACGGATGGAGGCCTCAGCTGGGCTCAGGTGCATGCCGATGCCACCGCCGGATTCAGCGCCGTGGCGTTCAGTTCGACGCTCAACGGCGTGACCACGCGCAACGATGGGCTCATCCTGCGCACCACCGATGGAGGCAGCACCTGGTCGCCGGCCGTGAACAACCACACGACCGGCGAACTCCTCACCGGAGCCACGTTCAGGTCCGACGGGGTGGGGTTCATCACCGGCTACCGCAGCGATGGCACGGAGGGCTACGTCCTGTTCAGCGATGACGGCGGCGCCACCTGGGACCTGAACTACAGCACGGCCGGGCTCAACTCGGCGCGCAGGCTCTACGATGTCCGGTTCTTCGACGTCGCCCACGGGTACGCCATGGGCCAGATCCGTCCCCTGCGCAGCAATGGGGTGATCACAGCGGTGGAGGAGGAGAACGCGGTGGGGTTCACCCTGTTCCCGAACCCGGCGCACGATGTGGTGACCATCGAGGTGGGCGGTCCGGCCGAGGTGCGCGTGCTGGACGCCCAGGGCCGGGTGGTGCGCAGGGTCACGACCCGCGATCGGGCGATCGTTCCCCTGGACGGGTTGGGAGTTGGTGCGTACGTGGCCGAGGTGCGCCGGGCCGGGGCTGTGCAGCGGAGGGCCTTCCTGCGGTACTGAGCCTGGCTTCGGTGCTGTCACCGACCGGAGGAGTGACCACCGAGCGCGGGTCCATCGCCGCGTCCCTCAGCGGGCCTGGTGCGTGTGGAGCCGTTCGAGCACCGGGTCAGGCAGCAGGACGTCCAGCATGCCTTCACGTAGGCTGAGCCAGAGGTAGTTGAACACGGAGGTCTCCTGCCTGCGGTCCACGAACGACCGCCCAACGCGGTAGCGCCTGTCGCCCGGGACATTGGAGCTGTGGATGACCGCGTTGGCGAGCAGGGAGAGCAGTCCGGCGTGGGGCCGGGCCGGTTCCACCTTCAGCTTCAGGCCTTCGTAGTGCATGTGCACCGTGCCCTGCGCGGACCGGTCGTCGCCCTCCATGTGCAGGTCCACCGAATGGATCGATCCTTCCGTGGCCTGTATCCGCACCAGTTCATCGGTGATGTGGTTCAGCTCCCGCGCCTGGAGGTTCTTCAGGTGGACCCGCCCCTCGATCCGCGCTCCCTGCGCCGAGTGCGACTGGTGGATGTCCACCTGCGCCGGTGCCTTGTCCCAGAGCCGAAGGTGGCCGGTGAGGTGCAGCTCGGTGCTGCTGTCCGGTCGCATGTTCGTCAGCCCGGACATCGCAGCGTCCACCTGGGCGAGGGTCACCGAGCCGAACGGTTCGCCGCGTGCAAGCCGCTCGTGGTAGGTGATGCGACCGCCCCGGATGTGCACCTGTTCCATGGCCACGGGTACGCGCCACCGGCGCACCCGCTCGGCCGGCAGCGGAGCCCTTGACCGCTCTTCCGTGTAGGGCACCGACTTGTCCCGGTGAATGTCCACCCGCAACCCGGCGATGGTGAAGACCTCCGCCAGGAGGGCCCCGCTCTCCAACCGCGCGGTGAGGTCGAACCCGTCCAGCAGGATGCTGTCCGCATGCACCGTGTAGAGTTCCATCGGTGCCTCCTTCGCGGTGCGGTAGTGGTCCGGGCGCACGTCAGGGGTGAAGCGGAATCCCAGGACCCGCGCGGTGTTCTCCGGTACACGGACATGGAGCGAGTCGATGTGCGCGGTGTAGAACGGATCCACCCGCGCATCCGCCCCGCGGAGTGAGAGATCGCCCGAGACCAGGCGCACCCACGGGCGGTCCCCGGTGCGCTGCGCCATGAGGAGGCCGGTGAGCAGGATGTCCAGGTCAGCCACCGAGGCATGCGGGTTCACCCCGCTCCGATCGTGTGTGCTCCCTCGTGCGTGGGTGATCCGCAGCGTGTCCACATGGAGGAACTCCACGCCCATGGGCAACTGCACGGTGTCGGTGTCCCGGGCCCGTGAAGTGCGGTCGCCGCGCCTCGTTTCATAGACATGGGTCACCTCGGGTGCATCAATGACCATGTGGCCCACCATGAGGTGCCTGTCCCACAGCAGGGCGAAGAGGTCCACCTTGGACAGATCGATCGTTCGTGCCTGCACCGTGAACGTCGGCGACCCGTCCGCATGGGCCGCCGCACGCGGCGTGATGCGGAGATCGGCGATGCGGATACGCCCCCGGAAGGGGTCGAGGTCCACCGTTCCGAGCGCCACGGCATAGCGTTCACCACCGGCCTGGGCGGCCACCGCCACCAGCGCTTTGCGCGCCAGGGTATGGCGCAGAGCGTAGCCTCCGGCGAGGGCAGCGAGCACCACCAGCACCGGAAGGGCCCTTCGGGATATGGTCCGCCGCATGGGCATTGCTGTGGGCCAGTGCCTAAAGGTGCGCATCCCGCGCGGGTCGATGGAGGGAGCGCCACGGGTCACGCCCCCACCGCGGCCTTCACGCGCGGCACCACCTCGGTGGCGTAGAGCTCGATGCATCGGAGCAGCTTGTCGTGCGGCATGCTGCCCACGCTGAACTGCAGGCTGAATCGGGTGAAGCCGAAGAGCGCATGCTCACGGACGATCTTGCGGGCCACGGTCTCGGGGTCGCCGAGCAGCATGGCCCCCTGCGGCGACACCTCGAAGTCGAACTGCGGACGGCCCACCGGGCCCCAGCCGCGCTCGCGACCGATGCGGCCCATCTGCATGGCGTAGCGCGGCCAGGTGAGCTCGGCGGCCTCCTCGAAGCTGTCCGCGATGAAGCCATGCGAGCCGATGCCCAGCTGGAAGCGCTCCATCGGGTGCCCGGCCTGTTGCCAGGCCTTGCGGTACAGGTCGGTGAAGGGCTTGAAGCGCGCGGGGTCGCCGCCGATGATGGCCAGCGTCATGGGCAGACCCAGCGCGGCCGCCCGCACCGCGCTCTCCGGCGTGCCGCCCACGGCCACCCACACGGGCAGCGGCTCCTGCACGGCGCGCGGGTACACCCCCCGGTCCGCGATGGTCGGCGTGTGCCGTCCCTTCCACGAGAGCCGCTCGCTCTTGCGCACCTCCAGCAGCATGGCCAGCTTTTCGCTGAAGAGCGTGTCGTAGTCGGCCAGGTCGTACCCGAAGAGCGGGAAGGACTCCGTGAAGGAGCCGCGCCCGGCCATGACCTCCGCCCGTCCGCCGCTCAGCAGGTCGAGCGTGGCGTACTGCTGGTACACCCGCACGGGGTCCTCGCTGCTGAGCACGGTGACGGCGCTGCCCAGCCGGATGCGGGTGGTGCGCGCGGCGATGGCGGCGAGCAGCACGGCGGGGGCGCTGGCGATGAAGTCCTCGCGGTGGTGCTCCCCGATGGCGAACACGTCCAGCCCCAGCCGGTCCGCCAGTTCGGCCTCCTCCAGCAGGTGGCTGTGCCGCTCCTGCGCGCTGATGCGCTCGCCCGTCACCGGATCGGGCGTGTGATCGACGAAGGTGTAGAGGCCGAACTCCATGCGCCGCAAAGATGCGCTGGCGCGACCGTCAGCCCTGCGCCACCAGCATCAGGTCGGTGACCGCCTTCCCGTGGGCATCCACGTAGCGGCTGCGGCTCTCGTGCCGGAGCTTCAGCCCGGCCTGGTGGATCGCGGTCCTCAGCGCCGCCCCGGCGTGGTAGTGCATCAGGATGCGCTCTTCCTCCGACGGACCTTCCCACACGCTGCGGGCGGGGGCCTCCTCCATGGTGCTGAGGTAGAGGGCGCCGCCGGGATGCAGCATGGCGGAGGCATCCGTGATCAAGGTCGCGGCCTCCTCCGCGCTCAGGTAGGGCAGGCCGAAGGCGCACACGATGCCGTGGAACCGCCGGCGCAGCGTCCTTGCCGCGCGTTGGTCCAGCCGCTCGAAGGTGGCATCGGGGTTCACCGTGCGGGCGATGTCCAGCATCGCCGGGGCCAGGTCGGTGCCCAGCACCTTCAGGTCGGGCCGGCGCTGCAACAGGTGGCGCGTGACGTTGCCGGGCCCGCAGGCCAGCTCCAGCACCCCGGCCCCTTGCGGCAGCAGGTCCAGGAAGGCCTGGAGCGAAGGCGCATACCGGCTGATGTCGGCGTACGTCGCGGCGTACCGCGCGGCATGGCGGTCGAAGATGCGTGCGGCCTGCTCACCGTGGTCCATGGCGCTGGGCATCGTGTGGCGCAACGGCCCTGTGGACCGATCGCGCCCTGTCCGGCGGCGGTGCCTGCTCAGCGCTTCAGCGCGATGCCGCTGATCTCCACGTTGGCACCGCGGGGCAGCTCCTTCACGCCCACGGTCTCGCGCGCCGGGGGATCGCCTTTGAAGCACGCCTGGTACACCGCGCTCACCGCCGTGTAGTACTGCAGGTTGGTGAGGTAGATGGTGCACTTCACCAGGTCGTCGTAGGTGAGCCCGGCCGCCTCGAGGATCGAGCCGATGTTCGCCATCACCTGTTCGGCCTCCTTGGTGATGTTGTCCGTGATGACCGTGCGGGTGCCTTTCACCGAGGCGATCTGGCCGCTGATGAAGACAAAGCCGTTGGCCTCCACGGCGGCCGTGAAGGGGCTGGAACCTTCCAGCTTCTCGTCGAGGTGGATCGATCGTTTCATCGCCCTTGTGGATGCGGCCGGTTGATCGGCCCGCTGCGAAGATGCAACGGATGCGGGTCGGTACGACACGCCGACCTCGCAACAGGGGTTCAGCGCCGTGCTCCGGCCAGCTTCCAGCCCAGCCAGGCCATGGGCAGGTAGGCCAGCCCCAGATCGAGCACGTTGAACCACATCGGGCTGTTCGGGATCATGCGCACCGCCATGATGCCACCGACCAGGTTGATCGCGCCCACGATGAGGGCCAGCATCAAGTGCCGCGAAGCACCCAGCCGGGCGGCCACGAAGGCGCCCACCAGCGCACCAAGCGCATGCGCCAGCAACGGCACGAGCATCTGGGCCACGGAATACTCGCCGATGTGGGCGTTGATGCTCGCGATGTCGTTCACGTCCACGCCCGGTGGGGGAGGCATGATGGCACCACCCACCATGATCAGGCCCATGTTGACGATCCCGCCGACCACGAGGCCGGCCAGCACGGCGAGGATGTTGCGCAGCACAGGGTTCATGGCATCCGATGTGGGTGATGAAGGTATGGAATGCGACAGGACCAGAGGTCCGACGGTCGTCGGGCATCAGCCCACCCACACGATGCCGTCCTCCTCCAGGCGCACGAGCCGCTCCCGGTACAAGGCCCCGACAGCCTTCTTGAACGCCTTCTTGCTGATGCCGAACTCCGCGTAGATGGCCTCGGTGCTGCTCTTGTCGGTGAAGGGCAAGAAGCCTTTCCCCGCGCGGAGCCGCCGTACGATCAGGTCCACGTTGGCGTCGTTGTACTGCCGGTAGCCGATGGGCTGCAGCGTGATGTCGAGCTTGTGGTCCTCGCGGATCTGCTTCACGTGGCCGGTGAGCCTGTCGCCGATGGAGACGCGCTTGAACACCTCGTTGGCATGCACCAGCCCCTGGTGGCTGCCGTTCACGATCACGTGCAGGCCCAGGTCGCTGCGGCCGAACACGATCAGGTCCACGGCATCGCCCTCTTTCACGGTGAGCGCGTCGTTGTTCAGGAAGTCCTCGATGAGAGTGCTGCCGAAGAGATGGTCGCTGCGCGTGTCGAGCACCACGTGCACCAGATACCAACGGCCTTCCTCCATCGGGTGGCGCTGCTCGTCAAGGGGGACCACCAGGTCGGGCTTCAGCCCCCAGTCCAGATGCGCGCCATCGCGGCCGACCTTGATCACGCGGAACATGGCGAACTGCCCCACGGTGGCCTTCGGCGGGCGCGCGCTTGCCAGCTGCCGTCCACCGGCATCCCGGTACACGAACACCGGCATGCGCTTGTCGTCGTTCAGGTCCGGCGGAAGGACCTCGTGCGGATAGAGCACCTCCGTCCCATCGTCGTCGGTCAAGACCCAGCCTTCGCTGGTGCGGCGACGGACCTGCAAGGGCTGTACACGGCCGGTGTGGATCACAAGACCCGCAAAGTACGGCTGATGCCCGGCTACCAGGTGCCGGCGTAGTCCAGCGGCACGGTCGTGTGCGCCTTCAGGTGGGCATACCGCCAGTTGATGAGCTGGCGGATGTGGTGCAGGTCGTGCGCCACCCAGTTGGTGAGCAGCAGCTCGCAGCTCACCGGGCCCACCTTGGGGTGGATGTAGACATTGGTCCAGGGCGCCTGATCCAGGCCACGGAGCCAGGACAGCGACGCCCCGCGCTCCGCGAGGAAGCCATCCAGCGTCGCGGTGGGGTCCTTCTCCATGTACCGGCGCCCGGTCACCCACGCGGCCGGGTCGATGGTGGGCCAGGGCACTTCCGGGTTCTCCAGCGTGGAGCGCAGGCGCGCACGGAAGTCCTCGCGCTCCTCATCGTGGAGATGACAGATGATCTCCAACGGGCACCATTTCTCCGGAGCCGGCCTCCAACGGGCCTCCTCGGCCGAAAGGTCCTTGAGCAGGTCGCGGAACACCGCGGCGTGGCGTTCGAGCTGGGCGATGAGGTGCGGACGGTCCATGGGGTGAAGGTCGGAGGAAGGACCGAACGCCCGACGCTACAAGGTCCCCATCGGCACCCGCACCCCCTGGCGACCGTCGCATTTGCGCACCGACCTTCCCACATGGCAGGAACCGAGCAGCAGCAGGAGCAGGGTGAGCAGCAGTAGGCGTCGCATACCGGATGAACGGGGCCTCACGGTCCCTGCGTATGTCCGGTGGGATCGTTCCATCTTCGTCGCATGCGTCGCAAGGTCCTGATCGTCCTTCTTCTGGTGAACGCTGTGGTGCTGCTCGGTCAACTGTGGCCGGAGGGGGCACCGCCCTTCGCACGCGCCGTGAACATCACGTTCCTCATCGGGACCATGGTCTTCTTTGTCCGCGATCTTCGTCGACGCGGATAGCGCGGAGCAGGAGCGGTGTGTGTTCAGATGCGCACCGTCGAGCCGGGACCTGGTACTTTCGCGCCACCATGCCCGACACCCATCCCTGTCCCGAGTGCCGCTCCGCCATCACGTATCCCACGGGCACCTCATGGATGTGCGGCGAATGCGGCCATGAGTGGAACCCCGCCGAGGTGGCCGCCGCCGAGGCGGGACCGGTGATCAAGGATGCCAACGGCAACGTGCTGAAGGACGGTGATGACGTGGTGGTGATCAAGGACCTGCCGGTGAAGGGCATGCCCAAGCCGGTGAAGGCCGGCACCAAGGTGAAAGGCATCCGGTTGGTGGAGGGGGGCGGCAATGCCGGGCACGACATCGACTGCAAGATCGATGGCTTCGGGGCCATGGGCCTGAAGAGCATTTACGTGCGCAAGGCCTGAGCGGCCGCGTCTACAGCAGATCGACCGCATCGGGTTGCCGCTGCCGCAGCCGCTCGGCGTCGTCGGGCAGGTCGCGCAGCATCGCAAAGTCCGCGAAGTCGAAGCCCGGGGCCACCACACAGCCCACGAGCGTGAAGTCGCCCGTGCTCCGTGCCGCCTGCCACTGTCCGGGGGGCACCACCACCTCCGGTCGCAGTCCGTCACGCAAGGGACCCAGCAGGTGACACTGTACGTGATGGAGGTCCGGATCGCTCACCAGCAGCTCCAGCGGTGCGCCTTCCAGGTGATGCCACACCTCATCGCTGGACACCCGATGCCAGCGGCTGATCTCGGCCGCAGGGAGCAGGAAGTAGATGGTGGTGAGCGCTGCACGGTCTCCGCGGCCGTCCGGTGGATGGACCTGCAGCGGTGATCGGTGCAGTTCGCGGTAGTGGCCGCCCTCGGGATGCGGCAGCAGACCGAGTTCGCGGATCAGGGCTTCGGCGCGTGGGTGCATGTGTGCGGTGATCGGGGATCAGGCGCCGTTCGCATCGCTGGTCAGCACGGCGGTCATGTGATCGAACCAGGGCCGCACGGCGCGATAGGTCCTCACCACTTCGTCAAGGAAGTCCGGCGCGAGCACCTCGGCATCGGTGAAGCTTCGGCGCAGCAGGAACTGCTTCTTGCGGAGAAGGTCCGCTGCGGGATGGTCCTTCGGAAAGCCGCGCGGCACGGTGGCGAGCTCCTCGCCGAAGAGGTCGCCCAGCAACGAACGGAGCGGCTTGCCACGAAGGACCCGGCGCCAGGTGTCGTGGTCGTAGGCGATGTCCTGCCGGATCAGGCGCAGGTCATCGGGCTCGGGTCCCATGAATCCGCAGGTGACGTGCGATCGCCCGCCGGGCTGGATGCGGAAGAAGTAGCCGCCGCGCAAGGCCGGCTTCACCCGCGCCAGCCGTCCGCCGAAGCGTGGCGCGTAAGGCGGCCGGTCCTTGTGGAAGCGCTGGTCGGTGTGGATGCGCATCATGCTTTTCGCACCACTGGGCGTGCTCAACCTGTCATGCTCCCGCATCCGCTCGAGCAGCGCATCGGCGAAGGCCACCAGGTTCGCCTGCGCGGCCTGGTAACGAACCTTGTTCGCTTCGAACCAGGGCTTCTCATTGTGCGCCTCCAGGTCGGTCAGGAAGGACAGTACGGTGGGTCGGATGCGGACAGTGGCTGGGGGCATGGCGCGAAGGTGCGGCACCGTGCTCACATCCCTTCTCCGAAGGTCAACAGGTTGTGATCGGGGTCAAGCAGGGCGAACTCCCGCTGCCCCCAGGGCTTGGTGCTGAGCGCGCCGTTCGGGTGGATGGCCACGCCGCGTTCCGTCAGCGAGCGGTACAGGTCGTCGATCGCGGTCGTGCGGATGTACAGCTGGCCATCGTTCGTGAGCGGATCCAGGTCGGCGTGCAGGAAGAAGTGAAGCTCATGTCCGTCGCGCTCCACGATGAGGTAGGCAGGATAAGTCCCAGCCACGGTGAAGCCGAGCCGATCCACGTAGTAGGCCCGCGTGGCGGCCGCATCGCGCATGGGCAGCTTGGGGATGAGGGCGGTGAGCATGGTACCGCAAGATGCACCACCTTCCCGGACGTTGAACCACTTCCGGTCACTCGTGTACGGTGGCGTGATGCCGACCTTCTGCCTGCTCCTGTTGTTGTCGCTCTTCCTGCCCTTCGCCGGAAACGCCCAGTGCTGCTGCTCGAACCTCGTGCTGCGGATCCCGCTCGACCACCTCTCCAGGGTGCACAACGACCGGGAATTCGCGGTGGTGGAGACCCGCGGACAGTACACGTTCCACCGGGTCGACAAGGACAGTACGGACAAGCAGTTGGACCTGATGCTCGATGCGGGCTGCGGCCTTCGGGACATCGGCTTGGAGATCACACGCCGCACCACCGGCGACCGGATGATGCTCTCGGTGCTCTTCGTCGGCTTCGACGGCTGGCATCCGGGTCTGCGGATCCCGTTCCGTCCCGGCGCGTTCGAGGTGGACCTGGAGCGGATGATCGGGTGCGCGGGCCTCGATCGCGCATGGGACCGGGCGGGAACCGGCAAGCAGAAGCCGTCCACGGTGGAGCTTACCTGCGGTGGTTGCCTGTTGCGTGTGGAGCGCGACAGTGTGGGTGTGATGCTGGAGCCGTTGGACCTCTGGCCCGGAGGCTGCGGTGCCGGCAGTGTGGAGGGGGATGCCTACGGCAAAGCCAGCTATCCCGACGGTCAGCTGCGCTTCCTTTCGGCCCTGGAGGAGAAGCAGGCCGAATGGCGAGGCCGAGGTGTGCCGGATGGTCGGGGCTGGAGCGGCTTCGGCCATGTCGGACCCACGGGTTCGTTCCATGCGCGGATGGACCGCGAGCAGACCGAGCGCGTCTACGACCTGGAGATGAGCTTGATGCACATCACGGGGTGGAAGCCGGCCTGGGTACCGGATGAGGCTGCGCCGGGTGCAAGGCGCAGCCTCGGCAGCATGGTGCGCTTCACGCTCGAACGGCCGTAACGCGCGCAGCTGGCGATCCCGGGCTCATCGCTTCCGCAGGGCGCGGCTGCCGATGAGCAGGGCAAAGGTCACGCCGGCTGCGAAGGTGCTGACGGCCTTGGGGCGATGACCCGCCTTCCAGGAGAGGTAGGCCGACGCGCTGCAGCACAGGAGGATGAGGGCGATCAGCCCGATGAGCAGCTTGCGGCGCAGTTCGCGGTCCATGGTGGAGGTCGGTGTCGTTGGTTCAGTCGTCCAGTCCTTTCCCTGCCAGGATGCGGTCCGTGTGCTTCTCGATCCGGGCCTCCCGCGTCGCTGCTTGCTTCGCGCTTGCGAAGAACAGGAGGTAGCCCCGCTGCCTTCCCGGAGTGAGCGCGTTGAAGGCCTTCTTCAGTTCGGGCATCTCCTTCATGGCCCTGGCGAACTCTGCGGGCATGTCGAACTCCCCGGTCCTCTTCAGCACCACCTGCTTTCCGGCCTTCTCCACGGCGATGGCCTGCTGGATGTAAGCACGCAGGACCGGCGCGAGCTTCACGATCTGCTTCTCGCTGCTGAAGCGGATCTGTCGCGCGCTCTGCACATTGGCCGTCTGCTGCACCAGCAGCTTGTGGTCGTCCTTCAGCAGTGCGCCCTTGTGAAAGAGCAGCGCGCAGTGGTCCTTGAAGCCGTGGATGAGGAAGACGTTCTTCCCCTTCAGCGTGTAGCAGGGGTGGCCCCACTTCAGCTCCTCGGTAAGCCCGCTCTCCAGGGCCAGTTCACGCAACCGGGCATAGCAGTCCTGCCACGGACCTTCCTTCTCGAAGAACCAGTTGACCTTGGGGTTCATGGATGTGAAGGTGGAACGAAGTGTGGCGACGATGGTGTTGAGCTCACATGATCAGTTCATAGTGCGTGCTCCGCCCGCCGGCCTTTCCCTTCTTCAGGATCTTCTTGGTCATCAGGTCGGCGATGTCTCGCGCGGCGGTGTCCTGTGAGGTCTTTGCCAGCTTGGCGTACTTGCTTGAGGTGAGCTGGCCCTCGAACCCGGCGAACAGCTTGGTGAGCACCTTCACCTGGCGCGGGTTCAGCACAGTGGTCGCGTGCTTCTGCCAGAAACGGTGCTTGCTGAGCACGCCCGCGAGCTGGCTTTCCGATGCGCTGATCGCACGGCCCAGACAGGCCAGGAACCATGCAAGCCATTCCGTGATGTCCAAGGTGCCGCGCTGCGAGCGTTCCAGGATGTCGTAGTACTTCTTCCGCTCGTTGCGGATCTGGGCGCTCATGCTGTAGAACCGCTGGGGCGATCCATCGGCGCGGGCCAACAGCAGGTCGGCCACCGCACGGGCCATGCGGCCGTTGCCATCCTCGAAGGGGTGCAGCGTCACGAACCAGAAATGACCGATCCCAGCCTTGAGCAGGGGGTCCAGTGTCTTCCCGGCCCCTGTCCGCGTTCCGGCGTTCACCCACTTGAGGAAGGTCGCCATCTCCTTTTTCAGCCTTGAGGCCGCTGGTGCCTCGAAGTGGACCTTCTCGCGCCCCATCGGTCCGGAGACCACCTGCATGGGACCGGTGGAATCGTCGCGCAAGCGGCCCACGAGGATCGTCATCATGCCGCTTCGGCCCGTAGGGAACAGCGCGGCATGCCAGCCGAACAAGCGTTCGGCGCTGAGGGTGTCATGGCAGTTGCGCGTGGCGTCGAGCAGCATCTGCACCACGCCATCCACATGGCGGTCCACCGGGGGCGCCCCAGAAACGTCCAGCCCCAACCGCCTGGCCAGGGAGGATCGGACCTGTGCCGGATCCAGCACTTCGCCCTCGATCTCGCTGGTACGCAGCACGTCGGCGGTCATGGTGACGAGGTCGGCCTCCGTACGCAGCTCGAAGCCCACGGCGGCCATACTGCCGAGCAAACGGGCCCGCTGCTCCCGCACCGCGGCCAAGGCTGGCGCCAGGGCTGCGTCATCCCAGCTGAACGCGGGCCAGCCGGAAAGTTCGTGGATGTAGCGGGGCATGGACGGGGTGCCGTCTGCGGAGAAAGGTACGAATATGCTCCGCAAAAAATGCGGAGAATAATGCCGCTATTCGCCGCAGGCCGGATGCCGGTGAAGGCCGCTCAGTGATTCAGCCACCCTGGCAGCGCGGCCGCCTGCTTGATCCAGCTGATCAGCTGCTGCTCGTCCTCGATGCCGCCCTCGCGGATGTCGAGGTAGCGGGCGTTCGGGTCCTTGCTGGGGCCGGGGGGAATGGGCTTCAGCGCCTGCCCTTGGAACCAGGTGATCCGCACGAAGTGCGTGAAGACGTGGGTGGACAGGAACCAGCCCTGGCCTTCCACCCCATAGAAGGGCGAGTTCCACTTCACGGCCTTCCGCAGCCCGGGCACGTGCTGCTCGATCAGGACATCCAGTCGCTCCCCGATCGCGCGCTTCCAGCCGGGCATCGCCGCGATGTAGGCCTGCACCGGCGCATCACCGTCGCCCTTGGGGATCTGCGGGTTGCCGCCGGAGAGGAGCTTGACGGGCGTGGTCGGCGTGTCCGGCTTCGGGGCCGGGGTGGTGGTGCGGGATGTCCTTCGGGTGGCGGCCATGGCGCAAAGATGCCCAACGACCGCTGCTCTTCACGGTTCGGTGGACATCTGCTGCCACTGTCCTTCCCACTGGCCGCCCACGTTGGGGTCGTAGGTGCCGTCGTTCGTGCCGAAGTACTGCCCGTCGCTGTTCACCCAGTAGTTGTTGTAGCCGGCCTCCACTTTGCCCACCTGGCCCGTGTGCGGGTTCAGGGCGTTCTGCTCGCCGCGGATGCCGTCGATGGTGGCCTCCTGCATGCGGTCCATCGTGCTGCTGGTGTTCCGCCAGGTGCTCATGATGGCATCGTTCACGCCGTCCACCCGCTCCCGGTGCGCCCGCTGCTGGGCGTCGAAGGCGGCCTGGTTGCTGCGCATGCGTGCGTTGTGCGCCGCCCAGCTGCGGCCTTCCTTCATCTGCTCGCTCTGCGCGTAGGCCGCGAAGTAGGCGGGGTCGTAGCGCTGCCCGGCGAGCACGTCCACCAGCGTGCCCACTTCCTTCTCGAACCGGTCGGACGTGGTCTCCAGGCGCGTGATGCGGTAGCCCCAGTTGGCCATCTCCGGCCCCATGATCGCGAACCAGTGCAGCACCACGGCCGAGCGCGTGTCACCCTTGCGCCAGGCGCTCACGTTGGCCTGGCACACCTTGCGCGTCTGTCCGATGGAGTAGAGTCCGTCCAGCCCGCGCTGGTCGGCCTGGGCGATGCCCGGGGCCTCCTGCATCCCCACGGGTTCGTACCCCATCTCCCGCATCTTCGGCATCAGGTCCTGCTGCACGATCTGCGCGGCGTCCACCGGTGACCGCAGCTGCACGCCCTGGGCCTGGTAGAACTGGGCCGAAGGGCCCTGGACGAACATGAAGTTGGCGCCTTTCATCTGCTGCACCTTCAGGCCGGGTGAGTTCACGTACCAATCGCCGCCCGGCGTGGTCTTCGGATCCCACCGCGCCGGAAGCTGCGTGTGCAGCATCGGGACGTTGAGGTCGGGGCTGTGGACCGTGTGCACACGCACACCGCCATCGCCCTCCTCCAACGCCGCACCCTCCTCCGTTCCCGTGGACGCAGCGTCCATTCCGGTGAGTGCGGCCACGCGGGCCTCCAGCCCGGACAGGCTTTCGGCATCGTCCGTGACACTGTTCGGGTTGGTGGATCCGCAGGCGGCAAGGAGCAGGGCGAGGAGCGGGAGGGTGGTGGTGTGGTTCATGGTTCCGGGGCTGTTCAGTGGATCATCGGGAAAGGTGGCGGGATGTGAACACCCGGTCCGGTCATCGGGGACATGGCCGCCTCGCTTGCGGCCCGCCGCTGAACTTTATTTTCCGGCGATCGTCGGGTGGGGGCCACAATGGCCGACCTTTGCGCCATCAATGCCCCGGTGGTTTTGCCGGGGATCCACTTGTCCACCGGAAGGTGGACGCATTACCAGTCAGTACATGTCAAGCGGTACAGTGAAGTTCTTCAACACGGAGAAAGGGTTCGGTTTCATCACCCCGGATGAGGGTGGCAAGGACCTCTTCGTGCACAAGACGGGGACGCGCGAGCCCATTCGCGAAGGTGACAAGGTCTCCTTCGACGTGGAGCAGAGCCCCAAGGGCCCCAACGCGGTCAACGTGACCCGCGCCTGAGGTCGACCCTCTCGCAACATCAACGAAGCCCCGGCGATGAGCCGGGGCTTTGTCGTTCATGGGGGTGGGAGGGAGGCGGTCCCGATGAATGCGCGGGTTGCGTGGCTGTGCGATCTTCGGGATGCCGCGCTGTCACCCGATCGGAATGGCGCGTCGGAGACATGGCCGAATTGCCGCAACGTCGAACGATCCGGTGGAAGGGGTACGATTACACCCGCGCGGGTGCGTATTACCTGACCATCTGCACCGATGACCGCCGCCATTGGTTCGAGCACATCGCGGATGGGGTGATGCATCCATCACCCATCGGTGTATTGGCCCGGCAATGTTGGGATGCGATCCCGCAACACACGCCGCATGTGGACATCGGGGAATTCGTAGTGATGCCGAACCACGTCCATGGGATCGTGTTGATACGGGAACGGTTGGTGGACGTGCGGGGGCGTGCGTTGGATGGCGCGACGACCGTGCGATGGGACGGTGCGGTGGAGGTTCCCGTAGGGGCCGATCATGATCGGCCCGATATTTCCACCGATCATGATCGGCCCGATATTTCCACCGATCATGATCGGCCCGATATTTTCACCGATCAGGATCGGCCCGATATTTCCACCGATCACGATCGGCCCGACACCATGCCGGACCACGATACCATGCAATGGCCCGGCACCATGCCGGAACCCGATGCAACGCCGATCTCGGGATCGCCGAATGCCATGAACAATGGACCGGACGATCGCACGGCCAACGCGCCTACCGCACAACGCCGGGCCGATCATGATCGGCCCCTACGGCCACCCACGGACCCGCCCGCACCGACACCGCGCGTTATGCCCATCGTGCCCCATGGTTCGTTGGGACGCATCGTGGCATCGTACAAATCCGCCGTTACACGCCTGGCGTACCGCGATGGGTTGGTGCCGCACGGAACACCCATCTGGCAACGCAACTATTGGGACAGGGTCATCCGCGACGACGGCGAACACGAACGCATCGCCAAATACATCCGGGACAACCCGATGAATTGGAAAGGGGATAGGTTCAATCGGTGAACCATTCTAGGTGCGCACGGATCGCAGATCCGCGGCAGCAGGGGGATCTGGCTATTCGATGCCAACCAATGTTCCTTGTGCAGCGCGATAGGGGTGTTCGTCAAAGAAGCAGCCAATTGCGTAGCAACTTATTGTGATGGTGAGCATCCCGTCCTCTTCAACAATGCTCGTCACTTGACCAATCGGTAACGCCACTTTGTGTCCGCTAAGATGCACTGCCCAAGCTGACATGCTGGTTACCTCGTATGCGTCAAACTCGAATGCCAGTTCAATTCCGTCTCGCCGATAATGTGCTTTGCGAACCTGACCTGGACCTTTGGTTGGCACCTTCTCGCGACTGAAGTAGAATGCAGCCTGCAAGGCAATGAACATTCCGGGCTTCAGCAAGGCCTTAATGTCCGTCTTGTTGAATTTGTCTGTGAGGTCGAGTAGGACCGTGTCGCTGAGGAGACGATCGAACATGTTCGCCGTGTATTGATAGAGGAGATGCCCGTCACCAAAATTGTAAATGTGGTGCTTGTCGTCTGACGGTATGCCAAAGGTGCCAAGGTCATTTATCAACCCTCGCATCATCACGGTGGCCGTAACACCATTGTGTTCAATGCCGATGCCGCGTGCCAAGAACAAATCGAAGATCCGCGCGTGATTAAAGTAGAACCATCTACTCGGATTGGACGCACCAAGTCCGATGATGGTTTGTGTATCCGCCAAACGCACCTGCTCCAGCCAGAGCTTTTTCATTTCGCGGATTCGGTCAATCGTGAGGTTCAGACTCAGTGTTCTTTTGGTGTGGGCTTCGTCGTGATGTTGCAGACATAGTACAACGAGGTTTCCTTCAGAGTGATCTCTCGAATCGTGCCATTCCTCAAGATGATGAACAATCACCGATTTGGTTCTATCACGGCAGACGCAGCAAGTCCAGCGCGATTCATATAGCAGCTGCGCCATTGTCTCCGGTGGAATCGGCGGGCGACTTTCAGCCAGTAGCTCGGTCGCCATTTCAGGTTGTAGGCCCAGGTCGATGAGTTCTGCTTGCGAAAAAAGTTTCAGACTTGCCAGTGTATATCCTCCGCGGACAAGTGAATCTGCTGCATCGCGATCAAGACCGCGAGCCATAAGAGCTTTTGCTGTTTTACTCATCGCATTTGTGCGTTCACAAGATCAAAGGGACTTAGCTACCCGGATTTTGCGTGAGCGATTATTCTATGACGTGTGCAAGGGGTGTTCGTATCTCGTAAGGCACTCCCTTTCGGATCACGGCACAGACGCGGTGGATGAGTTTGTTGCGCATGGCGTTGAAGACAAGCATCTTGTGTTTGCCCTCGGCCACTTTGCGGTCGTAGTAGGCGCGGAACTCACCAGGGAACCGGATGAGCCCGAC
Source organism: Flavobacteriales bacterium (assembly GCA_016715895.1). NCBI lineage: Bacteria > Pseudomonadati > Bacteroidota > Flavobacteriia > Flavobacteriales > Flavobacteriales bacterium. The sequence goes on along the minus strand of JADJXH010000003.1, from coordinate 914,769 downwards.
CACCGAGACATGCAGCAGGGCCTTGAGCGTATGGTTGGCATTGTGCGATACGCGGGTGCGCCCTCTGATGCTGGTGCCTGACCTGTTCTCGAAGGGTGCGCATCCGGCATGGCAAGCTAGCTGTCGCGGTGAGGTGAATCGCGTGAAGCCGTCGGTGAGGGCCAGCAGATGTGAGCCCAGAATGAGCCCAACGCCTTCCACGGACTTCAGCAGTTCGAAGCGCTTGCTCAACTCGGGCTCCGCGTTGATGGTGTCCTCGATCATGCCTTCCAGTTCCTTGATCGCCTTGTCCAGCGCTTTGATCTGTGCCTTATCGAACCAGGTGAACGGCCCGCGCAGGTCCTTGTCCATGAGCTTGTTCATGTCCTTGATCTGCCGCTGGTGCATGGTCTTGCGCATCACGTAGTTCTGGCGCTTGCTCAGGAGCTGCTTGAGCTTGTTCATCTTCAGCTGGTCGGCCGTGAACAACCGCGACTTGTCTTGGAAGCGCCGGGCGTAGTCGGCGATCCTGAGCGCATCCACTCGGTCGCTCTTTCCCCGGGTCATTCCGATGCTCTGCTTGATGTCGTTGGGATGAGCAAGCCAGGTGGGGATCTCCAATTCCACCAACACTTCCAGCAGCGCATGGCCGTAGTAGCCCGTGGGCTCCAGGCACACCAGGTATTCTCCTTTGACCAGTGCGAACTCCTTGGTCCATCGACGCAGTAGTGTCTTCACGCTTCTGGTGGTGTTCTCCACCTTGGTCTCAGCGGTCAGCGTCCCGCGTTCATCCAGCAGGGCCACATCCAGTGTCGCCTTGCTCACGTCGATCCCGATCCAGTGTTTCATGTTCGTTTACTTTTGGGTGACACACGATCCCCTGGGGGAGCGCTGAGCATCGGGTCCTGAACTTGACAACTCTAGTAGGCCGTGAGCCTCACATTCTATCCAAGCCTCAGACCTGAGGGACCGCAGGTACCGATAATCGCTATAGGTCATCACACCTTCGCAGCGGACTGGTTCACCTGTGATCCTGCTCAGCCTCCTTCGGAGGAATTGTTCACTTCGAAGATGCTTCATCTTCCAAGCGTCCAAGTGTAGAGTTGCAGCGGAAAGCCCGCAGCGAGGAACGAGCGAGGACTTGCAGCGGAAAGCGCGACGGCGAGTCTTCGAGCCGGCATGCCCAAACAACCTACGTCTGCAAGACTCCCATGTTGAACTCTCTCGTCGCCGGTGCTTGGCTGGCCGCCTCGATCCCCAAACTGATCCACGTCCTCGTCTCCAGCGGATCAATGATCGCATCCAGCCACAGTCGCGCGGCCGCGTAATAAGGGCTCATGCTCTCCTCGTACTTCGCGCGGATCTTGCCGAGGATCTCGGCCTCGCGCTCCTTGGTGATCTCCTCGCCGCGGCCTTTCAGCGCGGCCACTTCGATCTGCAGCAGCACCTTGGCGGCCTGGTCGCCGCCCATCACGGCCACCTGCGCGCTGGGCCAGCCCACGATGAGGCGGGGGTCGTAGGCTTTGCCGCACATGGCGTAGTTGCCGGCGCCATAGCTGTTGCCCACGATCACGGTGAACTTGGGCACCACGCTGTTGCTCACAGCGTTCACCAGCTTGGCGCCGTCCTTGATGATGCCGCCGTGCTCGCTGCGGCTGCCCACCATGAAGCCGGTGACGTCCTGCAGGAAGACCAGCGGGATGTTCTTCTGGTTGCAGTTGGCGATGAAGCGCGTGGCCTTGTCGGCGCTGTCGCTGTAGATGACGCCGCCGAACTGCATCTCGCCCTTCTTGCTCTTCACCACTTTGCGTTGGTTGGCCACGATGCCCACGGCCCAGCCGTCGATGCGGGCGTAGGCGGTGATGATGCTCTGACCGAAGCCTTCCTTGTACTCAGTGTACTCGCTGTCGTCCACCAGGCGTGCGATCACCTCGCGCATGTCGTAGGGCTTGGCGCGGTCGCTGGGGAGGATGCCGTAGATCTCCTTTGGGTCGGCCTTGGGCGCGGCGGGCTTCTCGCGGCTGAAGCCGGCGTCCTTGGGCTTGCCCAGCTTGTCCATGATGGCGCGGATCTTCTTCAGGCAGTCCGCGTCGTCCTTGCACTTGTAGTCGGTGACCCCGCTGATCTCGCTGTGGGTGGTGGCGCCGCCGAGGGTCTCGTTGTCGATGTCCTCGCCGATGGCGGCCTTCACCAGGTAGCTGCCCGCAAGGAAGATGCTGCCGGTCTTCTCCACGATGAGGGCCTCATCACTCATGATGGGCAGGTAGGCGCCGCCGGCTACGCAGCTGCCCATCACGGCGGCGATCTGCGTGATGCCCATGGAGCTCATCACCGCGTTGTTGCGGAAGATCCGGCCGAAGTGCTCCTTGTCGGGGAAGATCTCGTCCTGCATGGGCAGGTACACGCCGGCGCTGTCCACCAGGTAGATGATGGGCAGGCGGTTCTCGATGGCGATCTCCTGGGCGCGCAGGTTCTTCTTGCCGGTCATGGGGAACCAGGCGCCGGCCTTCACGGTGGCGTCGTTGGCCACCACGATGCACTGGCGCTTGCTCACGTAGCCGATCACCACCACCACACCCGCGCTGGGGGCGCCGCCGTGTTCCTTGTACATGCCGTCGGCCGCAAAGGCGCCGATCTCGATGCGCGGCGCGCCCTTGTCCAGCAGCGCGTCGATGCGCTCGCGGGCGGTCATCTTGCCGTCGGCCTTCAGCTTGGCGATGCGCTTTTCGCCGCCGCCGAGGTACACCTTCTTCAGGCGGCTATGGAGCTCGCTGACGGCGAGTTTGTTCCTGTCCTCGTTCTTGTTGAACTCGATGTCCTGCTTCTCAGCCATGCGTCACAATGCCGTGTTCCGGGATGGTCCGGGGAGGGCTTGGCGAAGGTAGTCCGCAGGGGTGTCCGCAGGGGCTCGCGGGCTCGCCGGGGTTATCCACAGAGATCAGGGATGAAGGAGCGGCTCGCGGGCTCACCGGGGTTATCCACAGATGACGCGGATGTCACAGATGGAATGCCCAGCCCGAGCGGCATTTGCATTTATCTGTGTCATCCCGCAGCGGCGGGACAGGTCCTGCGCCATCTGTGGACGCTTGTATTCAGCGTCCGATCGAGGCGGGATCACTTATCGGCGGGCACGCATGCCACGATCCGCAGCGGCCCGCCCGTGCCGCCCTTGATCTTCATGGGCAGTGCGACAACGAAGGCCCCGTGCGCAGGCACCTGTTCCAGGCTGGCCACGTTCTCGAAGCCGGGGATGTTCGCTTCGAAGAGGAGGCGGTGCGTCATGAAATCCGTGCTCTGTCCGCGGTCGAGGCTTGGGGTGTCCAGCCCGACGGCTTTTGGTTTGCGATGCTCAATGAGCCAGGTGGCCAGAGCAGGGTCAATGCCGGGGAAGTGCAGGTGGGGGATGGCGTCAGCACCTTTCTCCGCTGTGCCGAGGCACTTCGCGCGGTCGTCGTAGTATTTGCCCCAGCCCGTGCGAACGAGCACGATGGCTCCATCGGGGATGCGGCCGTTGGCGCGCTCCCATTCCTCCACCTCAGCGACCGACACGAGGTGATCGGCATCATCGCCCACAGCGCTGGTCACGTCCAACACGCACGCCTTGCCAATGAGTTGGTCCAGTGGCACCTCTTCGCTGGTGTGTTTGCCCTCGGCGAAGTGGACGGGTGCGTCCATGTGCGTTCCGCCATGCTCCGGCGCGCAAATGGAATTGGAGCTGTAGTACCAGCCACCGGGCGTCACGCCTTCGGATTCCACATGCAGTTCGAAGCCTGTGGGGTTGTTGGGCCAATAGATGGTGCTGTCGGAGAAGTCGTGGCTGAGGTCGATCCAGGTGGCCTCGGATAGGAGCGAGGCGGGATCCGGCGCTGCGACACCGGGTTCGGGTCGAGGTGTTGCACACGACAAGGCGAGGAGCACGATCGATGAGGAAAGGAGGTAACGCATGCGTGGAGGTTGAACGGATGCTCAACGAAGATCGCATGCAATGCGCTATTGAGGCGCGGCGTGTGGTCACCGCAACAGGACGAAGTGCCCCATGTACTCCCGGCCATGCGCCCCGATGGATACCCGGCCGCGCCACACGTACACGCCGTCCGGTGCGAGCGTTCCATTGATCATGCCATCCCAGCAGGTGGCTCCTTCGGCGCTGGTGAACACGCGCTGCCCCCAGCGATCGTGGATGGACCAGCTGAGCGCACCATCCCCACAGTGGAATTCCGGGCGAACGACATCGTTGATGCCGTCTGCGTTCGGCGTGAAGGCGTTGGGCAGGTACGGAACGCACGGACAGAGGTCGTAGGTGACCTCCACGCTTGCCGTCGTGCTGCCGCATGGATTCGTGGCGGTGACGGTGTAGGTGCCAGGTGCGCTCACCGTCCGGATCGCCACGCTATCCCCGTCCATCCAGACCACACGGGCACCCGCCGAGGAGGCATCCAGCTCCAGGGAAGCGCCCGGGCACAGGTTCACGCGCTGCGGAAGGTCCAATTCCGGGATCGTGCCACCAGTGATCACGATGGTGTCCGACGCGCTGCAGGGGCCCGAGAACACCCGGACCCAATACGTGCCGGGCCCTCCTGCGACCGTCGTTGGCCCCGTGCCGCCATCGCTCCATAGGTAGGAGGCCCCCGGGATGGTGGCATCCAGAAGAAGCGATGCGCCATCACAGATCAGCGTATCCGGACCCAGATCCACGGAAAGGAACAGCTCCTCCACGGATACATCGTCCACGAGCAGGTAGGCGCTGGTGGTATGCCACACGTTGGTCGCGATCTGCAGCGTCTGCGTGCCCGTGTCGTTCCTGAAGTTCCCGATCGTGAGGTGTGTTTCGCCACCGGAAGCCATGTACGCGCCGCTCACCAGGGTCCATCCCAGGGTATCCGTGATCAGCGTACCGGCCGGATGTTCGACATGCGCGGGGTAGGGGAGCACCGTTCCGTTCGATGCGCCGATGGGGCCGGCGGAGAAGTGCGCACCGATGCCATCGCACGCGTACGGGTGGTCATTCGGCATGTTCACGAAGAACGCGACGCGATAACAGGTACCCGCCACGAGCGGGGCGACCAGCTCCACCTCGGCATACTCCCGCATGTCCGCGATATCCGTGCGCCAGGTATAGAGGCCGATGAATCCCTGTCCGGTCCGTGCGTGTTGGAAGCCACCCGTGGTGCAGTAGGGGACCGATACGTATGAGGCGAGCGGCGCGCAGCCGTGGAAGAGCTCCGGGGTGCCGAGCGTGGGGTTGGTCCACGGTGCTGCGCGATCGAGCTGGCTCGCGAAGCTGGGACAACTGGTGACCTGCTCGAAGCTTGGATTGGGCACCAGGTTCTGCGCGGACCCCGAGCCGCACACCGTCCATAGGAGAAGAGCCAAGGCGGAAGCACGCATCGGTTGAAGGACGGCTCAACCAGCCGGAACGTCCGCTCGCGCGGGGTCGGCGACAGGGAATGGGTCGGATGGTGCAGGGAACGGCCAGGAGGCTCGGTCACCCGAGCGTGGTCGGTGCCGACCCCCGCTACATTCGCGGCGCATGGGTCGCTGGTCGCTTTTCATCTTCCTGTTCGGCCTGTCCCTGGCGCCGGTGTACGCCCAGGACCTCACCGCCCGGGGCCAGTGGTTCCTGTATTGGGGCTATAACCGCGCGGGCTACAGCTGGAGCGATATCCACCTGGAGGGTCCGGGCTACGATGTCACCTTCCGGCACGTGAAGGCGCATGACCGGCCCAGTGAACCCTCCACGGAGTACGTGCTGCCCGGCACCTTCACCACTCCGCAGTACAATTACCGGCTCGGTTATTTCCTGCGGGACCGGTGGAGCCTCTCCCTCGGGTTGGACCACATGAAGTACGTGGTGGACCAGGATCAGATGGTGCGTGTGGACGGCACCGTCGCGCCGGATCGATCGGACGCCTACGCCATGGACCACGACAGCCGCATGGTGACCCTGGGTCCGGACCTGCTGAAATACGAACACACCGACGGCCTCAACCTGCTGTGCGTGGATGTGGACCACTACGACGCCCTCTGGCGGGCGGCGAACGGGAGGCACGGGTTGCATGTCTTCGAGGGGCTCCACGCCGGTGCGCTCATCCCCCGCAGCGATGTGCGCATCTTCGGTGAAGGGGTGAACAACGTGTTCCACCTGGCGGGTTTCGGGGTGGGGGCGCAGGCGGGGCTGCATCTGGTCCTGTGGAAGCATCTGCTGGTGCGGACCACCGGCAGGGCGGGGTGGGTGGAGCTGCCGGACGTGCTCACCACCGGGGAGGCGGGCGAGCGGGCGAGCCAGCACTTTTGGTTCTGGCAGGCCAACCTCACCGTGGGGGCCCAGTTCGCCCTGGGTGGGCGCAAGGCGGACCATCCATCGGCCGCTCCCTGATCCAGCGATGTGGCGCGCGGCGGTCCGGCCGAAGAGGACACGCTACTTTCGCGCACCACGAACACGAGCATGAAGCGCACGATCCTTCCCCTGGCCTTGGGCCTTGGCCTCTTGACCCTCCATTCCTGCGGCGGTTCCGGTGGCGGGGCCGAAGAGCTCCCTGCATTGGATACGGCACATTGGGGGCGGGCGGATTGCTCCATCCTGAAGGGTGGGCTGACCTTCCATCTCGACTATCAACTGGGCGGCCAACACCAGGGCAGCGATGTGGTGACCATGACCGGTGACGGGGTGGACTGCTCGGCCTGTGCGACCGAAGGGCTCACCCTGGGAGAGGTCGGCTGTGACGAGCTGGCGCCCGGGCATTTGACGATCAAGGCGGTGAAGAGCGATGAGAAGGGGAATTCGAGGGCGTGGAAGGGCGAGGTGATCAACGGTGTCTACAGCGGCGACATGAACGTTTCGAGGGCCGACGGCACGTTCACCCAGTACCGGTTCACCGGTCGCGCGGAGAAGTAGCCTCGGTCATCGCCGCCAGCAAGAGCGCAGGGGCCTCCTCGTAGAGGAAGTGGCCCGCATCGGGGACGGTGACGACCGCGGCGTGAAGGTGGGCGATCCCCGGAGTGCGGCGGGCCGTCGGTCCCGTGGCGTCCCGGCAGCTGCAGGGCAACCGGTGGGCTGGGGCTTCGTCCATTCATCACCGATCTCATCGCTCCCGATGCTGCGCCTCCTGCTGCTGCTCCTGCTGGTGATCGTGGCCGGGTCCCAGGTCCGGCCGCAGGCCCCCTGCGCAACCAGCTTCACCGGCCATCCGTTCGGCACCTGCACCGTGGGTGATATCGCCCTCTCCGGCTGCCCGACCGGCTTCGACTCCATCGTGTGGTCCACCGGGTATCAGGGCATGTGGGCCCAAGGACTGCCCGTGGGGGATCATTCCTATCAGGTCTACGACAACGGGTCGGTCGTGGCTGCCGATACGTTGCCCGTGGTGCAGCTGGCGTGGTCGATGCAGAGCGTGAACATGCAACCGATGGGCGGTGGCCACACCATCTCCGGATGGGTCGAGGTTCCCCGGTGCAACACCTCCGCGTTCAACGCCCCCTGCTGCATCCCCGACCCGGCGCTCACCTATGTCCGCTTGGTGCAGGATGGCACGACGGAGATCACCACGTCACCCTGCGTGAACTGCGACCTGGTGAGCTGTTCGGGAACGACCTTCCTGTTCCACAACGTGCCGCCCGGCCATTCCTACCAGGTGCGCTTGTACGACCTGTCGTGCGGGTCCATCCTGACGGATACGAACACCTTCTTCGTGCCGCTGGCGACCGGTATCGCGGACGATGCGTTCGATGCGGACCCGGCAACGCTCATCACCACCGCGGCGGACGAACTCGTTCTGCCCCTGGGTGAAGGGCCCTTCGATGAAGTGGTCTTCTTCGACGCCCTGGGCCGCCGAGCGGAGCTGCCCCGAACGGCCCCCGGACGCTACTCGGTGCGCGGGTTGTCGCCGGGCATCCACATCGTGCGCGTGCATCGTGCCGGGCGGTTCCGCACCCATCGGTTCATGCGCTGGTGACGCGGTTGCCGCGCAGGGTGTCGATCAGCACATCAGGGGCCTCCTCGTGGAGGAAGTGGCCCGCATCGGGGACGGTGACGACCGCCGCGTGCGGCAGGGCGATCCGCCATCGCTCCAGCAGGTCCGGAGGGAAGAAGCGGTCCTTCATTCCCCAACCCAGCAGGGTGGGGGTGTTGCGCAGGCGCTCCACCCTGCTCCATTGCGCCTGCCAGAACGGGCCCGCGTTCGCGATCTCCTGCACACAGGCGAAGGTGGCCGTGCGTGCGGCCGGATCGGGCAAGGCGTTCTTGAAGTGTGCGTGGATCCCTTGGGTCAACTTGGACCTGTCGCCATAGCCGCCGGGCATCATCACCTTCACGCTGAAGCCGAAATGCAGGTAGAGCAAGCGGCCGAACCCGGTGTGCATGAGGGCGCTGGGCCGGCTGAAGCGCCGGTCCGGCATCAGGTCCCACATCCACGTGTTGTACAGCACGATGCGCTTCACGTTCGACGGGTGTTCGAGCGCATGTTGCAGGCCGATGCCGCCGCCGAAGTCCGTCACCACCAGGGTGAGGTCCTTCAACCCCAGATGGTCGATGAGGTCCTGCAGGCGTCGGGCATGCGCGGCCACGGTGAAGTCCGCCTGCACCGGCTTGTCGCTGAGGCCGAAGCCGAGATGGTCCGGTGCGATGCACCGATGCGTGCTGCGGAGCGCCGCGATGAGGTGCCGGAAGCCGAAGCTCCAGTCGGGGGTGCCGTGCACGAAGAGGATCACCGGGCCGTGGCCCTCATCCACAAGGTGCATCCGCCCGTCGGGGTGGTGGAAGGTGCGGGGCGTGAAGGGAAAGGCGATGCGGTCGACCCAGGCGGGGAGCGCGATGTCCGTGGCCATGCGGCGAAGGTCATGGGCGTACGCCTGGCGTACACTTGACCGGGATCAAGAACGGATGGCACGGCCAGCCTCCGGTCCGCCGTTGCACACCCGATCGATCACGCTCATCCGCGGCTGGAAGCCGTGGCGGTCCGCGAAGGCCTGGTGCTAGGGCCCGGCGCCGAGGAGGTCTTCCACGAGTTCGGCCATACGATCATCCGTGGGGCGGTCTTCCGCCGGGAGCAGATGGACCAGGTCGCCCTGCAGTGCGCCGATGCGCCGGATGCGCGGGTCCAGGGTCCTCAGCTCGGACCAACGCTCCTCCGCTCCTCCGATCACGAGCAGGGTCCTGTGGACCGCCTGGCCCTGTTCGGTGCGTTGCCAATGGCGGCGCTCATAGCCGTGGACATAGGTCGGTGGCAGCTCGGGGACGAGCGTGGGGTGGAGATAGGCCCGGAACTGCGCCCAGACCCGGGTGCCCAACCGGATCGGCACCACGATCAGGTCCACGTCGTGGGTCGTGCACAGCCTCCCCAGCTCGGCCGCGTCCTGCTCCAGTTCGGTGACCGGGAGAACCGAGACCCATTTGGTCTGCGCCGCCACCTGTTCGGCACCCACCCGGTCGACCACGGCGGCCTTATGGACAATGGCGCTCACGGAGGCCGCCAGGGCGATGAGGACCAGGGACCGACGCGGCCCACGGGCCGGTGCCGAAAGGCCCAGGATCCAAGCGACGAGCAAGGGCACGGCCAGGAACATGCGGGAGAGCGGGAAGAACACGGAGTCCCATCCGTCCTGGACCTTGGGCAGGGAAAGGGAGGCCACGATGCCTGCTGTGGTCATCAGGACCACTGCGGATAGGACGCGGTCCCCACGGCGGAACGCCAGGATCGAAAAGGCGATGAGGCCCGGAAGCAGCACGCCCTCAGCGCCCCAGAGGAGCGGGAACGTCCACTGCAGATGCTCGTTCATCCGCCCCAGGCTGCGCAGCATCGCGCCTCCATCGACGCTCCAGCCCATGTTGCCCAGGCGATGCACGATGGCATCGCCATGCCCAGTGCACCACGCCTGGCTGGCCAGGTGCAGTGCGATCGCGGGCAACAGGCCGACGAGGAGACCCAAGCCTCCCACCATCCCCGGCCTCCGGTTCAGGACGAACAACATCACATAGGGCAGGGCGAAGACCAGCGCGTTGGGGTTGAGGTATCCGGCGAGACCCACGGAGACCCCGATGAGCAGCGCTCCCCGGAATGTCCCGCCGGACCGTTGTGCCCAGGGCAGGAACGCCAACGGGGCCAAACCGGTCACGAAGCCCCGAGGTATGGTCGTCATCATGCCGAATTCCACAGGAAGGAGCACCGGTGTGAGGGCGAAGCCGAGCGCGGGCCAGGCCTGGCCGCGCGCATGGTGGTACAGGGCGAACGACCAGAACGGCAGCAGGAAGAGCGCGGAGGATATGGCGGGAAGCGACCAGGACAGGGGTGCCCCGACCCAGATCCCCGGGGCGGCGAGCAGGGCCTCGAACATGGGCCCGTAATCCTGCCCGTAGTAATAGGGCCAGCGGAAGATCCCATGGGCGTAGTCGACCGCGCCAGCCCACTGGATGGCATCGTCGGTGCTGACGTAGCGCGCGCCGAACTGAACGACCAGGATGACCCTGTCCACCAGACCGAGCACCAGAAATGGCCAGGGTCCGGCGTTCAGGGCGCGGTCCAATACCTGGATAAGCTGGTTCCGGAACGGTCGCCCCATGGTGCGTGCGCAGGTCCTGCGGGTGCCCTCTAGGTGGGCTTGCCGGTGAACGGGATGGTGGAACGTAACGCTGCCATGTCAGGCGATGCGATGAAGCGCCTCCGGCCCGCAGTTGCACACCAGGTCGATCACGCTCATCCGCGGCTGGAAGCCGTGGCGGTCCGCGAAGACCTGGGGGTAGGGCCCCACGGCATCGATCCCGGCAGGCAGGGGCTTCTTGGGGTGGAAGGAGGTTCGGAGGTCGAGTACCGAGTGGTGAGTGGCGAGTGGCGAGTGTGGCACCGACGGTCCACACTCGCCACTCGCCACTCGATACTCGCCACTCACGTCCAAGTAGGTCTGCCGCACCTCCACCTCCGTCGTCAGCCCCAGCCACCTCATGCCCAGCCGCATCGTCCCCAGGTCCAGGTCGATCAGGCGTTCGTGCCGCTGAAGGATCAGGTCCTCGATCGCATCGATGTAGTGGATGAACCAGGGGGTGTTGCCATAGGCGCTGCGGATGGCGTGCACCTGCTGCTGCGGCCAGGTCTCGGCGTAGCTCAGGCGCATGTCCCGCATCGGCATCTTCTCCCCGCTGCGGCGGATGATCGGCACGGTGAGGTCCTGCACGCCGTTGGGCCCCACGATGCGGGTGCGCGTGCGGTAGCTCTGGCGCTCGTAGTGCTCGCCGGTGTCGATGATCACGTGGCGATGGCGGGCGAGCAGGCGGTAGTGCTCCACGCTGCCGAAGTAGAAGGCGGAGAGCACCGGCACCATGGCGCAAAGGTCGGCGGCTACCTTCGGTGCGGAAAGTTCATCCCATGCGACACCTGTCCTTCCTGTTGGGCGCTGCGTTGCTCACCGCCTGCGGCAGCGACCCGAAGCCCGCCGACGGGGGCTCCACATCCGCCGTGGACAGCCTGTCGCTTGCGGCGGTGCCCGAATGGCCCGGCTATTACGAGGACACATTGCTTTGCGCGGACTGCCCCGGCATCCTCACCCAGCTCTGGGTCCGTGCGGACAGCAGCTTCGTTCTCCGGCAGCGGTACCTCGACCGGGACACCCTCGCGCACGGGCTCATCGGCCGGTGGCAGATGGTGACGCCGAACGCGCCGGGCGCCGTGCCTCTGATGACCATCGGCCAGGCGGGGGACAAGCCGGACTTCTACCGCGCCGAGGCCGGAGGCTTGCGCCTGGTGGATGAGATGGGCGTGGCGTTCGCGTCCAACGCGCCCTACACCCTGGAGAAGCTGGCCGGCGAACTGGAAGGGGAGATCCCCCGCATGCGCCTCACCGGCACCTTCACGTACATGGCCGACGCCATGAGCTTCAGGCCCTGCGGCGCGGAGCGTTCGTGGCCCTGTGCAGGCGGGGAGGACCTCGGTGCGGAGGAAGGCGAGCTGGTCGGGTCGATGAACGGTGCGGAGCTTGAACGGCACTACCTGCGCAGCGTGAAGCAGGGCGGGGAGCCCTGGACCATCGAGGCGGAGTGCTCGCTCGACCTGGGGCCGGCCATGGAAGGCGACGGGTCGGACGAGTACATCCTCATCCACTCCATCCTGAAGGAGGGCGTGGGGTGCCCGTAGTCACTTCCCGATACAGAACCGGCCGAAGATGCTGCCGAGCACATCGTCCGGGGAGATGCGTCCGGTGATCTCGCCCAGGTGGTGCATGGCGCGGCGCAGGTCCACGGCCAGCAGGTCGCCGCTGATCCCCTGGCTCAGGCCGGCACGGGCATCCTCGAGGGCCTGACGGGCGTGGGCCAGCGCTTCCACGTGCCGCGCGTTCGTCACCACCACGCCCCCCTCGTCGTGGTGAAGGGCCTGTACATGCCGCATGAAGGCCGCCTTCAGCGCATCAAGCCCCTGGCCCGTGCGTGCGCTGATGCGCATCACGCGGCCGCTCCGGCCGGCCTCCGCGAGGTCGCTCTTGTTCAGCACGGGCAGCAGCTGCGGCCCTTCGCCGATGCGCTCGCGCAGCAGGGCCGCCTGGGTGAGGAAGGCGTCCTCGTTCAAGGCGGCCGCATCGCCCAGCAGCACCACGATGGCCGCCTCGCGCGCCTTGCGGTAGCTGCGCTCGATGCCCATCCGCTCCACGGTGTCGCCGGTCTCGCGCAGGCCCGCCGTGTCGATGAAGCGGAACTGGATGCCGTCCAGTGTGATCGTCTCCTCCACGGTGTCCCGCGTGGTGCCCGGGATGTCGCTGACGATGGCGCGGTCCTCCTGCAGCAGCGCGTTAAGCAGGGTGCTCTTGCCGCTGTTCGGCGCGCCGACGATGGCCACGGGCACGCCCTGCTTCACGGCGTTGCCATAGCGGAAGCTGTCGATGAGCCCCGTGCAAAGGGCGATCAGGTCCACCAGCAGGGTGTCGAGCTCATCGCGCCGGGCGAAGGTCACGTCCTCCTCCCCGAAGTCGAGCTCCAGTTCGATCAACGCGCAGAAGTCGATGAGCTGCTGGCGCAGGGCGTCGATGTGCGCGCTGTAGCCGCCCCGGAGCTGCTGCATGGCGAGGCGGTGGGCGGCGGCGCTCTGGCCGGCGATGAGGTCGGCCACGGCTTCCGCCTGGCTGAGGTCCAGCTTGCGGTTGAGGTAGGCGCGCAGGGTGAACTCGCCCGGCCGCGCCAGCCGGGCGCCGGCCTTCACCGCCGCCTGCAGCACGCGCTGCACGATGTAGGGCGAACCGTGAAGGCCCAGCTCCACCACATCCTCGCCCGTGTAACTGGCCGGCGCGCGGAACACGGTCACCAGGGCCTCGTCGATGGGGCCGTCGGCATCGACCACCGGGGCCAGCACCGCACGACGCGCGGGCCAGGTGCGCGCAGGGCCACCCGTGAGCCGGTCGAGCACGGCCACCGCCTCGGGCCCGCTGAGCCGCACCACCGCCACGGCCGCCACACCGCCCGCGGTGGCCGGCGCACAGATGGTGTCGCGGTCGCTCATCGGGCGCGAATTTCCGGAACTTCGTGCCCGCTCCACCATGTCCAAGGCCCGCCGTGCATATGAGGCCCTGCCACACCCGCAGGTGGTGGTGGTGGGCGGCGGCTTCGCCGGGCTTGAGCTCATCAAGCGGCTCGAGGGCGCTCCCTACAAGGTGCTGCTGCTGGACCGGCACAATCATCACTGCTTCCAGCCGCTGCTGTACCAGGTGGCCACGGCCAGCCTCAGCGCGGACAGCATCGCGCATCCCTTCCGCCGCACCGTGGCGCCCATGCCCAACGTGGCCTTCCGCATGACCCGCGTGCTGGGCGTGAAGCCGAAGGAGAAGCGTGTGGTCACCGATCACGGGGAGTTCAGGTACGACATCCTCGTGCTGGCGACGGGAAGCACCACCAACTTCTTCGGCAATGCCGAGGTGGAGCGCGAGGCCATGCAGCTCAAGAGCATCGGGCAGGCGCTCGACATCCGCAGCGATTTCCTGCAGGACTTCGAGGCCGCGCTGTACGCACAGGACGAGGCCGGCCAGCGGCGCTGCCTCAACTTCACCATCGTGGGCGCCGGCCCCACCGGCGTGGAACTGGCCGGTTCCCTGGCGGAGATCCGCCGCACCGTGCTCAAGCGCGAGTACCGCGAGCTGGACAGCGACCGCATGCAGATCTGGCTCGTGGACAGCAACGACCGTGTGCTGAAGAACTTCAGCCCACAGGCCAGCGCGCATGCCCTGGGCTACCTGAAGGACATGGGCGTGCACGTGAAGCTGGGCGCTCGCGTCACCGGCTACGATGGCGAAGTGGTCACGTTCCAGGACGGGACCCGCATGGACAGCAACACGCTGATCTGGGCGGCCGGGGTGAAGGGCGTCACGCTGCCGGGGCTGGAGGCGGTGGAAGTGCCGAAGGCCAGTCGCTATGCGGTGGACCGGTTCAATCAGGTGCAGGGCGCGACCGACGTGTATGCGGTGGGCGATGTGGCGCTGATGGTCGAGGGGGCGTGGGAGCGGGGGCATCCGCAGGTGGCGCAGGCCGCCATCCAGCAGGCGCGCCTGCTGGCCGCCAACCTGCGCCGGAAGGCGGCGGGTCGGCCCATGGAGCCGTTCACCTATCAGGACAAGGGCAGCATGGCCGTCATCGGCCGCTACAAGGCCGTGGTGGATGTGGGCCGCTTCCACCTCGGCGGCCTGGTCGCCTGGCTGGCGTGGATGTTCGTGCACCTGATGGCGCTGGTGGGCTACCGCAACCGCCTGCAGGTGCTGATGGCCTGGGCGTGGAAGTACCTCAGCTGGAAGAACACCATCCGCCTCATCATCCGGCCGTACGTGCGTCATGGCGCGGTGAAGGAGCAGGAGCTCGCCTCCGGCGGGCGTTGATCCGCACCGCACACCCCGGCGTGCCGCTTCAGTCGTGGCTGAACTGTGTGCGGATGAGCCGACCGTCCACGAAGTAGGCGAGGCCCCAGTCCGAGTCGCCCCAGCCTTCCCGGGTGTGCGTGAAGCACAGGAACTCCACCCTTTCGCTCAACGCGGGGTATCGGTGGCGCAGGCGCGCGAACACGAAGCCCCTGCCGCTGCCGGAGAGCCGGAAGCGGGCCATCTTCCGGATCGCTTGCTCCTTCGTGTCGCCCACGGCCAGGCCTTGGAAGCTCCGGAGGAAGGGCTTCCGGCTGTTGAAGTCCCAGTAGCGCATGGACAGCACGAGCACGGCGCCGGAAACGACCAGGACCCACCGCCGCCTCGTCGGCATGCCGGTCGATCCCCAGGCCACGGCGCCGGCCGCCAGCGCACCCAGGGGCAGCGTGAACCACCAGCTGGCGTGCAGCGGCATGAACGGGTCGATCAGCAGGCTCAGCACGAGCACGGTCAACAGCGCCAGGACGGCGGAGGTGCGAAGGAGGGTCCGCATGGGGGATGCGCGGGTGTAACGGGCGAACGGGACCTCTGGTATGCGCCCTGCGGTGCGCGTAGTCCGGTTCCGACCGACCTTCGCGCCCCATGGACCGCCGCCTGGTCATCCTCTTCCTCACCATCTTCATCGACCTGATGGGCTTCGGGATCTTCATCCCGGTGGTGCCCTTCGTGGCGCGGGACCTGGGGGCGAGCGATGCGCTGGTGGGTGATACGGCGGTGGTGTTCTCGGTGCTGATGTACCTCTTCGGGCCCTTCTGGGGCGCGGTGAGCGACCGCTACGGCCGTCGTCCGGTGATCGCGATCGCCGTGGCGATCAGCGGGGTCAGCTATGTGCTGTTCTCCTTCGCGCATGGCATCGTGCTGCTCTTCATCAGCCGCATGCTCACCGGGGTGGGCTCGGCCAACATCGCCGCCGCGCAGGCCTACATCACCGACATCACCCCGCCCGAGCAGCGCGCCAAGTCGCTCGGTCTGGTGGGGGCGGCGTTCGGCCTGGGCTTCATCGCGGGACCGCCGTTGGGCGGCGTGGTGTACCACTACCTGGGCACGGCCTGGGTGGGCTATGTGGCCGCCGGCCTGTGCGCGGTGAACCTCCTGGGCATCTGGCTGCTGCTGCCCGAGTCCCTGCACCAACGCGCTCCGCACGCGCCCATCCGCTTCGCCCCGATCAGCGCCACGGTGCGGGCGCTGCAGGACATCCGGTTCCGCGACATCTACCTCATCGGCTTCGTGTACATCGCCGCCTTCAGCATGATGCAGACGGCCGTGCCGCTGTTGTGGAAGGACGATTACGGCCTCACCGAGGCGCAGATCAGCTACATGTTCGCCGCGGTGGGCCTGGCCAGCGCCATCGTGCAGGGCGGCCTGCTGGGCTGGCTCAACAAGCGCTTCGGCGAGCGCCGCCTGGTGATCATGGGCACCGTGCTCGTGGCGGTCGGGTTGGCGTTGACCGGCCTGGTGCCCCGTGTCTGGTTCATCCCGGCGGCCTTCGTCCCCATCGCCTGCCTGACGCTGGGCAACGGCATGCTGTGGCCCTCGCTCGCCGCCATGCTCACCCGGCAGGCCGACCAGAAGGAGCAGGGTCAGGTGCTGGGCATGAACCAGAGCTTCGGCAGCCTCGGGCGCATCGCCGGGCCCTTCATGGCGGGCCGCGCCTACGAACTGTGGCACCTGCTGCCCTTCCTGGGCGGTTCGGCCATCATGCTCGCCACGTATTTCTACATCCGCGGCTTCCTGCACCGGATGGATCAGCGCATCGGCCTCCGCCCCGATCGGAGGTGAGGCTTACTTTCGCGGCCGCCGGATCAACCCGGCCCCGCATCCTCCCATGAGCGTTCTCGTCAATTCGAAGAGCAAGGTCATCGTCCAGGGCTTCACCGGCAGTGAAGGCACCTTCCACGCCACGCAGATGATCGAGTACGGCACCAACGTCGTCGGGGGCGTCACCCCGGGCAAGGGTGGCCAGAAGCATCTCGACCGGCCCGTGTTCGAGACCGTGAGCGATGCTGTGAAGGCCACCAGCGCCGATGTCAGCATCATTTTCGTTCCGCCCGCCTTCGCCGCCGATGCCATCATGGAGGCCGCCGAGGCCGGCATCAAGGTGATCGTGTGCATCACCGAGGGCATCCCGGTGAAGGACATGGTGATGGCCCGCGAGTACATCCGCGGCAAGGGCTGCACGTTGATCGGCCCCAACTGCCCGGGCGTCATCACGGCGGACGAGTGCAAGGTGGGCATCATGCCGGGCTTCGTGTTCAAGAAGGGGCCCGTGGGCATCGTCAGCAAGAGCGGCACGCTCACCTACGAGGCGGCGGACCAGGTGGTGAAGGCGGGCCTGGGCATCACCACGGCCATCGGCATCGGCGGCGACCCCATCATCGGCACCACCACCCTGGAGGCGGTGCAGCTCTTCGCCAACGATCGCGAGACCAAGGCCATCGTCATGATCGGCGAGATCGGCGGGGACCTCGAGATCCAGGCCGCCCGGTGGATCAAGGCGAACTGCAAAAAGCCGGTGATCGGCTTCATCGCCGGAGAGACCGCGCCCAAGGGCCGCACCATGGGCCATGCCGGCGCCATCGTGAGCGGAGCCGATGAGAGCGCGGCCGCCAAGAAGGCGGTGATGCGCGAGTGCGGCATCCACGTGGTGGACAGCCCGGCCACCATCGGGGCGAAGGTGAAGGAGGTGATGGGTTGAGGGCCTGCGCCCCATTCAGGGTCGGTTCTTGTCCAGCTCCTCGATGCTGGATGTCTACGACCCGTTCAGGGTCGCGAGGGATGTGATGCATGGTGCAAGCAAAAAGCCCCGCTCATCGAGCGGGGCTTTCTGCTTCCGTGGGAGGGGCGATCAGGGCTTGTTCTTCTCCTTCGCTTTCTCCTGCTTGATGCTGTCGAGCGCGGCGGGGTCGTTGCTGCCGGGGCGGGGCGCCTCGGTCCGCTCCCCGTCCTTCACCACCACCTTCTGCGGACCGCCCGATGCCGGAGCGGCGCTGCCGTCGGCGGCGCCCTTCTGCCCACAGCACGCCATGAACAGCGCGGCGAGCACCACACTAATGGATGACGAGGGGCTCATGGGCGATGGGTTGGGCTCCGTTGCGGATGGCGATGACGTACTGGCCGGCGCTCAAGGCGTTGCGGTTGAAGCTGAGCTGGTGCTCGCCCGCGGTGAGGCCGTCCTGGTAGAGCGTCTTCACCACGCGGCCGTTGAGGTCCAGCACCTCGATGGTGTAGATGGCGAACGCATCGATGTGGAAGCTGAGCCGGAAGAGGTCCACCGTGGGGTTGGGCGCCACCGAAACCGCCATGGCCGGGGCCTGCTCCGGAACGACCGATGAACCGACATCGCCGACCTCGGCCACCCAGGTCTTCCAGGTGTTCTGCAAGCCGCCCTGGATGTTGGAGCCGTAACAGGCCGCCATCCACACGCGCGGCGGGTTGGCGTTGTGGCGCCGGGCCATGCCCGTGTAATCGCCCCAGCGCTCATCGCCCTGCTGCAGGAAGTTCACGTAGGTCTCACCCTCCTTCACCAGGGTGCTGTTGGACCATTGCAGGTTGGCGTCCACGTTCACCACCCGCGCCTCGGGGAACACCTGCGCGGAACTGCGCGTGAACGCGATCATCACGCTCGGGTCGTTGTTGCTGGTGGAGTAGGAGGCGAGCGCCGGATAGCACAGGTCCGCCGTGCCCTGCTGCCCCAGGTTCGTACGCTGGTCGTTCAGGGTGCTGATGTTGATGCGCCCGTAACGCAGGCCGTTCCAGCCCCCACCGATGTCCGTGCAGAAGGTGTAATGCACCAATCCGTTCATGAAGAAGGTGCTCAGCATGCGGCAATCGCCATTGCTCAGCGGGTCGGGGCTGCCGGGCATCTGCGCCGGGGCCGCCGGGGCGTACGGCTGGGTGGACACATCGTACACGTTCAGCGACGGGTTGCCCGTGAGGTCATCGGTGAGGTCCCACAACCGCAGGCTGTTCGCCCCGGGGCTGTTGCCGCTCAGCAGCAGGATGCCGGGGCCGTAGTTGGCCTGACCGCCGCTCACCGGCACCACCGTGAAGGCGGCGAAGGGCTGGTTGCTCAGGTTGTACCAGTAGATCCAGTCCAGGTTCGCCGTGCCGTTGTATCCGCCGCTCTTGGTGATCTGGAACAGGATGGCCTGCTGGAACTGGTTGTTGCCGTCGGTGAACAGGTTGCCCGACACGTACACCTCGTTGTTGCTCACGCCGATGCTCGGGTAGTCGAACCAGGTGCCGTTGCCCAGCGGGCTGCCCGGCAGGTAGTAGATCCACCAGCCGTCCTGCGGGTTGTTCGTCTTGCTGAAGCACAGCAGCAGCAGGCTGTTGCTGGAGGTGGTACCATGCAGCACCGTCAGGAAGAACCGGTCCGCCTGCGGATCGTAGATCACCTTGGGGTCGTAGATGTTGGCGTTGAGCTGCGGGTCGTTGAAGAAATCGGGCCAGAACGTGGAGGCCAGGAACTGGCCGCTCGCGTTGTAGAGCTCGATGCCGTCGTTGTTGCAGGTCACGATCTGCCCGCCGTTGGAGATGGCCATCGTGTTGTCCGGCGGGGTGCTCACCTGGCTCCAGTTGCCCTCCATGTTGACCCCGATCGCCGGGGTCACGGCCTTGGGCTGCACGGGTTCGCCGGCCTCGCCACGGAAGCTGGCCACCTTGGCGGGCCACTTGGCCTGCTTGATGGCCTCCACCTCGGGGAGCTGCGGGTTGCGCGGTGAGATCCGGCTCACCCGGTTCGCCCAGCGCGTGGTGTTCATGCGGATGCTGGCTTCGCCCGCGCGGGCCGTCGACAGCAGGGCGGAGCGCTGGGCGGCGTTCGCCGTCCCGTTCACCTGGGCGGTGGCGGCGGGGAGGGCGCGGCCCACTTCCTGGGCACGAAGCAGCGGGGTGAGGAAGAGCAGGGCGGACAGGGCGATCACGCCTCCGGCCATGTTCAGGTGTAGGGATCTGCGCATCGGTTCTGGCTTTGTGCCGTGAAAATACGACCCTTCGCGTTACCGCACGGACCTCCTCCCGGATCTTCGTGAGCCGCCCGCATGGTCCGTGCTCCTCCGGCCCCGGTGTGCGGCCGATCGCCTGCGCGGCTACCTTAGCCACCGCCGGCTCCACCGGGATCCGGCCCGAACACCCATGGGACTGTTGGACGGCAAGGTCGCCCTCATCACCGGCGGCTCACGCGGCATCGGCCGCGGCATCGTGGAACGCTTCCTCGAGGAAGGCGCCGACGTGGCCTTCACCTTCGTGAGCAGCCCGGACAAGGCCAATGCCCTCGCCGCCGAGCTCGCCTCCCGCACCGGGCGCCGGGTGCTCGCCATCCAGAGCGATGCCGCGCAGTTCGATGCGGCCCAGGCCGCCGTGGATCAGGTGACCACCGCCTGGGAGCGCCTCGACGTGCTCGTGAACAACGCCGGCATCACCAAGGACCAGCTGCTGATGCGCATGAGCGAGGCCGACTGGGACGCGGTGATGGACACCAACCTCAAGAGCGTGTTCAACATGACCAAGGCGGTGATGCGCACCATGCTCAAGCAGCGCAGCGGCAGCATCATCAACATGAGCAGCGTGGTGGGGGTGAAGGGCAATGCCGGACAGGCCAACTACGCCGCCAGCAAGGCCGGCATCATCGGCTTCACCAAGAGCGTGGCGCTGGAACTGGGCAGCCGCAACATCCGCAGCAACGCCATCGCCCCGGGCTTCATCGAGACGGAGATGACCGGCGCGCTGGATCCCAAGGTGGTGGAGCAATGGCGCGAAGGGATCCCCCTGAAGCGCGGCGGCACCCCGACCGACGTGGCCAATGCCTGCGTCTACTTCGCCAGCGACCTCAGCACTTACGTCACCGGCCAGACCCTGCACGTGTGCGGGGGCATGCTCACCTGAGCCGCTGTTCGTCCGCCACCGCCCGGATCGCCTTGCTACCGGATCCCGTGGGACACATCGGGAGGCGCACCCTTCGTGCGCGGCCGTGGAACCCTGACCTTTGCACCCCGTGGACCTGACCCTTACCCACAGCCCCTGGCTCATCCCGGTCTGCATCCTGCTGGGCATCGCCTATGCCTGGCTGCTCTATCGGGGGGGCGCGCACACCCACGGCTGGGGCCCCGCTCTGCGGTGGACCCTGGCGGTGACCCGGGCGACCGTGGTGGCCCTGCTGGCCTTCCTGTTGCTGGGTCCCCTGGTGCGGGCCTGGGTGCGCGAGGTGCGCAAGCCCGTGGTGGTGCTGGCGCACGACGGCAGCTCCTCCCTGCTGCTCGCCGGTGACACCGCGGCCCTGCGCGGCGCCTACGCCACCGAACTGGATGCCCTGGCAGCGGCGCTCGGTGACCGCTTCGACGTGCGCACCTTCACCTACGGACGCGAGGTGGTGGAGGGCATCGAGCACCGCCAGCAGGCCAACCGCACGGACATGGCCGCCCTGCTCCGCGAAGTGCACGACCGCTTCGCCGGTCCCGACCTCGGCGCGGTGATCCTGGACGGTGACGGCATCGTCAACCGCGGCCGCGATCCCCGTCACGAGGCCGCCCGCCTGGGCGTGCCCGTGCACACCATCGCGCTGGGTGACACCACCGTGCGGCCCGACCTTCTGGTGCGGGCCGTGGAGGCCAACCGGGTGGCCTACCTGGGCAACGAGTTCCCGCTGGTGGTGCGCATCGAGGCCCATCATCTGCAGGGGCGCCGCACCCGCCTGGCGGTGGAACAGGGGGGACAGGTGATCGCGGAACGCGAGGTGGTGGTGACCGCCGATCCGTACGTCCAGCAGGTGCCCCTGCTGGTGAAGGCCACCGCCACCGGCATGCAGCGCTTCACCGTGGTGCTGCGCCCGGTGGAAGGCGAACACTCGGACCGCAACAACTCCGCGGAGGTGGTGGTGCAGGTGCTCGATGACCGGCAGCGCATCCTGCTGCTGGCCGATGCGCCGCACCCCGACCTGGGCGCCCTGTCCCGCGCCCTCTCCGGCTCCGAAGCGTACACGGTGACCACGGCCACGATGGACAAGGTGCCGGCGGACGTCGCGGCCTTCGATCTGGTGGTGCTGCACCGCATCCCGAACGTGCGGCAGGACGGCCGGTCGCTGATCGCGCGATGCCGCGAGCGCAATGTGCCGCTGCTGCTCATCCTCGGCACCGAGGTCGATGCCGAAGCGGTCAACGCCCTTGGGGTCGGTCTGCGGCTGGAGGGCGCCCAGCGCACCGCCCTCACCGATGCCCGGCCCCTGTTCGAGCCGTCGTTCGCCCTGTTCCAGGTGGACCCGGCGACGGCGCAGGCCTTCGAGCGTTTTCCGCCCCTGCAGGTGCCCTTCGCCCAATACCAGGCCGGTCCCGGTGCGGTCACCTGCTTCCGGCAACGCATCGGAATGGTGAACACCGATCAGCCGCTCCTGCTTGTGCAGCGTTCGCAGACCGGACCACGCGCAGCGGTGATCGTGGGCGAAGGCCTCTGGCGCTGGCGACTGGCCGATCAGCAGCAGAACGGCGGCACCGACCGGTTCGACGGCTTCTTCCGCAAGCTGGCCCAGCTGATGGCCAACCGCTCCTCCGCCGATCGGTTCCGCGTGCAGCATGCCGACGTGTTCGACGATCAGGAGCCGGTGGAGCTGCAGGCCGAGCTGTACGACGCGGCCTTCGAACTGGTCGGCGATGCCGAAGTGGAGCTCGTGCTGAAGGACGAAGAGGGCTTGGAACGGCCCTACGCCTTCAGCCGCAGCGGTCGTGGTCATCGGCTGGTGATCAACGGCGCCGCCCCGGGCCGCTACACGTACACGGCCCGCACCACCTACGACGGCACCCCGTTCACGGCCACCGGCGAGTTCATGGTGCGGCCCGTGCAGGTGGAATCGGCGCGCACCGTGGCGGACCATGCCCTGCTGGCCGACCTGGCGGCCGGCACCGGGGGGCTCATGGTGCGGCCCGGCGGCCTGGGCCCACTGCGCGACGCCTTGCTCGCCGATCAACGGCTGGCGCCACGGAGCCACGCCTACGCCAGCACCACGGACCTGATCGCGCTCCGCTGGCCCTTCCTGCTCTTCCTCGCGCTGCTCACGCTGGAGTGGGCGCTTCGGCGGCGCAGCGGCGCCTATTGACCGTCACGGCGCATGTCCGTTCGCTTGCTTTCCGGTCGTGCGCCCGTCCTCCTGCTGGTCCTGCTCGGCATCGCCGGAGGACTGTGGCTGTTCCGGGTGCCGGTGCTGCGCGCTTCGGGTGCCTTCCTCATCCGCGAGGATGCCCTCCGCCACGCCGATGCCCTCTACGTGCTGGGGGGCGCCTCGCTGGACCGCGGCCGTGAGGCCGCCCGCGTGATGCAGGCCGGGTGGTGCGACCACGCCTGGTTCACCGGTTCCAACATCCCCACCGTCCTGGAGTCGATGGGGATCCCGCTGCCGGAGGCCGATGTGTCGCTCCAGGCTGCGGAACGCGCGGGACTGCCGGTGGGGAGGGGATCCGCCATCCACTACGGCACCAGCACCATGGAGGAGGCGGACGCCATCCTGGTCCACGCGCATCGTGCCGGGCACGATACGATCATGGTGCTGTCCTCGAAGTTCCACCTACGACGCATCCACCGGGTGTTCGCCCGCCATCCGCGGGCCGGCGGCATCACCGTGCTGCTGCATGGTGCACCGGCCGTCCAGTTCCGCGAAGAGGAATGGTGGCGCTACGAGGACGGGCTGGTGATGCTCGCCAACGAGTACCTGAAACTCGTGTACTACGCTTGGCGCTACTAAGGCTCAGCGCTGGATCAACAGGGGCAGGGCGCGCCGGAGGCCTTCGCCCATGCATTCCACCACGTAGCCTCCGGCGGCCAGTGTGGTGATGTCCACCGCGTGGCGCGTGCTGCCGGTCCGCAGGCCCACGCCGAGCATGGGGCGGCCGGTCAGGTCGTACACGATGATCCGCTCGGCCCAGGAGCATTCCACCGTGAGCTGGTCGTTCGCCGGATTGGGCCACAGGGTGAAGGCCGCCGCGTCGTCGTGCGAGGCGATGCCCGTGCCCGTGATGCAGAAGGTGACCTCCTCCAGATCGGTGAACTGGCCATCGCTCTCCGCCAGCAGCACACTGTCGCCGTCGAGCACTACCAGTCCGCCGTCGCCGTAGTCGCAGCAGATGCCATCACCCGCCACATCCTCGAGGGTGAAGATGTAGCAGCCATCGCCGAGGCAATAGGAGAGGTCCACCTCCTGGCCGGGTGCGCCGTTCAGGTAGGGGCCGCCCTCGTCGAGGATCGTGCCCTGGTCGGTGGACAGCTCCCAGGTGGTCTCGCTGCCCCAGGCGTCGAGCGTCAGGATGATCGATACGTCCTGCGCGGGGAAGGCCACCAGGAATTCCTTGCTGGAGGCGTCGTTGGCCGGGTTTCCATCGGTGAGGCCGTTGGGCAGGCTGCTGGCCACCGTCAGCGTATGCGTGCCGTTACCGACGTACAGCGTGCCGAGGGGCACGTTCATCGTCTGCCCGGGCTGAAGGCCGCCGCTCCAGGGTTGCGGCACGGGCGCTCCGGCATCCACGGTCACCAGCAGGGTCGCGCCCGTGAGCACTGCCGTGCCATTGTTCTTCAGGGTCACGTACGGCGTGATGCTGTCGATGCCGCAGAGCTGCTCGGGCAGGTCGAAGATGGCGGTCACCGCTGCGTCGTTCGTGGTGGGGACGAGCCCGTTCGGGTCCCAGCCGTCCAGCGTCGGTCCGCAGGTGCCCAGGTATTGCTCCAGCAGCGGCCAGCTCAGGTCGAAGCGGCCGTAATAGTCGTTCACGCTATTGCTGCAGTCGGCCTGGCCGCCGAAGAGCTGACCCACCAGCCGCTTGTTCTGGTCCCACACCCCGCTGCCGCTGGAGCCGGGCTCGGTGGTGCCGTGGTCCCAGGTCTGGATGTGCCAGCACTGGGCGGGCGGGCTTCCGAAGGTGCCCTGCAGGGGCGGGTCCAGGTCGCGGCTGATCTTCTTGATGTCGCCGCGGGGATGGTGGATCCCGATCAGGCTGTCGGGAAACGCGCCGCTGTGGTCCCAGCCCGAGTAGAACACGTTGAAGGTGTCCGGCGGTGCCGCGCTCAGCTCCAGCAGCGCCACATCGGTGCCCGGGTCGTTCACCAGCAGGGTGCTGCCCGCCACCGTCTCGTTGTCCGGGGCGTTGTTGGTGGGGGTGCAGGTGGGGCTGTCCCAGTTGAACACGAAGACCCAGTTGGCCGTGCTGCCGCTCACGCAGTGGTTGGCGGTGAGGAAGTAGGGCGTGCCGTCCTCGGCGCAGTTGTTCAGCAACTGACCGGTGCAGGTGCCACCACCGGCCATGATCAGTGCCACACTGCGGATCTGGTCGCGCCACGGATCGCCGTCCGGGCAGATCACGTTGATGTTGCACGATCCGCTGTCACCGAAACCCTTCGCGCCCCCGAAGGGATCGCGGTAGGCATGCACCACCTCGCCGATGGTGAGCCTCGTGAGGCCGGTTGCCGAGGCGGGTTCCTGCACTTCCACCACCACCGTGTGGCCCGCGAGGGGCACGGTACCCATGCTCAGCTGCCCCGGTGCGCTCGCTGCCGTGAAGCCGCCGCGGTAGGGGCCCTGCGGATCGTACACGAACACCCGACCGCCCTCCGGGATGCGGAAGTCG
The DNA here is from genome assembly GCA_016715895.1 of Flavobacteriales bacterium. Taxonomy (NCBI): domain Bacteria; kingdom Pseudomonadati; phylum Bacteroidota; class Flavobacteriia; order Flavobacteriales; species Flavobacteriales bacterium. Next base: position 889,315 of record JADJXH010000003.1, on the reverse strand, counting down.
GTGAAGGTGACGCCCACCGCCATGGCACCCGGACAATGCAGCGCCAGCTGCCAGATGCGAAGCCCATCGGGCCCATTGTGCCAGCTGCCGTGGTGCTCCAGGTCGAAGGCGGTGGGGTGCACGACACCGAACCGCGCTGGTCCCGGCCGTCCTTGCTGGGCATGCAGGTCGTCCTCGGCCATGCGCGCCGCCACATCCACCTCGGGCAGGGTCAGCAGCACCGGTGCGGGCAGGCCATACTTCGGTGCGGAAAGTCCGAACGGGCGCCCGCCGAACGCGGGCTGCGCCAGGGAGAGGAGCGGAGCGGCCAACAGGCCGATCAGGATCGTGGTCCGGTGCATGACGAAAGGGTCGGTGGTAGGACGCGCGCGAGGGGGCGAGCGTTGCCGCAAGGTACGGGCGGCCTGGAAAGCGGAAGGCGACCGTGCGGGTCGCCTTCCCATGGGATCCGGAGATGCGGTTCAGCGTTCCAGCAGCAGGCGCTGCACCACACGCCGGTCGTTCTGCCGCAGGTCAACGAGGTAGAGGCCGTCCGCTTGGCCTCCAAGGTCGAGGGTGAGCCGCTCGGTGCCACGCGCCACGTTCCGCTCGGCCACCACGCGGCCCAGGGCGTCGGTGAGGCGCAGCACGGCCGTGCCATCACCCAAGGCGGGAAGCGTCACCAGCACGGTGCCGGTGGTGGGGTTGGGGGCCAGACCGATGGCGGCGGCCTCATCGAGCTCCGCAACGCTCACCGTGGCGGGATCAAGTCCGGGCAGGGTGGTGCCGCAATCGCCCAGCCATTGCTCCAGGAAGGGGAAGCTCACGTTGAACTTGCCGTAATAGTCGTTGAAGTTGAAATTACAGTTCGCCTGACCGCCGTAGAGCTGGCCCACGAGCAGGCCGTTCTGGTCCCACAGGCCGCTTCCGGAGGATCCGCCCTCGGTGGTGCCATCATCCCAGGCGGCCACCTTCCAGCACTGTGCACCGCCGTAGGATCCACTGGTCACAGGCTGCTCTTCGAAGGAGATCTTCTTGATGTCGCCCGAAGGATGATGGATGGCAGTGACGCTCGTCGCCGCCGTGGTCCCCTTGTTCCAACCCGTGTAGAAGACCTCCCAGCTGTCCTGAGGGGAACTGTTCAACTGAAGGAAGGCCATGTCCGATCCGGCATTGGTCGCCAGCTGTTGCGCCCCGCTGATGGTCTTGTTCGTGGGTGCGTTCTGGGTGGGGGTGCAGGTGGGGCTTTCCCAACGGAACCGGTAGATCGCCGTGGCCGGATTGATCCCTCCCTGCACGCAGTGATTGGCTGTGAGGAAATAAGGGGTCTCATCCTGGGCGCAGTTGTTCATCAACTGACCGGTGCAGAGCCCTCCGCCACCGCTGATCAACGCCACCGAACGGATCTGGTCCCTCCATGGATCGCCTTCCGGGCAGATCACGTTGTTGTTGCAGGCGCCGCTGTCGTTGAGCCCCTTGGTGGTGCCCATGATGTCGCGATAGGCGTGGATCACTTCGCCGATGCGCAGGTCGCCCTGACCGGCCACGGAGGCCGGTTCCACATACTCGATGGTGATGCGGTCGCCGGTCATGGGTGCCACACCCATCTGCGTGAAGCCCCCGTTGCTGGCCGCGGTGAACGCACCGAGGTGCTCGCCATTGGGCGTGTGCACGTACACGCGCGCACCTTCAGGGACCACGTAGGTCGTGAACACCATGTCGATGCTGAAGGCGGCCGGGCATTCGATGCCAAGCTGCCAGACCCTGTCCCCGTTGGAGAGCACGGTCCAACTCCCGCTGTTGTCCAACCCCAGGTCGGTGGCATGGACCACGCCGTAGCGGTACGGGCCTTTGTTCCCATTGGCCAGCCGGGCCTCATCCTCGGCGAGGAGCGGTGCGGGGTCCACCACGGGCATCACGGCCACCGGGGGCTCGGGGAGGCCATGCACCGAGCGGTCAAGACCGTAGGGGCGTCCGCCGAACTCCAACTGGGCGAGCAGGGGTGCGGCGGTCAGAAAGGCGAGGGAGGCGAAGGTTCCGGGTAGAAGGTGTTTCATGGTGTGTGCGCAACAGGACGCGCAAAGTAGCATCACGGGTGCTCCGCCCGACGCCCGATCTCAGGCTTCGTTGGAGGCCTGCTGCCGCTCCTCCAGCAGCTTGCGCATGGCGAAGAGCTCGTCGCGCAGCTGCGCGGCATTGATGAAGTCCATCTGCTTGGCCGCCTTGCGCATCTCCTGCTCCAGGATGCGGCAGTTCTCGGCGAGCTGGTCGGCGGTCATGTAGGCCACCACGGGGTCGGCGGCCAGGCTCAGGGCCTCGGGCTCCACATAGGCCTGCGGCGGTACGCGCTCGCTCGCCTCCAGCACACCGGTCTGCCGGATCACATCCTGCCGGTCGCGCCTGATCTGCTGCGGGGTGATGCCGTGCTCGGCGTTGTAGGCCATCTGCTTGGCGCGGCGCCGCTCCGTCTCGTCGATGGTGCGCTGCATGCTCTCGGTCACCGTGTCGGCGTAGAAGATGACGCGGCCGTTGACGTTCCGCGCCGCCCGCCCGGCCGTCTGGGTCAGGCTGCGGTCGCTGCGCAGGAAGCCCTCCTTGTCGGCATCGATCACGGCCACCAGGCTCACCTCCGGCAGGTCAAGGCCTTCGCGCAGCAGGTTCACGCCCACCAGCACATCGAACAGGCCCAGTCGCAGCTGCCGCAGGATCTCGATGCGTTCCAGGGTCTCCACCTCGCTGTGGATGTACTTGCACTTGACGCCGTTCCGGCCGAGGAAGGTGCTGAGCTCCTCGGCCATGCGCTTGGTGAGCGTCGTCACCAGGACGCGTTCGCTGCGCTGCTCGCGCAGCCGCACCTCGTGCAGCAGGTCGTCGATCTGGTCCCGGCTGGGCCGCACCTCGATGGGCGGGTCCAGCAGGCCTGTGGGGCGCACCACCTGCTCCACCACCACGCCTTCGCAGCGCTGCAGCTCGTAGTCCGCCGGGGTGGCGCTCACGAAGACGGTCTGGCCCAGCATGCCCTCGAACTCCGCGAAGGTGAGCGGCCGGTTGTCCATCGCGCTGGGCAGGCGGAACCCGTATTCCACCAGGTTCTTCTTGCGGCTGCGGTCGCCGCCGTACATGGCCTGCACCTGCCCGATGGTGGCGTGGCTCTCGTCGATCACCATCAGGAAGTCCTTCGGGAAGTAATCCAGCAGGCAGAAGGGCCGCTGCCCGGGCTGCCGATGATCGAAATAGCGGCTGTAGTTCTCGATGCCCGAGCAATACCCCAGCTCACGCATCATCTCCAGGTCGTACAACGTGCGCTCCTCCAGCCGCTTGGCCTCCAGGTGCTTGCCGATGCTCTTGAAGAACTCCACCTGCCGCCCGCAGTCCTCCTGGATGGCCTGCAGGGCCGCGTTCATGGTGTCTCGGCTGGTGACGAAGATGTTCGCCGGATAGATGGTGGTGCGGTCCACCGCCTCGATGGTGCGGCCGCCCTGCACGTCGAAGCGTTCCAGCCGTTCGATCTCGTCGCCCCAGAAGTGGATGCGCATGCCCTCGTCCGCGTAGGCGAGGAACACCTCGACCACATCGCCCCGCACGCGGAACTGGCCGCGCGTGGGCTCGGCATCCTTGCGGCTGTACAGCGCTTCCACCAGCTGAAGCAGCAGCTTGTTGCGGCTCACCTTCTGTCCGGTGCGCACCTCCACCATGCTGCGGTGGAACTCCGCCGGGTTGCCGATGCCGTAGATGCAGCTCACGCTGGCCACCACGATCACGTTGCGCCTCCCGCTCAGCAGCGCGCTGGTGGCGCTCAACCGCAGCTTCTCGATCTCCTGGTTGATGCTGAGGTCCTTCTCGATGTAGGTGTTCGTCGTGGGCAGATAGGCCTCGGGCTGGTAGTAGTCGTAGTAGCTCACGAAGTACTCCACCCGGTCGTGCGGGAAGAAGTGCTTGAACTCGCCGTAGAGCTGGGCGGCCAGCGTCTTGTTGTGGCTCAGGATCAGCGCGGGCCGGTCCAGCTCCGCGATCATGTTGGCCACGGTGAAGGTCTTGCCCGATCCGGTGACGCCCAGCAGGGTCTGGAACGGCACGCCTTCCCGCGCGCCGGCCACCAACTGGCGGATGGCCTCGGGCTGATCACCCGTGGGGATGAACTCGGAAACGAGCTGGAAGGGCACGCGTCAGGGGAGTGTCACAAAGGTAGGTCCGCCACCCGCCGGGCACCCTTGTCGGGCCACTGGCGCCGTTCCAGGGCCGTCACTACCTTGCGATGATGCGACCCGTTCCCTGGAACCAGCGCCAGCTGCCTTTCGGCCGCGGATTGGATGAACTGCCCGTGCTTGTGGAGCGCGTGCGCGGCACTCCCCATCGGTTGCGTGCCCTGCTCCAGCACCGCAGCCCCGAGGCGCTCAGCCTGCGCATCAGCGGCAAGTGGAGCGTGATGGAGCACCTGGGCCATCTGATCACGCTGCAGGACCGGTTCGAGGAGCGCGTGACCGATTTCGAGCTGCGCCGGCCGCGCCTGTGCGTGATCGACCTGTCCGACCAGGACCGGGCCCTGACCGGGCAGCGGGGACGCAGCCTGGGTGATGTGCTCGAGGAGCTGCACCTGAAGCGCAAGGCCTTCCTGCGCCGTGTGGAGCGTCTCTCGCAGGCCTCACTGCTGCATGTGGCCTCGCACCCCTGCAAGGACCGCCCCATGCGTCCCATGGACATGCTGCTCTGGATCGCCGAGCACGACGATCATCATCTGGCCACCCTGCGCGGGCTGGTCTCCGGTCCGGAGGAGGACCGAACCTGAGGGGTCCTTCGTCCGTTGCTCCAGCACCTACCTTCACGCCATGTTCTGGAAGCGCATCGCCTACTACCTCAACCCGGCCACGCTGTTCGGGCGCAGCGAGGGCAACCTGAACCTGCGCTTCATGCACGGCATCAACCGCATCAGCATCCTGCTCTTCCTGGGCTGCCTGCTGGTGATGGTGGTGCGGGCGTGCACGCGGTGATCAAGCCTGCGCCCGTCGTTCCGCCAGGCGGTCCAGCACCAGCACGGGCACCAACCCGCAGAGCACGATGAGCAGGGCCGGAGGCGCCGCGGCCTCCATCGCTTCGATGCGCGCCTGTTCGAACACGCGGGTGCTCAAGGTGTCGAAGTCGAAGGGGCGCAGGATGAGCGTGAGCGGCAGTTCCTTGATGACGTCGATGGCCACCAGCACGAGCGCGGCGAGCATCACCGGCCGCAGGGCGGGGAGGTTGATGCGCAGGTAGGTGCGCACGGGGGAGGCGCCCAGCATCCGCGCCGCTTCGTCCTGTGCGATGGATTGACGGGCCAGGCCGCCCTGCACGGGGTGAAGGGCCACGGCCAGGAAGCGCACGGCGAACGCGTAGACCAGGACACCGATGCTGCCGATCAGGGTGAACGGCAGCCCCAGCGCCCGGTCCAACCCGCCGGCCGCGGTCATCACGCCCACGGCGATCACCGCGCCGGGGATGGCGTAGCCCAGCCCGGAGGCCTGCACCAGCGCCTGCACCCAGGGACCGCGGCCATGGCGCCAGGCGAAGCTCAGCAGCAGGGCCAGCAGCAGGGTGGCGGCCGCCGCCGCACCGGCCACGCCCACGGTGCGGCCCAGGGCCAGCAGGTCGGTGGCGGCCTCCCAGCGGGGAAGCACGGACCACGCATCGCCCAGCAGCTTGACCGCAGGCAGCACGAAGCCGAGCCCGAGCACCAGTCCACAGGCGGTGGCGGCCGCGCTGCCCCGTGCGCCGCGGAGGGGCGTGCGCTGAAGCGCGGGGTCTTCGGTGGCCTGTCTCCGATGGCGGCGGCTGCGGCGCTCCAGCAGCAGCAGCAGGGCCACCAGCCCCAGCAGCAGCCCGCCGATCCGCAGCGCGCTGCCCAGGTCGTAGAGTCCGCCCCAGCTCTGGAAAATGGCCGTGGTCAGGGTGCGGATGCCGTAGAACTTCACCGCACCGTAGTCGTTCAGCGTCTCCATGGCCACCAGCAGCGCGCCGCCGGCGATGGCCGGTCGTGCCAGGGGCAGCGCCACGGCGCGGAACCGTCGAACCCCGCGCGCGCCCAGCAGCCGTGCGGCGTCCAGCGCATCGCGCAGGCCGCCGGAGAACACCGCACGGGCCGGGAGGTAGACATAGGGGTAGAGCACCAGGCCGAGCACGACGCACAGCCCGGGCAGATCGACGATGTCGGGACGCCAACCGGTGGCGGCATGCACCTGGAGGCTGATGCTGCCGGTGGGGCCCAGCAGGGCGGCGTAGGTGATCGCACCGATGTAGGTGGGCACGGTCAGCGGCAGCACCAGGGCCCATCGGAAGATCCGCCGCCCCGGGAAGTCGAAGGCGGCCACCAGCCAGGCGCAGCCGGTGCCCAGTGCCGTGGCCAGGAACACCGTGCCGCCCAGGAGGAGCAGGGTCTCGCTGGTATGCGCGGGGATGATCGTGCGCCACACATGGGGCCACTCCACGGCCCTGGCGTGCCAGGGCGCGGTGAGCACGACCAGCAACGGAGCCAGCACCGGCAGGGCGAGCAGCACGGCCGCACCAGGTGCGATGCCGCGTGCGCCCAAGCTCCGACGGGTGGCCATGGCTCAGCGCCAGCCGGCGGCCTGCAGCAGCTTCACGGCCGTGGCGTTGTTCAGGCCCAACTGCGCCAGATCGAGCGTGTCGGGGGTGAGCGTGCCGAAGGACTCCAGCACCGGGTCCACCGCCACACCGCGGCGCACGGGATACTCCTTGTTGCCCTCGGCGAAGGCGCGCTGGGCTTCGGCACCCAACAGGAACTCCAGCAGGGCGATGGCCTCGGCCTCGTGCCGTGCGTGCCTGGCCACACCGGCACCGCTCACGTTCACGTGGGTGCCCGAACCGCCCATCGTCGGCAGGGCCACGGCGATCACTTCGCGGGCCCTGGCCCGTTCCGGCTCGTCGCCGCTCATCAGCTTGCCGATGTAGTAGCTGTTGGCAAGGGCCACATCGCCGATGCCCTCGGCCAACGCCAGCAGCTGGTCGGTGTCACCCCCCTTCGGATCGCGGGCGAAGTTGGCCGCCACGCCGCGGGCCCACGCCTGCGCGCTGTCCGGGCCGTAGTGGGCCACGAAGGCCGCCATCAGGCTCTGGTTGTACAGGTTCTCCGACGAGCGGGCCAGCAGCCGCCCCTTCCACTGCGGGGCCGTCAGCGCCTGGTAGGTGGGCAGTTCCTCCGCACGCACCTTGTTCCTGTTGTAGGCCAGCACGCGCGCCCGCATCGTCAGCCCGTACCAATGCCCTTCGGGATCGCGCAGCGCCGCCGGCACCACACTGTCGAGGAGCGCGGAGCGCACCGGACGCAGGAGGCCGCGCATCCGGGCCTGCCCCAGCCGCCCCGCGTCACTGGTGATCAGCAGGTCGCACGGGCTGCGCTCGCCCTCGCGCTCCAGCCGTGCCAGCACCTCGTTGTCATCGGCCAGCACCAGGTTCACCTCGATGCCGGTGGCCCGGGTGAAGGCGTCGAACAGGGCCTTGTCCGTGTCGTAGTGCCTGTGGCTGTACACGTTCACTTGGCGCGAGGCCTCGTTCCCGGTGGATCCTCCATCGGAGCAACGCACGAGCGGAAGCAGCAGGAGGAGGATGGGCCAACTGTTCAGCAGGACGGACATGTGCTTCGGCATCGATGCGGAGATGGGCGCCAAAACTAGGTCCGGCAGGTGCCGGGCCCCATACCATGATCAGGGGAGGAGCCGCAGGACCTGTTCCAGCGCGTCGCTGCCATCCCCGGGGTCCACGCGATGCCAACGGGGCTCGCGGCGCAGCCAGGTGAGCTGGCGCTTGGCGTAGTTGCGCGTGTGCTGCTTGATGAGCTCCACGGCCCGTTCGCGGGGGATCGCCCCGTCCAGATGCTGGAACAGTTCCTTGTAGCCCACGGTGTTCAGGGCGTTGAGGTGCCGGTGCGGGAGCAGGGCCCGCGCTTCGTCCATCAGTCCCGCGGCCATCATGGCGTCCACCCGGGTGTTGATGCGGGCATAGAGCACCGGGCGCGCCGGGTGAAGCGCCACGCGCACGATGTCCATGTCGGTGCGCTGTAGGGGTGCGCGGCGCTGCGCGCTGTAGGGACGGCCGGTCACCAGGCACACCTCCAGGGCGCGGAGCACGCGCTGCGGGTTCCGCGTGTCGATGCGTGCCGCGGTGGCCGCGTCGAGCCGCCCGAGATGTTGCACCAGCGCCGCCAAGCCTTCATGTTGCAGCCGTTCGCGCAACCGGCTCCGCAGCGCTTCGTCGGCCTCGGGAAGCGGATCGAGCCCTGTGACCACCGCGTCGATGTAAAGGCCGCTGCCGCCCACGAGCACCGCGCGGCCATGCTCCCCCAGGATGCGCTGCAGCACGGGCTCCGCGGCCCTCGCGAAGTGGCCGGCGCTCCAGGTGGTCTCCAGTTCAAGGTGCCCCAGGAAGTGATGCGGCACGCCCATCAGCTCCGCTCCGGTGGGCCGCGCCGTGCCGATGCGCATCGCCCGATAGAACTGCCGGGCGTCCGCGCTGATCACCTCGGTGCCCAGGTGCGCGGCGAGCCGGGCGGCCAGCGCCGTCTTGCCCGAGGCCGTGGGCCCGCCCACCACGACGAGCGTTCGCCGGACCATCAGTGGTATTCGTCGGGCAGCGGCTCGTGTCCGCTCAGCCCATCGTCCTCGCCGCCAGGGCCCAGGTCCTCATCGTCCACGAAGCCCATGTCCTCGTCCGGGTCGTACACCTCGGCGGTGTCCTCCGCATAGCTGTCGTCCTCCTCGGGGGGCAGCAGCGCTGCGTCCATGCGGCTGTTCTCCGCCGGTGGCGTGCCGAAGCTCAGCACCACACGCGGGTACTCAGCACCCTTCTCCGGGGCATGGGCGCCGATCAGCTCCACCATGAAGACCCACATGTGCAGGAAGTCGTACACGTAGAGGAAGCGCTGGCGGGTGCTGCGCATGTGGTCGCTGATGGTCACCTGGTCCATCAGGGCCGGCGGCGGTGTTCCCTCCTCGGCGAAGCCCAGGTCGGCCAGCGGGATCTCGGCCCCCTTGTTCCATTCCTCGTCGCTCACATAGAAGCACGCCATCTCACTTCCGGTGAACCCGAAGGCCTGCTTGATGGCCTCATGGAGCTGCCGGAAGTCCTGCTCGCTGCCGATCTCGATGTCGCGAAAGGCCTCGCTGGCATCGTCGAGTAGCACGCGGAAACGGTAGATGCGCATGGCGGGAATGAAGCGACGAAGCTACCGCATTGCGCGAACCGTGGACAGGCCGCCGCTGTTCGCCATAAGTTGCAGTTCCATCCGTCCCATGCACCACCTGCTTCGCCTGCTCCCGACCCTCGCGCTGCTGCTGCCGGCGCTGCTGGTCGCCCAGCCCTTCGCCATCGGCTCGCGCTCACTCACCTTCACCGATCCCACACGCGGGGGGCGCCAGATCCCATGCGATGTGTACTACCCGGCCACCGCGGCAGGGGCCAACACGCCCGTTGCCGCGGGCCGCTTCCCGGTGCTGGCCTTCGGCCATGGCTTCGTGATGACCGTGGGCGCCTATGGCAACTTCCGCGATGCCTTCGTGCCGGAGGGCTTCATCCTGGTGCTGCCCACCACCGAAGGAGGGTTCCTGCCCAGCCATGGCAACTTCGGGCTCGACCTGGCCTTCGTGATCGGTGCGATGCAGCAGCTCGATGACGATCCCGGTTCACCCTTTTTCGGCCGGGTGTTCCCGACCTCGGCCCTCCTGGGCCACAGCATGGGTGGCGGGGCATCGTTCCTGGGCGCCTCCGGCTCCAGCGTGGTGACCACGGTGGTGAACTTCGCTCCGGCGGAGACCAACCCCTCCGCCATCGCCGCGGCGGGTGCGGTCACCGTGCCCACCCTGGTATTCGCCGGCAGCGAGGACTGTGTGACCCCGCCATCCTCGAACCAGCTGCCCATGTACACGGCCAGCGCCTCGGCCTGCAAGGCCTACGTGAGCATCACCGGCGGTGGACATTGCTTCTTCGCCAACAGCAACTTCAACTGCAGCTTCGGCGAGACCACGTGCGGCGGACCGGGCAGCCTTACGCGGGCCCAGCAGCAGGACGCCGCCCAGGACCTGGCCCTGCTCTGGTTGAAGCGCTACCTGAAGGATGATCCCGCGGCCGGTGACGCGTTCGCCGACTCGCTCGCGCTGTCGCCCCGGATCACCGCGCAGAGCGTCTTCACGGACTGCCCCCCGATCGCGGTGCGGGCCCAGGTGCGTGCGCTGCTCGATGGACCGTACGACGAGGTGACCGACCTGATGGACGATGCCCTCCGCGCGCAGGGCCTGATCCCAGCGGTGGAACCGAACTCGGCCGCAGGTTTCGTGCATGTGGGCGGTGGTGCGGGGCAGTCCCTCGACCCGGCGCTCCTCGCCGTGGTCGGACCCGACGCGGTGGTGGACTGGGTCTTCCTGGAGCTGCGTGATGCGGCCACCGGGAGCACGGTGCTGGCCACGGCGAACGGTCTGGTGCAACGGGATGGCGACGTCGTGGCGCCGGACGGTGGCACACCCGCGTTCGCCGCCGCACCGGGCGGCTACCGCATCGCTGTGCGCCATCGCAACCACCTCGGCGCATGCATGGCCACCGGCATCGCCCTGACCCGGGAACCGGTTCCCGTGGACCTCTCCGATCCGCAGCTTGCCGCCTTCGGTGCGGACGCCCGCCGGCTGCGCGATGGGAAGGCCCTGTTGTGGTGCGGGAACGCCGTGCGCGATACGCAATTGAGGTATACCGGTGCACAGAATGACAGGGATGCGATGCTGGTGCGCATAGGTGGCGTGGTGCCCACCGCGACCGTCGCCGGCTACTGGCCCGAGGATGCCACCCTGGACGGGCTCGTGCGGTATGCGGGCGCAGCCAACGACCGCGACCGGCTGCTTCAATCCATCGGCGGTGCGGTGCCCACGGCGGTGCGCAACGAGCAGCTTCCCTAGTCCTCGGAAGGTCCGGTCGCCGCGGCGGTGGCGCTGAGCCCGAGCCGGCGTCCCTCCTCCAGCATCAACGCCCAGGCCTGTGCACGGTCGTTGGCGATCACGCCGTCGAGGATCGCGTCCTTGATCACGGTCTTGATGTCACCGATGAGCTTGCAGGGCGGGATCCCGAAGGCCCGCATGATGTCCTCGCCGGTGACCGGTGGCTGGAAGTTGCGCACTCGGTCCTTCTCCTCCACATCGGCCAGCTTGCGCATCACCAGCTCGTAGTTGCGCAGGTAGCGCTCCTTCTTCCGTTCGTTCTTGCTGGTGATGTCGGCGCGGCACAGGATCATCAGCGCGTCGATGTCGTCACCGGCGTCGAAGAGCAGGCGGCGCACCGCGCTGTCGGTCACTTCCTCCTTGGTGAGCGCGATCGGGCGCAGGTGCAGCGCGACGAGCTTCTGCACGAACTTCATCTTGTCGTCCAGAGGAAGCTTCAGTCGGCGGAAGATCTTGGGCACCATGCGCGCGCCCTTGTCCTCGTGGCCGTGAAAGGTCCAGCCCAGGCCGGGCACGAAGCGCTTGGTGAGGGGTTTGGCGATGTCGTGCAGCACCGCTCCCCAGCGCAGCCACAGGTCGTCGCTCACGGCGCACACGTTGTCCAGCACCTGCAGGGTGTGGTGGAAGTTGTCCTTGTGGCCGATGCCGTACTTCTCCTCGGCGCCGCTGAGGGCCACGAACTCCGGGAAGAACTGCTGCAGGAGCCCGCTGTCGCGCATCAGGTTGAAGCCGATGCTGGGCCTGTCGCAGCCCAGGATCTTGTTGAGCTCCGTGTGGATGCGCTCCGCGCTGATGATCTCCAGCCGTTGCGCGTTGCGCCCGATCGCCGCGAAGGTCCCGGGGTCGATGGTGAAGCCCAGCTGGTTGGCGAAGCGCACGGCTCGCAGCATCCGCAATGGATCGTCGCTGAAGGTGATGTCGGGGTCGAGCGGGGTGCGGATCAGCCCCTGGTCCAGATGCAGCAGCCCGCCGAAGGGGTCCACGAGCGCACCCATGCTGCCGGCGTTCAAGGAGATGGCGAGCGCGTTGATGGTGAAGTCGCGCCGCTCCTGATCGTCCTTGATGGTGCCGGGCTCCACCTCGGGCTTGCGGCTGTCGCGTCGGTAGCTCTCGCGCCGGGCGCCCACGAACTCCACCTGGAGCTCGCCGTACATGAACATGGCCGTGCCGAAGTTCCTGAACACATGCACATCGCCCGCCCCGATCCGGCGCGCCACCTGCTGCGCGAAGGCGATGCCATCGCCCTCCACCACGAAGTCGATGTCCTTGCAGGGCCTGCCGATGAGCCGGTCGCGCACGTATCCGCCGATGGCGAAGGCGGGGATGGACCGCGCGGCGGCCTCCGCCGCCACCGCCGCGAACAGCGGCTCGCCCACCGCACCATCGAGGCGGGCGGGGTCCACGGTGAAGGAATGGGCGTGGGCCATGGCGCGAAGGGCGGCAAAAGTAGGCCCGTGCGTGCTCAGGCCCGCGCGCGCGGGCCGCGGTGCGCCAACAACACCGCGATGCCCGCCGGGAGCAGCAGGCTGAAGCCGAGCAGCGTGGCATGGTAGCCGGGCAGCATGCCAAGGCCCGCCCAGAACAGCGTGCCCTGCAGGAAGAGCAACGCTTCGGTGAGCACGAGCCCCGAGGTGAACAGCGACAGCCCGATGCGCACCGGCACGGCCGTGGAGGTGAACCAGCCCCGCAGCAGGGCCATGGCGAAGAGCATCAGGGTGATGGCCCCGAGCATGTTGAGGTGGATGAAGCCGATGACGTAGTTGCGGATGGTGAAGGCCATGATGGCCACCGGCGGGAACGCCACCGCGGCCTGCATCATCACCTTGATGCCCATGACGATGAGCGCGTAGGTGACGCAGCGCCAGGCCCACAGCGGTGCGCGGTCCATCAGCAGCGCCTGCGCCCGGTGGATGGCATTGCCCGTGCGCCAGCCGGCCCACAGCTGCAACAGCACGGCCGCGGAGTTGACGGCGATGATGGTCCAGTGCCGCTCGCTCCAGGCGATGGCCAGGGCGAAGCTCAGCATGGTGGACACCACCCACAGGCGCACGGTGAAGGGATCGAGCGGGGTGGGCGATCCCTGCTGCTCGGCCCAGCGCGACCACAGCGCCAGCGCGGCGAACCAGGCCCACCCGTTGAACTGGAAGTGCAGGAAGAACTGGATGCTCCAGTAGTAGGCCTCCGTGCCGAACAGCCCGGCCGCGAGCAGGGGGCCGATGGCCCAGACCCCGACGGTGGACAGCACGAAGCCGCCCAGGGCCAGCCGCGCCAGCATGCGGCTCCCCGCCGCGGACCAGTCGAGCGTGGCCGTCCAGGCCTCCCGGACAAGCAGGTAGCTCATGATCATGTGCAGCGCGGAGGCCGTGATGGAGACCGGTCCGTAGCCCTGCACGGGAAAGCTGAACAGCATGCCGAGCACCGTGGCCTGCACGCACCAGAGGAGCACGCGCCGCCTGCGCAACGTCCGCGCATCCGGAGCATCATCCAGCAGGAAGACCATCAGCCCGATGAAGACCCAGCCCAGGAGCGCCACATGCGAGTGGGCGTGCAGCAGCGGCTTGAAGCGCACGAAGGGGATCTCCACTAGGTAGATGGCGCGCAGCACGCAGCCGATCAGGGCGGCCACCAGCAGGTCGGCCAGGGCGATGCGGTACCAGCGTCGGGTGTGGTCCATGGGCGGGTTCGCGAAAGGAGCGATGGAGGTCAGCGTTCCGAGTGACGAATATCATGTAACGGATAGATTTGTCCGTTGAGATTTGTCAACCCGCAACGAACATCTGAACATGAGCACGAGCACGAAGAAGATCGCCATCGCCGTGATGGTCCTGAGCCTGACGGCCGCCTGTGGCGGCGGCAACGATGCACCGAGCGCCGGTCCGCCGGGTGCCCCCACGCTCGAGAAGGAGAGCGCAGGAGGCGGGGCAGGTTCCAAGGCCAAGCTGTTGACGGAAGCCGATGTGACGCTGGGCGACATCGACGCCGGCATGGCCGAGCAGGGTAAGACCACCTACGACGTCAAATGCCAGGCCTGTCATAGCATGGGCGAGAACCGGGTGGTGGGACCGGGTTGGAAGGGCATCACCACGCGGCGCAAGCCGGAATGGATCATGAACATGATCGTGAACACCGACGCCATGCTGGCCGAGGACCCCGAAGCGCAGAGGCAGTTGGAGGAATGCCTGGTGCGCATGCCCAATCAGAACCTCAGCATGGAGGAGGCCCGGCAGGTCCTTGAGTTCATGCGCACCCTTTGATCGACCATCCACCACAACCAGTTCCCATGAAACGCCCCCTGATGCTCACCACCGGAACGCTGACCCTGGCCGGGCTTGCGTTCGTCCTGGTCAATTCACTGCCCGGCTGCCGCCCCACCACCACGCAGACGGTGGTGACGGGCGACGCCGCCGCCAAGGTCTATGTGAAGCCCGGTACCCACGATGAGTTCTACAACTTCGTGAGCGGCGGCTTCAGTGGCCAATTGGCCGTGTATGGCCTGCCCAGCGGTCGTCTGCTCCGCGAGGTGCCCGTCTTCAGCGTGGATCCCGAGAGCGGCTACGGTTACAGTGAGGAGACCAAGGGCATGCTGATGACCAGTTCCGGCTTCATCCCCTGGGATGACAGCCACCACCCCGAGCTCTCGCAGACCGACGGCGTGCCCGATGGCAAATGGTGCTTCATCAACGGCAACAACACGCCGCGCATCGCCCTGGTGGACCTCGGCACCTTCCGCACGAAGAGCATCATCGAGATCCCCAACAGCGCGGGCAACCACAGCTCCCCATTCACCACGGGCAACAGCGAGTACGTGGTGGCCGGCACGCGTTTCAGCGTACCCATGGGCGACGATGCCGCACGGGACGTATCCATCAGCACCTACAAGGAGAACTTCAAGGGCAACGTCAGCTTCATCCACCCCGATCCCGGGACGGGCAGGATGAGCATCGCGTTCCAGATCGCCACCCCGGGCGTGAACTTCGACCTGAGCCACGCCGGCAAAGGCCCCAGCGAAGGCTGGTTCTTCTTCAGCTGCTACAACACCGAGCAGGCCTACAGCCTGTTGGAGGTGAACGCCAGCCAGCGCGACAAGGACTTCATCATGGCCGTGAACTGGAAACTGGCCGAGCAACTGGCCAAGGACGGCAAGGGCACGCGCGTGCCCGGCAAGCACTACAGCAACTGGTGGAACGAGGAGACGCACAGCGCCGAGACGACGGTGCACGAGGATGTGCTGCAGCTTGATCCCAAGGACCATCCGGGGCTGCTCTACTTCATGCCCTGCCCCAAGAGCCCGCACGGCTGTGACGTGGACCCCACCGGCAAGTACATCGTGGGCAGCGGCAAACTGGCCGCCCTCATCCCCGTGTTCAGCTTCGAGAAGATCCAGAAGGCCATCGCCGCCAATGATGTGGAGGGCGACTTCGCCGGCATCCCCGTGCTGAAATACGAGAGCGTGCTGCATGGCGAGGTGAAGAAGCCGGGCCTCGGCCCCCTGCACACCGAGTTCGACGCGAACGGCAATGCCTACACCAGCTTCTTCGTGAGCAGCGAGATCGTCAAGTGGAACGTGGAGAAACTGGAGGTGGTGGACCGTGTGCCCACCTACTACAGCATCGGCCACCTGATGGTGCCCGGAGGCGACAGCAAGAAGCCCTGGGGCAAGTACGTGGTCGCCTACAACAAGATCACGAAGGACCGCTACCTGCCCACCGGCCCCGAGTTGACGCAGAGCGCCCAGCTCTACAGCATCGATGGTGACAAGATGGAACTGCTGCTCGACTTCCCCACCACGGGTGAGCCCCACTACGCACAAGCCATCCCGGCCGACCTGGTGAAGCCGCGCGAAGTGAAGTTCTTCAAGATCGAGGAGAACAAGCACCCCTTCGTGGCCAAGGGCGAGAAGGAGACCAAGGTGGAGCGCCGCGGCAAGGAGGTGCACGTGTGGATGACCACCATCCGCTCGCACTTCGCGCCGGACAACATCGAGGGCGTGAAGCTGGGCGATGAGGTGTACTTCCACGTGACGAACCTGGAGCAGGATTGGGACGTGCCGCACGGCTTCGCCATCAAGGGTGCCGCCAATGCCGAACTGCTGGTGATGCCCGGTGAGACCCAGACGCTGAAGTGGATCCCGACCCGCGTGGGCGTGTGGCCCATGTACTGCACGGACTTCTGCTCGGCCCTCCACCAGGAGATGCAGGGCTACGTCCGGGTGTCGCCGGCCAACAGCACGGTGCCGCTGAAAGGCGAGACCGTGTCGGTCGACGCCGGGGTCTGATCAGAACGCCATGACCAGCGCCACCCTTCCATCACCGTCCACTGCGGTGCCTGGAAGGGTGGCGCGGTCCATTTCCAGCCGAACCATGCGCCTCCATCCCGTTTCACGCGTGCTCCTTGCCCTGGCCGCCCTCGCCCTCGGCATCAATCTGGTGATGCCCATCTGGCGCATCGACCTGGGCGCGCCCCAGTACCCGGAGGGCCTCTATCTGCAGATCTTCCACGACCGCTTCGCCGGCGACATCGACAAGATCAACGGACTGAACCACTACATCGGGATGGCGCACATCAAGAACGAGATGTTCCCGGAGTTCGAGATCATGCGCTATGCGTTCTACCTGCTGATGGCCTGGGGCCTGGTCACCGCCCTCATCGGCCGGCGCGCCGTGCTGCTCAGCTGGCTCTTCGCCATCGCCGCCTTCATCATCTGGGCGGTGTGGGACATGTACGCATGGGGCTACAAATACGGGCACGAGCTTGATCCACGGGCCGCCATCAAGGTGGAGGGCATGGCCTACCAACCCCCGCTGATCGGCCACAAGCAGCTGCTCAACTTCGATGCGTGGAGCACTCCGGACGTGGGCGGATGGGCGCTCTTCTTCACCAGCGCGATCGCCACGATCATCTTTGTCCTCGAATGGCGACGTTCCCATCGCGCCGCGGTCCGCGCATGAAGGCCCGCCGGGTTCCGTTGTTCCTCCTCCCGTTGGTCCTTGGGGCCTGCGCCCCGGAAGCACCCACCATCGACCTGGGCCGCGTGGAATGCGCGCACTGCCGAATGAACGTCGTGGACGCGCGCTTCGCCGCCGCACTGATCACCAAGGGGGGGCGGCAGTACACCTTTGACGGACCGGAGTGCATGGTGCCCCACGTGAGCGGGGGCGCGATCGCCGCATCCCAGGTGAAGTCCTGGTACGTGAGCGACATCGTGCGGCCCGGCCGGCTCATCGACGCCACCACGGCGCACTACGCCCACGGCGACGCCTTCCGCAGCCCGATGCGCGGGGATGTGGCCGCCTTCGCCACCGCCGCTGAGCGTGATTCGGCCATCGCGGTCTCCGGTGGCGAGGCCTGGGACTGGTCCACCGCACAGCAACGTCTGGCCGAATAGCTCATGGCGCCACGGTCCATCCTCTGTCTGCTGGTCCTGTGGTCGCTACCGGCGTTCGCCCGCGTCCACCTGCATCGTGGCGGTGAGGGCACGCTGGCGGCGCTCGTGGCCCGCGCCGCCGCGGGCGATACCATCGTGCTGGACGGTGTGGTGAACGAGGGCACCGTGCTCATCGATCGTTCCCTGTGCCTGCTCGGTCGGCCCGGTGCCGTCATCGACGGGGGCGGGGCGGGGGAGGTGGTGGTGATCACCGCGCCCGATGTCACGCTCCAGGGCCTCACCATCCGCGGAACCCGCATCAGCAGCCTGCACGACAACGCCGGCATCAAGGTGAACGGTGCGGCCCGGCCGATCCTCCGGGCCAACCGGTTGGAGGACTGCTTCTTCGCGATCTACCTCAGCGGGGTGCGCGGGGCCGTCGTGGAAGGCAACGTGGTGCAGGGAATGGTGGTGGGCGAGGGGCAGATGGGCAACGGCATCCACCTGTGGAAGTGCAGCGAGGCCACCATCCGCCGCAACAGCGTGCGCGACCATCGCGATGGCATCTACTTCGAGTTCGTCACCGACTCGCGCATCGAGGACAACCTGTGCCGGGGCAACGTGCGCTATGGACTGCACTTCATGTTCAGCCACCGCGATACCTATGCGCGCAACGTCTTCCTCGACAACGGCGCCGGGGTGGCCGTGATGTTCAGCCACCACATCGGCATGACGGGCAACCGGTTCCTGCACAACCGCGGGGCCAGCGCCTACGGGCTGCTGCTGAAGGAGATCAACGATGGGGAACTGAAGGACAACACCTTCATGGACAACACCACCGGCCTGCTGGTGGACGGCTGCAACCGCATCCGGGCCGAGGGCAACACATTCCGCACGAACGGTTGGGCCCTGCGGCTGTTCGCCAACGCCACGGGTTGTTCCTTCACCGGCAACACGTTCTCGGGGAACACCTTCGACGTGAGCACCAACGGCGACCTGATGCTGAACACCATCGTGGCCAATTACTGGGACCGGCATCTGGGCTACGACCTGGACCGCGACGGCCATGGCGATGTGCCCTACCGGCCGGTCGGTTTCTTCGCCCTGCTCGTGGAGCGCGTCCCGTACGCCATCGTGTTCTCCCGCAGCCTGTTCGTCACCCTGCTGGACCGTGCCGAGCGCGTGATCCCCTCCCTTTCGCCCGCCGCCCTGAAGGACGACCGGCCCCTGATGCGCCCCCCGCATGGATAACGTCACCTTCACCGGTGTGGGCAAGCGCTACCGCGCGCTCTGGGCGCTGAAGGAAGTGGATGCGTCGTTCCGCACCGGCGAGGTGGTGATGGTGATCGGGCCGAACGGCTCGGGCAAGACCACCCTGATCAAGTGCTTGCTGGGCCTAGTGAAGCCCACCACCGGTACCATCCGGGTGAACGGGACGGTCATCGGCCCGGATCCCGGATACCGCCGCTCCATCGGCTACATGCCGCAGATCTCCCAGTTCCCGCCGTCGCTCACCATCGGCCAGCTGCTCGACATGATGCGCGACGTGCGCGGCCTGGCCTCCGGAGACACGGACGATGGCCTCGTGGAGGACCTCGGCCTGGCGCCCCAGCTCGACAAGCGGTTGGGCACCCTTTCCGGTGGCACCATGCAGAAGGTGAGCGCGGTGCTCGCCTTCCGCTCCTCTCCGGACATCCTGGTGATGGACGAACCCACCGCAGGGCTCGATCCCCTGAGCGCGCGCACGGTGCTGGAGCAGGCCGCGAAGGTGAGGGAACGCGGGGGCACCGTGCTCATCACCTCGCACCTGCTGGAGGAGGTGGAGGCCCTGGCCGACCGCATCGCCTACCTGCAGGACGGGTCGCTCCGCTTTCTGCTGCCCCTGCGCGAAGTCTTGACCCGCACCGGCGCGGACCGGCTGGCGGCGGCGCTCCCCCGCATGCTCGCTCCATCATCGTGACCATGGGCAAGGTGCTCTACTATACCCTGGTGGACCTGGCGCGCAACCGCTCCGTGCTGGCCTTCGCTGCCCTGCTCTTCGTGGTGGCCGAAGGGCTGTTCCTGGTGGAGGCCGATGCCGTGAAGGCGTTGCTGAGCCTGGTGCAGGTGATGCTGGCCCTGATCCCGTTGGTGAGCCTGGTGTTCACGGTGGTCTATACCTACGGGACGCAGGAGTTCACCCAATTGCTGGCCGTACAACCCATCGGGCGCGGGGCGATCCTGGGCGGACGCATGGCGGCGCTGGGCCTGGCCTTCCTGGTGGCCTTGCTTTTCGGGCTCGGCCTGCCGCTCACCGCACATGCGGCCGGGGCCACCGCCATGGTGCTGCTGGCCTCCGCCGTGCTGCTCGCCTGGGTGTTCATGGCACTGGGCACGCTCGTGGCCCTGGTGAACCGTGACAAGGCGCGCGGGGTGGGCGTGGCCCTGGCCACCTGGGCGTGCCTGGTGCTGGTGTACGACGCCCTGCTCATGGCCCTCCTCTTCGCCTTCAGCGACCGCCCCATCGAGCCGTTCGTGCTTCCCGTGGCGGCCTTGAACCCCATCGACCTGGCACGCATCGCCGTCACCATCCAGGTGGACCTGGCCGCCATGCTGGGCTACAGCGGTGCGGTCTACAAGGACCTTCTGGGCTCCGGGCCCGGCATCGCCCTGGCCCTCTCCCTCATGGTGCTCTGGATCGCCTGGCCCACGCTCGCGGCCTTCCGCGTCTTCCGCCGCAAGGACCTGTGATCCGCCCGACCGGATGACGAGGATCAGACCGATCCCGGACTTCCATCAGTTCCCATGCGGCCCGAAAAGGACAAGTTTGTCCGACACCAAAACCAGGACCATGACCCGCTCCCTTCTGTCCCACACCGTGATGGCCTTCATGGCCACTTCGTTGATCACCGCCTGCGGCGGATCGACCGCTGGATCAGGTACCCCCACCACGAGCACAACGGCAGCCCCTGGAGGTGGGCAGTCCACCGTCGTGGATGAGCAATCCCAGAAGAACATCGTGGCCGTTGCGGTCGGTTCCAAGGACCACAGCACCCTTGTGGCGGCGGTGAAGGCCGCCGAGTATGTGGACGTGCTGAGCAACGCCGGTCCGTTCACCGTCTTCGCTCCGGTGAACGCCGCGTTCGACGCGCTTCCCGCCGGAACGGTCGAGGGCCTGTTGAAGCCCGAGAAGAAGGCCGACCTGCAGAACATCCTGGAGTACCACGTGTGGGTGGGCGTCCTGAAGGCCGAGCAGCTCACTGACGGCAAGGTGTTGAACATGGTGAACCTCAAGAACGCCACGATCTCCAACAAGGACGGCAAGCTCATGATCAATGATGCCACCGTGGTGGCCAGTGTGCCCACGAGCAACGGCATCATCCACGTGATCGACAAGGTGCTGCTCCCCGGTTGAGCGAGCATCAGCGCCACCTCGCGCAGGTGTGTTGGTGAAAGTCGGCATGGGCGCCCCGCAAGGGCGCTCATGTCGTTCATGGCCCGCCGTTCGGCCTTACCTTGGATCGTTCACAACCGTGTTGAAGATCGATCGTTCGTGGATGATGCGCATCAGTCCGGAGGCACGCCACCGCCGTGAGTTTTGCCGCCCTCATCCCACCGCTCCATGCCATCGATCACCGCCACCTTGTCCCCCCCCGCCGTGACCCTTCCCGATCAGACCGGACCCTACACCGCCGAGGAGGTGCTGACGCGCGCACGTGCCTATTTCAGAGGTGATGAGCTCGCGGCCACCACATGGATGAACAAGTACGCCCTGCGCGACGCCGAAGGACACCTGGTGGAAGCCTCGCCGACCGACATGCACCGGCGGATGGCCCGTGAATTCGCACGCATCGAGGCACGGTACGCGCAGGTTCCGGCCGAGAAGCGCGCCCTGCTCTCCGCCTACGGCAAGGAGCGCGCGGCGTTGGACGAGGAGCGCATCTTCCAGCTCTTCGACGGTTTCCGCGACGTGGTGCCGCAGGGCAGCGTGATGGCCTCGCTGGGCGACCCCTACCGCCTGGCCTCGCTGAGCAACTGCGTGGTGATCCCCTCGCCGCTGGACAGTTACGGAGGCATCTTCCATAACGACCAACAGCTCGCCCAGCTCTTCAAGCGCCGCTGCGGCGTGGGCTTCGACCTCAGCACGCTGCGTCCGGCCGGTGCGCCCGTGAGCAACGCGGCCCGCACGAGCACCGGCGCCGTCAGCTTCATGGAGCGCTTCAGCAACACCACGCGCGAAGTGGCCCAGAAGGGCAGGAGGGGCGCACTGATGCTCACCATGGACATCGCGCATCCGGACATCGAGCAGTTCATCACCATCAAGCAGGACCTCGCGAAGGTGACCGGTGCGAACGTGAGCGTGCGCGTGAGCGACGAGTTCCTCAAGGCCGTGGAGGCCGATGCCGACTTCACCCTGCGCTGGCCTATCGACAGCGCCCTGCCGAAGCCTGGTGCGGAGGCGGGCGGCAGGAAGCCGGTGGTGACCAAGGTGGTGAAGGCGCGCGAGCTGTGGATCACGCTCATCTCCTGCGCCCATGCCACCGCCGAGCCAGGCGTGATCTTCTGGGACCGCCAGCACCGGTACAGCACAAGCAGCGTGTATCCCGGCTTCCGCAACGAGAGCACCAACCCCTGCAGCGAGATCGCCATGCAGGGCGGGGACAGCTGCCGCCTCATCGCCATCAACCTCTACAGCTTCGTCAACGAACCCTTCACGCCCAAGGCCTGGTTCGATCACGAACGTTTCGCGGCCGTCACCTATGAGGCGCAGCGCCTCATGGACGACCTGGTGGACCTGGAACTGGAGGCCGTGGACCGCATCCTGGCCAAGGTGAACGCCGACCCCGAGCCCGACGAACTGAAGCGCACCGAACGGGAGACCTGGGAGCTGCTGCGCGACACCGGGCGGAAGGGCCGCCGCACGGGCCTGGGCTTCACAGGCCTCGCCGATGCCCTCGCCGGCCTCAACCTGAAGTATGACAGTGACGCCGCCATCACCGCCGCCGAGGACATCCTGAGGACGAAGTGCCGCGCGGAGTTCGACAGCAGCATCGACATGGCCATCGAGCGCGGCGCCTTCGCCGGTTTCGCGCCCGCCGTGGAACGCACGAGCGAATTCACCGCCATGATGGAGCGCGAGCTGCCCGATGTGCACGACCGCATGATGCGCCACGGCCGCCGCAACATCAGCCTCAGCACCGTGGCGCCCACCGGCACCCTCAGCCTGCTCACGCGCACCAGCAGCGGCATCGAGCCCGTGTACATGCTCGGCTACACGCGCCGCCGCAAGGTGGTGCCCGGTGACCCCAACGCCAAGGTCACCTTCACCGACGACCTGGGCGACCAGTGGGAGGAATTCACCGTGCACCATCCCCGCGTGCTGGACTGGATGCAGGCCACCGCCAAGAGCGATCCCGCCGAAAGCCCCTACGCCGGTGCCACCGCCAACGACATCGACTGGCACAAGCGCATCCGCATGCAGGCCGTGGTGCAGAAGTACACCACCCACAGCATCAGCAGCACCATCAACCTGCCCGGCACCGCCACGGTGGACGAGGTGGGCGGCATCTACCTGGAGGCCTGGCACCACGGGCTGAAGGGCATCACCGTGTACCGCGACGGCAGCCGCAGCGGCGTGCTGGTATCCACCTCGGAGACCAAGGACGCCGCAGCGTCGACCCAGGGGGGCGACCCGACCTCCCACCACACACCGCGCCCCGAGACCTTGGAGGCCGACGTGCTGCGGTTCCACAACGAGACCGAGCCCTGGCTGGCCGTGGTGGGCCTGCTGGACGGCAAGCCCTACGAGATCTTCACCGGCATGGCCAACGGCGGATTCGAGCTGCCCAGGTGGGTCGCCAAGGGCTGGGTGGTGAAGCGGCGCGATGAGAAGCTCGGCAAGAACCGCTACGACCTGGAGTACGCCGACGACGAGGGTTACCGCGTCACCGTGCAGGGCCTCAGCCGCACCTTCAACCCCGAGTTCTGGAACTACGCCATCCTCATCAGCAGCATGCTGCGCCAGGGCATGCCCGTGCCCCAGGTGGTGGACGTGGTGGCCAACCTGCATCTCTACGACGCCACCCTCAACACCTGGAAGAACGGCGTGGTGCGCGCCCTCGCGCGCTACATCCCCGACGGCACCGAGGCCCGGGGCCGGAAGTGCCAGGAATGCGGCGATGCCGAAGGGCTCTACTACGAGGAGGGCTGCCTCAAGTGCCGAAGCTGCGGCGGTACGAAGTGCGGGTAGGCCCCGCCTACCTGTCGTCCGTCATGTTCCTGACAACGAGGAACGGACATATTTGTCCGGAAATGAACACCCCGGTCGCGCTTCACCGGCAACCAGCTTCGGCGGGTGGACAGGAGGACCATCCCGAGGCCTTGATCCACGAGATCCGGCGCTTGAAGAAGGACAAGGGCGTCGTGGTGCTGGCCCACTACTACCAGACCGGTGAGGTGCAGGAGCTGGCCGACCACATCGGCGACAGCCTTGCGCTTGCCCAGGCGGCCGAGCGCACGGACGCACCGGTGATCCTCTTCTGCGGCGTACACTTCATGGCCGAAACGGCCAAGATCCTCAACCCGCAGCGCAAGGTGCTGCTGCCCGACCTGGCGGCCGGCTGTTCACTGGCGGACTCAGCCCCGGCGCACAAGTTCCGCGCGTTCGTTGCAGCCCACCCCGATCACGTGGTGGTGAGCTACATCAATTGCTCCGCTGAGGTGAAGGCGATGAGCGACATCATCTGCACCAGCAGCAACGCGGTGCGCGTGGTGAACAGCATCCCCGAGGACAGACCCATCCTCTTCGCACCGGACAAACACCTCGGGGCCTATGTGCAACGCGTGACCGGTCGCCACATGCTGCTGTGGGATGGCACCTGCGAGGTGCACGTGAACATCAGCATCGACAAGCTGAAACTGCTGATGGGCGCTCATCCGGAGGCGAAGCTGATCGCTCACCCCGAATGTCCTGCGCACATCCTGGCCGAGGCCGACCATGTGGGCAGTACCAGTTCGCTGCTCGATCTCGTGAAGCACGACCCGGGCACCAGCTTCATCGTGGCCACGGAAGCGGGCATCCTCTACAACATGCGCGCGGCCGTCCCGGACAAGACGCTCATCCCGGCGCCCTCCTTCGCCGACAATGAATGCGCGTGCAGCGAGTGCCCCTACATGAAGCTGAACACACTGCGGAAGATGCGTGACGCCCTGCTCCATGAGACCCCGGAGATCCTGCTCGATGAGGAGGTCCGCCTGCGCGCACACCGCGCCTTGCGCCGCATGCTCGAACTGGGATGAGCACGCCGCTGGACGTGATCGTGGTGGGTGGCGGCATCGCCGGCATGACCTACGCGACCCAACTGGCGGATCGGGCCGGCGAACGAAGCGTGCGCATCCGCATCCTGTCGAAGGCAGCGGTGCAGGTGAGCAATTCGTACCACGCACAAGGTGGCGTGGCCGCCGTGATGCGCCGGGAGGATTCGTTCATGGACCATGTGCGTGACACCCTGGTGGTGGGCGGTGGTCGCAACGATGCGGACGTGGTGCGCATCGTGGTGCAGCAGGGTCCCGCCCTGATCCGCGGGCTCATCGGGCTGGGTGCCCATTTCGACCGGGAACCCGGTGGCGCCCTTCAGCTGGCACGCGAAGGTGGTCACAGTACCGCGCGCGTGGTCCATCACCGTGATCGCACCGGTGAAGAGATCGTGCGCGTGCTGCAACAGCGTGTGAAGGGGACGCCGACCATCACCGTGGTCCCCGACCAGCGCGCCATCGACCTCGTCATGGAAGGCGATGGCTCCGAACGGCGCTGCATCGGTGTGCGCGCGGTGGACCTGTGCACCGGTGACCTCACCGATCACTTCGCGCATGCGGTGGTGCTGGCGACCGGGGGAGCGGGGCG
This sequence comes from Flavobacteriales bacterium, assembly GCA_016715895.1. Taxonomy (NCBI): domain Bacteria; kingdom Pseudomonadati; phylum Bacteroidota; class Flavobacteriia; order Flavobacteriales; species Flavobacteriales bacterium. The sequence continues at coordinate 864,123 of JADJXH010000003.1, read as the reverse complement.
GTTGTACGAGCACACCACCAATCCACCGGGCGCCACGGGCGATGGCATCGCCATGGGCATCCGTGCCGGCGCGCGCACGCGCGACATGGCCTTCGTTCAATTCCATCCCACCGCGCTGTACACCGGCAAGCGCGGCACGGTGAACCTCATCAGTGAGGCGGTGCGGGGCGCGGGTGCACGGCTGCTCGGTGCGGACAAGCAGCCCCTGATGGCCGGCGTACACCCCATGGGTGACCTCGCGCCGCGACATGTCGTGGCGCGGGCGATCCACCGCGAGATGGTGCGTGCGGGCGTGGACCATGTGTGGCTCGATGTCAGCCCCATCGGCATCCACCGCTTCACGCACGAGTTCCCGGGCATCGCCAGGCATTGCCGCGATGCCGGGCTCCTGCCTGGCCGCGACCTGTTGCCGGTGATGCCTGCAGCGCACTACATGTGCGGCGGCCTGCGCACCGACGACTGCGGCCGGACGTCGATCGCCGGGCTCTATGCACTGGGCGAATGCGCCGGCAGCGGCCTTCACGGTGCGGACCGCCTTGCCTCGAACTCGCTGCTCGAAGCGCTGGTGATCCCCGAGCGCGCCGCCGGGGCCACCTTGGAGGCATCCACGGTGGACCCCGTCCGCAGCTCGTGCACGGTGATGCACAGCCGGCTCGCCAAGCGCCCGGTGGAGATCGTGGACCGCGCCATGGGCGCGCTGACGCACGGAATGACCACCCACGCGGGCATCGTGCGGAACGCGAAGGGACTGGAGAGCGTGCTGCGTGTGATCAGTTGCATTGAGCGGCAGCTCCAGCCCATCTGGCATCGCCGGCGCTGGTCCCCCGGGCTCATGGACCTGCGCGACCTTCTGGTGGTGGCCCGCAGCTTGACCGAAGCGGCGATGCGCGAACCCGTCAGCGTCGGAGCGCACTATATGGAGGAAGTGCCGGTGTCGTGCTGAGGTCCGTTCGGACCGCGTCCCGTTGAATCCACCTCGATCGACACAGCCCTTTCCGGCGTGCGCGCGTGCCCCACTTGTTTCAGGTGGCGCGCGCCCCGCACCACCACCCAGGCCAGAGGGAACACACCGCCCACAATGAAGAGTGTGGCGCCGATGCCTCGGAGCCACGTGAGCCCCTCGAACACGGACCCCGTGATGAACTGCTCGGAACGTGCGAACCACAGGCCGTTCTCCAGCACCGCGTTCAGTTGCACCAGCCCCGCGGGCAGAAGATCCATGAACACCATGAGCATCAGGCCGATGTTGAGCGACCAGAACGATCGGCGTACGACCACGCCGTTCCATGCCCCGGGTTCCAGCAGGAGTTTGCAGCAGAACAGCAGGCCGGCCAGCGAGAGGTTCCCGTACACGCCGAACAACGCCGCATGCCCGTGGTTCACGGTGAGGTAGGTGCCGTGTTCGTAGTAGTTCACGATGGGCAGATTGATGATCAGGCCGAATACGCCCGCGCCGAGGAAGTTCCAGAAGTTCACCGCCACCAGGAAGAGAAAGACCTCCGATTGGCCGAACGCCGGCCTGTGCCCATCGCCGTTCGCCACCAGGCGGCGCAGGCGATTGAACCGCCAGGCTTCGAGCGTGAGCAGGATGAGCGGCACCACCTGGAGGGTGGAGAAGACGCTGCCCAGCGCCATGGTGCCGACCGGCTTGGCGTTCCAGTAGAAGTTGTGCGAGATGCCGAGCAGCCCGCTGCCGAGGAACAGCAGCGTGGCCAGATACACCACGCGCACAGCGGCCGCCTGTCCCACCAGGCCCATGCGGACCATCAGGTAGCCCACCACGATGGTGGTGAACACCTCAAAGAAGGCCTCGACCCACATGTGGACCACCGCCCAGCGCCACAGGTCGGCGATGACGAAGTTGGTGCGCGGGGTGGACACAAAGCCGGACAACAGCAGCAGGCTGATGCACACCGTGGAGTACACCAGCCAGTTGGGCAGCGCCCATGGCGAGCCTTTCCGGAACGCCGGCCTGAAGCCGATATAGAGGGTCGCCGCCCAGGTGGTGAGCACCACGAGCAGCAATCCCTGGAACAGCCTGCCCAGCTCCACGAACTCCCAGCCTTGATGTCCGAGCAGCGACCAGTACCTCCCCAGCAGCCCCATCGGCCCGGCGTACGTGCCCACGAGCGTACCGGCCACCAGCACGATGATCATCCAGAACAGCGTGTTGCTGAGGCGGACCAGTCGCGCTGTCTCGTGGCCGATCATGGGAATGAGGAAGATGGAGACGCCGATCCAGCACGCGCTGATCCAGAGCAGGGCGAGCGACAGATGCCAGCTGCGTGCGATCACCAGCGGCAGCAGCCCTGAGACATCGATGCCCACCACGCGCAGCCAGTCGGCGAAGGCGGTGATGGTGATGGCGCCGCTGAGAACCTGGACCAGGAACACCAGCGCCGCAGCAAGGAAGTACTTGAACGTGGTCCGCTGCAATGCGCTTGGTCGGTGATCGCGTACGGCCGCGGCGCTCATCCGCTCCCCGGATCCAGCGGCCAGCGTTCCCTCGTTCAAGCTGTCGAACTGACCATAGGCATATAGCACCGCACCGAGTCCGAGGATGAAGCCGAGCACGCCGATCACGCTCCACCACATCACAGGACCGGTAGGCAGGTTGCCGGCCTCCTTGTCATAGGGCCAGTTGTGCGTGTAACTGAAGCTCTCACCGGGGCGTTGTGCGGCGCAGACCCATCCGCCCCAGAAGAAGAAGTCGCTCAGTGCACGCAGCTCGACGGTATCGGTGATGAAGCCGGGCGGCGGGAACGACCCGGCCTTCGCCTGCGCGGTGAAGCGAGCGATGGTGTGGGCACGCAGGCGCTCGATGGCCGAGGCCTGTGCTGCCGTGATCGGTACCGTCCCCGTCGCGGCATCGAAGGCCGATCCCTTCAGCTCGCGTTTCACCCGTTCAGCAATGGCCTGTTGCTGGAACTCGTCCGGCGGAGCGTGTTCCTTGGCCGTGTGCCGGGCGGCGTGGTGCTCCCGCATGTACGCGGCGGTGTGGTGCAGGGCCTCGGCGGTGAGATCAGGCCCGCGTCCGGCGCCATCGCCGAACATACTGCCATATTCCATCAGAGCGTACTTGAGAAAGACCTCCTGGCCGTCGAGGATCGTCTCCCCGCGGATCACTACGCTCCCATCCGGCCCGACCATGTCGGCGATGGGCGGTGCATCGTGATAGGCTTCGCGTGCGATCCATGTGACACCCGCTGCGCTGACGAGGAAGATGGCCAGCAGGGGGATCCACCAGTTGCGAGGCTGCATGAGCCAGCGGAGCACGGGGCGGTCGCTCATCGTTCTGCGCGCGTGGACCCATGCATGGTGCTGGTCGATCAGCCGCCATCGGGATCCCCGCCCGCAGGCTGAAAATGCCCTGGCGGCGTACCCTGGTGACATGATGCACATCAGGCCCGGCACCGCCGCGGGGCGAGCACCCGCCGCCGATCGGTGAACGGCCGCTCGCACCATGCGGATCAGCGCGTGAGGAGGGGACGCGACGAATGGGCCGGTCGATCCCGGTACGGCGGATCCGGGTTGCAACCGGAATATGACATGCGTCATGATCGCGTCGGGACCATAAAAGGACCTTTGTGTCCTGAACGCGTGGCCGTTGGTCCGTTCCGAACGGATGCGTTCCGCTCCTCACCTGCATGCGGGATCCAGCACTTGCCCACACCTTCCATATCCCCGTCATGGGGCTGGGCTACACCATCGACACTCCGTTGAAGGTGGCCCATCTCGGCATCTCGTCCGTGGTATCCATCATCGAGGACGAGCTCATCGAACGGATGCGTGCGCACCACGCGGCCTTGAACGACGAGCCCTGCGAGGCCATCCCCAAACCTTCCCCCGACCACCGCGCGAGGCGCATCACGGCCTACCTGGACCTGTTGCAGCGGCTGGTGGAGCGCAACACGGCGCGGGTGCGGGCCACGCCGCTGGCGCCCGGTTCGGAGAGCGCCCTGTACTTCGAGCTGTTGCCTCCTGGATCACGCTTGCAGCAACTCTACCGCCAAGTGATGGCCATGGCACCGGGCCCCGAGCGCGAGATGGCGGATGAGGCGTTGCGGGCGCGCATCACGCCGGGTGCCATCGATGTGAACATCATGGCCAAGATCGACCCCGTGAATCACGGACCGGATGGCGTGCCCCTGCCCGATGAGTTCTGCGATGCCATGGCAGCCTTCCGCGGGTTCGCCAACAGCACGCTCAGCTCCGCCGTGGTGCTCAGCGCGGGCTACAACCCCAGGCTCTACAACTACATCGCGCAGTTCGCCGACTTCCTGCCCGATGCGGAGGGGAAGCTGCGCAAGAAGGTCATCCTCAAGGTGAGCGACCTGCGGTCGGCCCAGGTGCAGGGGCGCTTGCTGGCGAAGAAGGGCGTGTGGGTGTCCGAATTCCGGATCGAATCGGGCCTCAACTGCGGCGGGCATGCCTTCGCGACGGACGGCCTGCTGATGGGGCCGATCCTGCAGGACTTCGCCGAGCACCGGAGCGCGCTGGCCCTGGAACTGTACACCACCTGCAACGAGGTGCTGGCGGGGCTGGGCAAGGCAGTGTTCCAGGAGCTACCTCAACAACGCATCACCGCGCAGGGCGGCATCGGCACGGCCGCCGAGGACCGCTTCCTGCTGGAGCACTACGGCGTGGACGGCACCGGGTGGGGCAGTCCCTTCCTGCTCGTGCCCGAGGCCACCAACGTGGACGAGGCCACCCTGCACCAGCTCACCCACGCACGCCCCGGGGACTTCTTCCTCAGCAACGCCTCGCCGCTGGGCGTGCCCTTCCACAACTTCAGGCCGTGCAGCTCGGAGCAGCAGCGGCTGGCGCGCATCGCCAAGGGACGGCCGGGCAGCCCGTGCTACAAGGAGTTCCTCAGCAGCAACACCGAGTTCACCGAGCGGCCCATCTGCACCGCCTCGCGCCAGTACCAGCACCTGAAGCTGCAGCAGCTGCGCGCCACCCTCACCGATCCCGCCGCGCTGGCCCGCGAAGAGGCGGCCGTCATGGACAAGGATTGTCTGTGCGAAGGGCTGGGGGCCGCTGCGCTGCTGAAGGCCGGGCTTTCCCCGGACCACAAGCTGGAGGCCGTGGCCATCTGCCCGGGGCCCAACACCGCCTACTTCAGCAAGGTGGTGTCCCTGCGCACCATGGTGGATCACATCTATGGGCGCACCGACCTGCTGGCGGGGGTGGAGCGGCCCCACATGTTCATCAAGGAGCTGGGGCTCTACGTGGACCACTACAAGCGCGAACTGGAGCGCTGCGCCAGTGAGATGAACGCGAAGCAGCGCCGCCGCCTCACCACCTTCCGGGACAACCTGCTGGAGGGCATGCGGCACTATTGCGGGCTGGTGCAGAGCGCCTTCGCCGATGCGGCCCAGGATGCGGAACGCTTCCGGGCGGCCTTGGAGCACCAGGCCGACGAGGTGCGCACGCTGCTCCTTCCCGATGGCCAGCCCGTGGCCTGACAACGACCGAACACCTGCCAACCCCATGCACAAGACATCCTGGGCCGAGCCCTTCAAGATCAAGATGGTCGAACCCCTCTTCTTGACCACGCGTGAACAACGCGTGAAGGCCATTGAGGAAGCGGGCTACAACACCTTTCTGCTGCGCTCCGAGCTGGTCTACATCGACCTGCTCACGGACAGCGGCACCAGTGCCATGAGCGACCGGCAGTGGGCAGGGCTCATGCTCGGTGATGAGGCGTATGCCGGCAGCCGCAACTACTACCACCTGGAGGAGGCGGTGAAGAAGTTCTACGGCTACAAATACCTCGTGCCCACCCACCAGGGACGCGGCGCGGAGAACATCCTCTCGCAGATCCTGATCAAGCCCGGCGACATCGTGCCCGGCAACATGTACTTCACCACCACCAAGCTCCACCAGGAGCTGGCGGGCGGCACCTTCGTGGATATCATCGTGGACGAGGCGCACGATCCGCGGAGCACCTTCCCCTTCAAGGGCAACGTGGACCTCGCCAAGCTGCAGCGCGTCATCGACGAGCACGGCGCGAAGAAGATCCCCTACGTCTCCATCGCCACCACGGTGAACATGGCCGGTGGGCAGCCCATCTCTCTGGCCAACCTGAAGGCCCTGCGGGAGCTGACCGCGAAGCACGGCATCCGCATCATCCACGACATGACGCGCGTGGCCGAGAACGCCTACATGATCAAGCTGCTGGAGCCGGGACAGGCCGAGCGCAGCGTGGCGGATATCGTGCGGGAGATCTGCTCGCTCACCGACGGGGCCACTATGAGCGCCAAGAAGGACGCGCTGGTGAACATCGGCGGCTTCATGGCCACCAATGAGTGGGATGTGTTCGAGGAGGCGCGCAATAGGGTGGTGATCTACGAAGGACTGCACACGTACGGCGGCCTCGCCGGACGGGACATGGAGGCCATGGCCATCGGCATTGCCGAAAGCGTGCAGGACGACCATATCCGCGCGCGGGTGGGGCAGGTGTTCTATCTCGGGCAGAAGCTCATCGACATGGGCATCCCCATTGTGCGTCCCGTGGGCACGCACGGCATCTTCCTGGATGCAAAGGCCTTCCTGCCGCACCTGCCGCAGCTCGCTTTCCCCGCACAGGCGCTCGCCGCCGAGCTGTACATCGACAGCGGGGTGCGCGCCATGGAGCGCGGCATCGTGAGCGCCGGCCGCGACAAGAGCACCGGCGACCACTGCTACCCCGAGCTGGAGCTGGTGCGCCTCACCATCCCGCGCCGCGTGTACACCCAGGCCCACATGGACGTGGTGGCCGAGAGCGTACAACGCGTGTACGAGCGCCGCGACCGCATCGCCGGCCTGCGGATGACCTACGAGCCGAAGTACCTGCGCTTCTTCCAGGCGCGGTTCGAGCCGCTGGGGGCGTAGCGACGGCCGCTCAGTCGCAGTTCTCGATCTCCAGGATGAAATAGCCCTGGCGGTGAATGTTGGTCTCCCATTGGGGGTGCAGTGCTCGCACGTGGCAGAAGCGGCACTCCTTCGCCGTGAGGGGCTGTCCGCCCTCGCCCTTGCGCTCCAGGTAGGCGCGGCCATGGCCGTGGATCACGGCGGTGTCGCGCTGGCTGCTGGGTGCGATGATGTCGAAGTGCATCACCCGGCCGTCCTTGCGGGTGACGTAGGTGTCCCACACGGCCACTTCGGCCGCTTTCGTTTGTTCGTTCATGTTCGTGCGTTGTTGGGCATGCAGGCCGCTCCACAGGAGAAGGCCGGTCAGGAGGAGGGTCGTGCGCATCGGAATGTGGTAGGCGGGGGTCAAAGGTAAGGAAGCCTAACTATATTTGCCCCCGGGAAGGACGTCCCCGCCCGATCACATCAATACCTAACCCCAACAACATGGAAAAGGCAGTCTTCTACCATGCCGGTTGCCCGGTATGCATCAACGCGGAGGATCGGATCACCGAACTGGTGGACCGCAGCAGGTTCGAGGTGGAATTCGTTCATCTGGGCCAGGACCGCGGCCGCATTGCCGAGGCCGAGGCCGCCGGCGTGAAGAGCGTGCCCGCCCTGGTCATCGGCAGCGATGTGCTGCACATCAACCACGGCGCGAGCATGGCCGAGGTGAAGGGCTGAGGAGGCCCGGTTGAACAGCAGGGGACCCGGCCGTGCGTGCCGGGTCCCTTTGTTCACGATACCTTTCGACCATGGCCCGGAAACACGCCGCTGATGAAGCGCTGGATGCGCACCTGGCCCGGGTGCTGGAGCGCATCGGGGAGGTGGCGCGTGCCCTGCGTTGGCAGCAGGCCACGGGCGCCGGGCTCAGCCCCCTGCAGATCCGCATCTTGGGTTTCGTGTCCGACCACCCCGGTGAGCCCGTGGGCGTGGCGCGTTTGGCGGAAGAGCTGCAGGTGACACGGCCCACGGTGAGCGACAGTGTGGCGCTCCTGGTGGAACGCGGCCTGCTGCTGCGGAAGCCCGATCCGCACGATGGCCGCAGCCATGCGCTGCGGCTCACGGCGGCCGGGCGGCGCTGGCTGCCTGCGGGTGGGCCCTTCACCGAGGCGCTGGCCACCCTGCCCCTGCATGAACGCGAGACCCTGTTGCTGGCCTTGATGCGCCTGCTGGCGTCGCTGCTTGAAAGCGGTGATGTGCAGGTGCAACGCATGTGCTGGACCTGCGCACACTACCGCGGCGATCGCAAGGGCCGGCACCACTGCCAGTTGTTGGGAACGGACCTGGCCGTGGCCGAGCTGCGCACCGATTGCCCGGAGCACGAGGCGGCGGCCTGATCGCCGCGCGCCACGTTCGCCCGGATGGCGTGCCAGACTTTACCTACAGGCCGGCCGGTCCACCTGCCCGATCACCGGCGCTGATCGGACCATCCGCCGCCCAGGGCCTTGTACAGGTCCACCAGGGCGAAGCGCTGCCGCTTCTGCACCTCCACCAGTTCCAGGTTCGCGGAAAGGGCGTTCTGTTGGGCCAGCAACACCTCGATGTAGCCGGCCTTCGCATTGCGGTACAGCTCGCGCGATACGTCCACCGAGGCTTGCAGCACGTCGTTCCGTTGACGACGCAGGTCACCTGCCTCGCGCAATTTGCCCAGGTTGCTCAGCTCGTTCATCACCTCCACATGGCCGGTGATGATGCGTTGCTGGTAGGCGAACACGGCGGCGAGCTGCTGGGCGCTGGCCTCGCGGAAGCGTGCCTTGAGGGCGTTGCGGTTCAGCAGTGGGGTGAACAGGCCCCCCACCAAATGATAGGCAATGGATGAGGGGCTCTCGAACAGCAACGTCGGGTCGAAGGCCTGGTAGCCATAGCCCGCCGTGATGTTGAGGTTGGGCAGGAAGCCGGCACGCGCGGCCTTCAGGTCGAAGCGTGCGGCCATCAACTCCAGTTCGGCGGCGCGGATGTCGGGCCGGTTGCGCAGCAGTTGGGCGGGCAGGCCCACGGCGGGATCGGCGGGCAGCGGGCCGGCCAGGCCGGCGGCGTTGCGCTGCACGGGTTGCGGAAAACGGCCGAGCAGCAGGTTGATGAGGTTCTCGGTGGCCACGATGCGCTGTTCGATCTCCTTCTGCAGCGCCTTGGTGCCCAGGAGCTGTGCCTCGAACTGCTGCACGGCCAGCTCGTTCGCGCGTCCGGCGTCCTTCTGCCGCTCGATCACGTTCAGCGCCTCCTCCTGGCGCACCACCGTTTCGCGGAGGATGGCCAGTTCGTTGTCCAGCGCCACCAGTTCGTAGTAGGCCACCGCCACGTCGGCCACCACGTTGGTCATCACCAGGTGGGCGCCCTCCTGGCTGGCGAGCATGCGCGAAACGGCCGCTTTGCGCTGGTTGCGCAGGCGTCCCCAGATGTCCACCTCCCAGGTGGCCTGCAGGGCGATGTAGAGATCGGGCAGGTCGATGGGGATGAGCTTGCCGGGCACGATCTCGGTGACGATGTTGCCCGCCCCGTCCATGGTGTAGAGGCCGAAGCGGCGCATGGCGGCCGTGGTGTTGAGGCCCACGGTGGGGAGCTGCGCACCGCGCGCGGCACGCGCCCCGGCACGCGCCATCTCCACACGCTGCAGCGCCATCTGCAGGTCGAGGTTGCGGGCCAGCGCGGTGTCGATCAGCTGCACCAGCAGCGGGTCGTTGAAGTAGGTGCGCCAGTCGGTGGTTCCGGCATTGGCCGTGTCGGCAGTTGTGCCGGCATAGGACGCGGGCTGCACCTGCTGCGGGGCCTTCAGCGGATCATCCAGGGAGGCGCAACCGGTGAAGAGGGCGGCACCGAGCGCCAGGGCGGGAAGGTGGATGCGGGCCATGGTGCTCAAAGCGTTTCGGTGAAGGCGATCTCGTCCTTGCGGCCGGTGCGTTTCAGGCGGTCGGACAGGGTGGCGAACACCACGTAGAGCCCGGGCACCACGATCACGCCGAAGATGGTGCCGAAGAGCATGCCCCCCGCGGCTGCGGAGCCGATGGTGTTGTTGCCGATCTTGCCTGCGCCGCTGGCCATCATCAGCGGGATCAGGCCCGCGATGAAGGCGAAGCTGGTCATCAGGATGGGGCGGAGGCGGTCGTTGGCGGCCTCCACGGCGGCATCGAACGCGCTGGCGCCGGAGCGGTGGCGCAGGGTGGCGAACTCGATGATGAGGATGGCGTTCTTGCCCAGGATGCCGATCAGCATCACCATGGCGATCTGCGCGTAGATGTTGTTCTCCAGCCCCATGATGAGCAGGAAGAAGAGCGCGCCGAAGATGCCCACGGGCAGCGACAGCAGCACCGGCAGCGGCAGCAGGAAGCTCTCGTACTGCGCGGCCAGCAGCAGGTACACGAAGAGCAGGCTGATGGCGAAGATGATGATGGCCTGGTTGCCCGCATTGGCCTGGTCGCGGGAGGAGCCGGCCCAGTCGTAGCCGTAGCCGCGGGGCAGCACCTCTGCCGTCACCTCACGGATCGCCTGGATGGCATCGCCGCTGCTGTAGCCCGGAGCGGGCTGGCCGTTCACCATGGCCGAGGGGTACATGTTATAGCGCGTGATCTGCTCGGGACCGTACACCTTCTCGATACGCAGGAAGGTGCTGTAGGGCACCAGTTCGCCCTTGTCGTTCCTGAGGTAGAGCTTCAGGATGTCATCGGGTTCGGCGCGGTACTCCGGATCGGCCTGCACCATCACGCGGTACATCTGCGCGAAGCGGATGAAGTTGGTGGCGTACTCGCTGCCGATCATGGTCTGCAGGGTGCTCATCGCGTTCTCCACGGTGATGCCCTTCTCGGCGGCCAGGTCCATGTCCAGGTGGAGCAGGTACTGCGGGAAGCTGGCGTTGAAGGTGGTGAAGGCGTTGTTGATCTCGGGCCGCTGGTTCAGCGCGCGCACCAGGTCATTGGCCACCTGCTGCAGTGCGTTGAGGTCGTCGCTTCCGGACTGGTCGAGCAGGCGCAGCTCGAAGCCGCTGGAGTTGCCATAGCCGGGCACGGGCGGCGGGGTGAAGAACTCGATCTCACCGTCCTTGATGTGCTTGGTGCGTTCGATCAGCTCGGCGATCACCTCCTGGTCGCTTTGCGCGCGGTCCTCCCAGTTCTTCAGGCTGATCAGGTTCATGCCGTAGGTGGCGCCGGTGCCTTCGGAGAGCAGGCTGTAGCCGGCCAGGCTGCTCACGTTGTCCACGGCGTCCAGGCTGTCGGCCACCTGCTGGATCTCGTCGGCCACGCGTTCGGTGCGGTCGATGGTGGCGCCGTTCGGTGCGTTGATGTTGGCGTAGATGGTGCCCTGGTCCTCGTTGGGAATGAAGCCCGTGGGCACGAGCGAGCCCGTGAGGCCGGCCGCCACCGAGAAGCCGATCAGCAGGCCCCAGGTCACCGTGCGCCGGTTGGCGATGGCCCCCACCAGGGTCTTGTACCGGGCGCCGAGACCGTCGTACCAGGTGTTGAAGCCGGTGAAGAAGCGGCCCAGACGGCCGGGGCGCGGGGCGTGGTGGTCCACCTTCTTCAGGAAGGAGGCGCACAGCGCCGGTGTGAGGGTGAGCGCCGTGATGCCGCTGAGCACGATGGAGATGGCCATGGTGAGGCTGAACTCGCGGTAGAAGATGCCGGAGGGGCCTTCCATGAACGAGACGGGGATGAACACGGCGGACATCACCAGGGTGATGGCGATGATGGCCCCGCTGATCTCCTTCATCGCGGCTTCCGTGGCTTCCCGCGGAACGAGGCCCGTCCGCTCCATCTTGGCGTGCACGGCCTCGATCACCACGATGGCGTTGTCCACCACGATGCCGATGGCCAGCACTAGGGCGAAGAGGGTGATCAGGTTCAGCGAGAAGCCGAGCACGTCCATAAAGAAGAAGGTGCCCACCAGCGACACCGGGATGGCGATGATGGGGATGAGCGTGCTGCGCAGGTCCTGCAGGAAGATGTAGACCACGAGGGCCACCAGGATGAAGGCCTCGAGCAGGGTCCAGAGCACGCTGCTGATCGAGGCGTCCAGGAATTGGCTCACGTCGTAGCTGAAGGTGTAGGTCATGCCCGGAGGGAACGACGTTGCCTCGATGCGCGCCATGGTGGCCTTGATGTCGTCGATCACCTCCTTGGCGTTGGTGCCGGGGCGCTGCTTCAGCATGATGGCGGCGGAGGGCCGTCCGTTCTCCTTGCTCAGCACGTTGTAGTCCTGCGAGTCGAATTCCACGTCGGCGATGTCCTTCAGGCGCACGAGCTCGCCCTCGTCGGTGGCGCGCACCACGATGTTGGCATACTCCTCCGGGGTGTTGAACTTGCCCGTGTAGCGCAGCACGTACTGCAGGGTGCGCGCCCGTTTGCCGGAGCTCTCCCCGATCTTGCCGGGCGCGGCCTCCACGTTCTGCTGGCGCAGGCGGTCCACCACGTCCTGTGCATCGATGCCGTAGTAGCGCATGCGGTCGGGCTTCAGCCACACGCGCATGGCGTATTCGCGCACGCCCAGGATGTCGGCGAAACCCACGCCCTCGATCCGCTTGATCTCCTTGAGGACGTTGATATCCGCGTAATTGTAGAGGAACTTCTCGTCGTGCGTAGGGTCGGTGCTCAGCACGTTGATGTAGAGCAGCATGCTGTTCTGCACCTTCTCCACCGCCACCCCGCTCTTGGTCACCTCCTCGGGCAGTTCGTCCAGGGTGGTGCTCACCCGGTTCTGCACGTTCACGGCGGCGAGATCGGGGTCGATGCCGGGCTTGAAGATGATCTGGATGATGCTCTCGCCATCGTTGCCGCTCACGCTGTTCATGTACTGCATGCCCGGCACGCCGTTGATGGCACGCTCCAGCGTGGTCACCACGGCCTTCACGCTGGTCTCGGCGTTGGCCCCGGTGTAGTTGGTGGTCACGTTCACCTCGGGCGGTGCGATGTCGGGGAACTGCGTGATGGGCAGCTGCTGCAGGCCGATGAGGCCCAGCACCACGATGATGACCGAGACGACGATGGAAAGGACCGGCCGGTGGATGAAGCGGGCGAACATGGCGGCAGGGTCAGTGGTTGCCGATCTTGTTCAACACCTCCTTCCGGCCCACCGGTGCGGGCACGATGCGGTCATCGTGCCGCAGCCGTTGCACGCCCTCGAACACGATGCGTTCATCGGGCTTCAGGCCGCTCTGCACCACGTAGAGGTCGGGCAGGCGGAATGAGGTGGTGATGCTGCGCTGCTCCACGGTGCTGTCCGGCCTCACCACCATCACGTACAGTTTGTCCTGCACCTCGAAGGTGGAGCGCTGCGGCACCATCAGGGCATCCTTCAGCGGACGGCGCACCACGATGTTGGCGTTGGCGCCGTGCTTCAATACACCGTCGGGATTGGGGAAGCGCGCGCGGATGGCGATGTTGCCGGTCGCGCGGTCGAACTCGGTCTCGGCCACCTCGATGCGGCCCTGGTGTTCATAGGTCTCGCCGCTGGACAGCAGCAGGGTCACCCGGCGCAGGGTGGTGTCGCGGAACAGGTCGCGCAGCTGCAGGTAATCCAGCTCCGACAAGTGGAAGTAGGCGAACATCTCGCTGTTGTCGGTGATGGTGGTGAGCACATCGGCCTCCTGCACGATGCTGCCGGTCTTGAACGGGATGCGGTTGATCTTGCCGCGGTAGGGGGCCTTGATGAGCGAGTAGGACAGGTTCAGCGCGGCTTGATCACGCGCGGAGGCGGACTCCTCCACCCGGGCGCGCAGGGCGTCCACGCGGGCGCGGGTCAGGTCCAGTTCGGCCTGTGAGGAGATGTTCTGCTGCACCAGGGCGGCGGTGTTGCGGAGCTCCACCTCGGCGGCGGCGAGCTCGGCCTGCACCACTTTCAGCGCGGCGATGGCGCGTTGCAGTTCCAGGCCGCGGTCCGCGCTGCTCACGTCGAAGAGCGGTTGTCCGGCGTTCACCAGCTGTCCTTCATCCACGTGGATCCGTTCGATGTAGCCCCCGATGTGGCTGCGCACCTCCACGAACTGCACGCTGTGGACCTCGGCAACGTAGTCCTTCGCGATCGCGGTGTCGCCCACCAGGGGGGCGGTCACGGGGAAGCGGTCCGGTGCGGGCGGCGGTGCTGACGGGGAGCAGCCTGACGTGGCAAGCACCACAGCGAAGAGGATGCCGGGCAGGATGGATGATGGAAGGAAGCGTGAGTTCAAGATGTGGGGAAGGAATGATGTGGAGGAGGGAGCATTGCTGCCGTGGCAGCAACGCTCCCTCCAACTGGTCTGTTCGATGATGCGGTCCTCCGTGGATGTTACTCCCTCAAGGCTTCCACATCGCAGCGGGAGTTGTCAACCTTCTCGAGCGTGATGGTCTGGTCGCCTTGCGGCAGCTTCCACATGATGGTGGCGCCTTGGCGGTAGCCGATCAGTGCGGAGCCGAGGACGGACAGCACCGAGAGCTTGTTCTGCTTGAGGTCGGCATCGGCGTGCATCACCAGTTGCAGGCCGTTCTTGCGGCCGGCGGGCATGCCCACGTCCACGATGCTGCACACGCGCACCACATCATGGGGCATGTCCTCTTCCTTGCGCACGTCGGCGGTGCCTAGTTCCTTGTAGAGCCGGTCAAGGCTGTTGCGTACCTGGATGTCGGGTGCGGTGTGGCCGATGATCCAGGAGCGCATCAGGTCGCGCTCCTTCTCGGAAACGATCAGGCGGGGGTTCTCCATGGTCAGATGCGTTTGAGTTCGTCGATGATGGCCTTCACGCTCTCCTTGGCATCGCCGAAGAGCACGCGGCAGTTGGGTCGTTCGAAGAGGAGGTTGCGTTCGCCGGAATAGCCTTTGGCCATGCCGCGCTTGAACACCACCACCTGCTTGGCCTTGTAGGCGCGGATGATGGGCATTCCGTGGATGCTGGAATCCGGATCGGACTCAGCAGCGGGGTTCACCACGTCATTGGCGCCGATCACGAGCACCACATCGTAGCGGTCCATGTGATCATTGACCTCCTCCATGCCGTGGATGCTGGCATAGGGCACGTTGGCCTCTGCGAGCAGTACGTTCATATGACCGGGCATGCGGCCCGCCACCGGGTGGATGATGTAGTGCACACCCGCACCCATGCGCTGCAACAGGCCCTGCATTTCGTACACGGCCTGCTGGGCCTGGCTCACGGCCATGCCATAGCCGGGCACGATGGCGATGTGTTTACCGAAGGCGAGCATGGAAGCGGTCTCAACCGCGGTAACCGGGCGCACCTGCTCCTCGGTTTCCGCAGCGCCACCGCGGGCGCTCTTGATGGAACCGGCCAGCACGCTGCGCAGCGTGCGGTTCATGGCCTTGCTCATCTGCACGGTGAGGATCAGGCCGGTGGCGCCCACCAGGATACCACCGATGAGCATCACCGGGTCCTTGAAGATGAGGCCGGCCAGCAGGGTGGCCACTCCGGTGAGCGCGTTGAGCAGGGCGATGAGCACCGGCATGTCGGCACCGCCGATGGGAAGGGTGAACAGGATGCCGTAGACCAAGGAGGCAACGGCCACCAGCATCAGCAACAGGGCGAGGGACCCGAAGGCATCGGGCAGCACCCACAGCAGCGCCAGTGCCAGCAGCATGCCCAGCAGCAGCATGCGCGCACCAAGCCTATGGAGGCGGTTGCCGCGTGGAAGCTTGCGGCCGTCCAGCTTCAGGTAGGCCACCATGCTGCCGGTGAAGGCCAGCCCGCCGAGGGCCACACCGAGCATGAGAACGGTGGATCCGAAGCGGTTCGCGGGCAGGATGCCCATGGCAAGCACTTGGTTCACACCCAGCAGCACGGCGCTGAGGCCCCCCAGTGCGTTGAAAATGGAAACCAGTTGCGGCATGGAGGTCATGGGCACGCGGTAGCTCCACACACGGCCGATCACCGTTGCGGCCACAAGCAGCAGTAGCAGCAGGATGAGGTGTGCGCCCACGCTCTCCGGCCGGTAGGAGGCCCAGGTAACGGCCACCAAGGCCAGCAATGCGCTTGCGGCGGCCAGCAGGTTGCCGGTGCGCGCGCGCGAAGGCTCGCCCATGAGCTTCAGGCCCTGCACCAGGCCCAGGGTGGCAAGGAGGTATAGGATGCCCACGGTCAGTGCTCGGTATTACGCTTGCTCGTGGCGCGGAACATGTCCAGCATGCGATGGGTGACGAAGAAGCCGCCGGCCATGTTCACCGCACCAAGCAGGATGGTCAGCGAGGAGAGCACCACCACCAGGGTCTCTCCCGGCCCGGCGGCAAGCAGCTGGGTGATGCCTCCGAAGAGAATGATGCCGCTGATGGCGTTGGAGCCGGACATGAGGGGGGTGTGCAGGACCGCAGGCACGTTGCGGATCACCTCGAAGCCCAGCAGCAGGCTCAAGGCGAGCACGAACGCGCCGTCGATGGTGGTGAGCTGGTAGTGGAGTTCGTTCATGGGTTCAGGCGGTTGCGGCCAGGGCCAGGTAGCGTTCGTTCACCACCGTGCCGTCCTCCACGACGCGCGTGGCCTTGAGGATCTCGTCGGCCGGGTTGCCCGCGTTCTTCAGCAGGTGCTCGATGAAGGTGGTGTAGTTGTTGGAGAGCAGGAAGGAAGTGGAATGGGCGCAGCCGCATTCGATGGCGGTGGGGCCCAGGATGGTCACCTCCTCGTACATCACGGTGGAGTCGGGCTCGGTGAGCGCGCAGTTGCCACCGGTGGCCGCGGCCAGATCCACCACCACGGCGCCGGGCTTCATGCCGCGCACCATGTCCTCGGTGATGAGCAACGGGGCCTTGCGCCCGGGGATCCTGGCGGTGGTGATGATCACATCGGCCTGCGCGGCCTCCGCATGGATCACCTGCCGGATGCGCTCCAGGTGCTCGGGTGTCTGCTCCACGGCATAGCCGCCCGCCTTGCGGTCCTCCACGGCGCCCTCCACCTCGATGAAGGTGGCGCCGAGGCTCTCCACCTCGGTGCGGGAGGCCGAACGCACATCATAGGCACGCACGATGGCGCCCAGACGACGCCCGGTGGCGATGGCCTGCAGGCCCGCCACACCGGCACCCATGATCAGGAAGCGCGCCGGACGCAGTGTGCCACCGGCGCTGGTGATCATCGGCACGGTGGCCAGGGAGCGCTCGGCGGCGAGCAGCACGGCCTGGTAGCCGCTGATGGAGGCCACCGACGAGAGCACGTCCATGGCCTGCGCCAGGGTGGTGCGCGGGATGAGGTCGAGGCTGTGGAGCGTGATGCCGGGCCTGCGGTAGTGGCCCACCACATCGCGCTCGTTCAGCACGTTGAGGAAACCGATGAAGGTCTTCGGTCCGCCGATGTCCTCGCCGCGGTAATGGCTGTCGTGCCCCAGCACCAGGTCGCATCCGCGCAGGATCTCCTCGCGGTGCTCCACCAGTGTGGCGCCTGCCTGCGCATAGGCCTCGTCGGAGTAGCCCGCCGCCCTGCCGGCGCCGCGCTGCACGCTCACGCGCAACTGGGCCGACAAGCGCTTCACCCCCGCGGGGGCGAGCGCCACCAAGCGGCGGCGCTCGCTTTCCTTCAGAACACCCAGGTGCTGCATGCTATGGGAAGATGCCGCGTTCCTTGTAGGTCTTCTCCAGGCGCCGCAGGGCCACGATGTAGGCGCTGTCGCGCCAGTTCACCTTGAACTCCTGGGCCGTGTCCACCACCTGTTCGAAGGCGGTGTCGATCTTCTCCTGGATCATGCCCAGCACCTGGTCGATCTTCCAGATCTCGCTGCGCTTGTTCTGCAACCACTCGTAGTAGCTGCCGATCACGCCGCCGCTGTTGCAGAGGATGTCGGGGATGATGTCCACGCCATTGGCGCGCAGGATGGCCTCGCCTTCGGTGTCCGTGGGGCCATTGGCGCCTTCGGCCACCACCTGGGCCTTGATGCTTCCCGCATTGGCCGCAGTGATCTGGTTGCCCAGGGCGGCGGGCACCACGATGTCGCACGGCAGGCCGAAGAACTCCTCGGGTGCCATGGTGCCGGCCTTGGCGTAGCCGGAGATGCTCCGGTTGTTGGCCTCCACGTGGCGGATCAGGTCCTCGGGATCGATGCCGTTCCCGTTGTGGATGGTGGCACTGGCGTCCTGCACGGCGATGAGCACGGCCCCTTCCTTGGCCAGGAAGTGCGAGGTCCAGTAGCCCACGTTGCCGAAGCCCTGCACGATGAAGCGCATGCCCTTCAGGGGCTTGCCCGTGCGCTTGGACCAGGCCTTCAACGTGGCCACCACACCGAACCCGGTGGACCGGTCGCGGCCCTCCAGTCCGCCGGCACCCAGCGGCTTGCCGGTCACCACATGCAGGTTGGCGAAGCGCGTGGCGGGCGACTTGGTGCTGGAGTAGGTGTCCGCGATCCAGGCCATGATCTGCGGATTGGTGTTCACATCGGGCGCCGGGATGTCCAGGTCGGGGCCGATGTTATCCCCCAGCGCATAGGTGAAGCGGCGTGTGATGCGCTCCAGTTCGCTCTTCGAATAGAGCTTGGGATTGATCGCCACGCCGCCTTTGCCACCGCCATATGGCAGGCCTGCGAGCGCGGTCTTCCACGTCATCCAGATGGCCAGCGCACGGGCGGAGTCGAGGTCCACGGTCTGGTGGTAGCGCAGGCCGCCCTTGTAGGGCCCCAGCGCGTTGTTGTGCTGTACGCGGTAGCCTGTGAAGACCTCGATGGTGCCGTTGTCCAGCTTCACGGGGAAGTGGACCACGATCTCGCTGTTGGTCTTGGCCAGGATCTTCCGTACACCCGGGTCCAGGCCCATGATGTCGGCGGCATGTTCGAACTGGTCCATCACGACCTTGTACATGCCTTGTCGATTTTCAGCGGTCTTCACCGCAGTGCTGGGTTGCATGGTCTGTTGTTCGTTCAGTGGTTCCTATTGGTAGTGCTCGCAGTGCAGTACGATGCGGTCCGGTGTGCGCAGCGCGCAGTGGACGCGGTGGTCGCAGGTGGCGCAAAGGCCCCCGCCGCTCGTACCGTTCGAGATCGGATCCGGGGTCCTGGCCGGGCGCTCCGGCACAAGAGGAAGTGCATGCAGCTCACACTGCAACACGGGAGCGGTCGCCTGCTTTTCGAACATGCAGCTGTCGTGATGTAGACAGTTCGAGCAGAGCGTGGTCGGGGTGGTGATCTTGTTCGGAGGCATGTGTGAGGCTTGCGCGCCTCCCTTGCCAAGGCCTGTGCCGCTCAGCCATCATCCACCGGCACCGGCGTGTGCGGTCATGCGCGTTCCACTGGAACGCAGCAGCTTATCGTGTGCGCGGCATCTTCGGCGCTACGGTAGTGCCATGGCGGCGGGGCGTTCCGCTCCGGGGAGGAATACCCCGGTCGGGGCGGATCACCCCAGCCCCTTCAGCTTCTCGCGAAGGGTCTTGCGGTCGATGCCCAGCACCTCGGCGGCCCGGGTCTTGTTCTGGCCGGTGGACTCCAGCACGCGCAGGATGTGCTGCCGCTCCAGCTCGGCCAGGCTCACCAGCGCGGTTGACGCCGTGGTCTGCGGTGTCGGCATCTTCATGTGCGCGGGCAGGTCGTCCATGTCCACGGCCCCGTCCTTCAGGATCACCAGCCGGTGCACCAGGTGTTCCAGCTCGCGTACGTTGCCGGGCCACGGGTAGCCGGCGAAGGTCTCCAGGATCCGCGCTGGGATGCGCAGGGGCTTCTTGCCCAGTTCCCGGCTGAACTTGTGGTTGAAGTGCTCCACCAGCAGGGGGATGTCCTCCACACGCTCCCGCAGGGGCGGCAGGTGGATGTTGATCAGGTTGAGGCGGTAGTAGAGGTCCTCGCGGAAGGTGCCTTGGCGGATCATCGCGAGCAGGTCGTTGTTGGCGGCGGAGATCAGGCGAACGTTCACGTGCTGCGGCTTGGTGGCGCCCAGCATGGTGATCTCCTTGTCCTGGATGGCACGGAGCAACTTGGCCTGCACGGCGGGCGAGGCGTTGCCGATCTCGTCCAGGAAGAGGGTGCCGCCGTCCGCGGCCTGGAAGAAGCCGACCCTGCTGGTGGTGGCCCCGGTGAAGGCGCCCTTCATGTGACCGAAGAGCTCGCTCTCCAGCAACTGGTCCGGGATGGCGCCGCAGTTCACCGCGATGAAGGGTGCGGCGGCGAAGGCGCTGTTGTAGTGGATGGCGCGCGCCACCATCTCCTTGCCCGTTCCGCTTTCGCCGGTCACCAGCACGGTGGCGCGGTTGTTCCGCGTGCGTTCAATGATGCGGTACACCTCCTGCATGGCGGGCGACCGGCCCAGGATGCCGTGGAAGCTTTCACGCACCTCCTCCGGCGCGGGGGCTTCGGGCGTGCGCGCGGCCAGGGAGCTCAGCACGCGCTCCACCGCCTCCCGCAGTTCCTCCTGGGTGAAGGGCTTCACGATGTACTCCACCGCGCCCAGCTTCATCACCTGCACGGCATCCTCCAGTTTGGGGTAGCCGGTGATCACCAGCACGGGGATGTCCGGGAAGTGCTCGCCCATGTACCGCACCAGCTGGATGCCGCTCACCTCGGGCATGTTCAGGTCGGTGATCACCAGGTCCACCGGACCATGTTGCAGCACGTCGATCGCATCCACCACGTTGTTGGCGGTGAACGGCGTGAGGCCCATGGCGTTCATGCTGCGGCGCAGCAGCTCCAGCATGTCGCGGGCATCGTCCACCAGCAGGACGGAAGGGGAGCTGGTCGCGTTCATGCGGCGGGCAGGGTGATGATGAAGGTGGCGCCTTCGCCCGGCGTGCTCTCCACACGGATGTCGCCGCCATGACCCTTGATGATGCCGTGCACCACCGAGAGGCCCAGGCCCGTGCCCACGCCCGGCGGCTTGGTGGTGAAGAAGGGCTGGAAGATCTTCCGCAGATGCTCCTGGGCGATGCCGTGCCCGGTGTCGCTCACGCGCAGTTGTACTCGTCCGTCCGCCATTTCCGTGGCGATGTGCAGTCGACCACCCGCTGGTGTGGCCGCCACGGCGTTCAGCACCAGGTTGGTGAGCACCTGCTCGAACTGCACGCGGTCCAGCCGCACCGGCGGCAGGGGAGCGGTGAGGTCGGTCCGCAGCTCCAGACTGGCCTCGTCCACTTGGCGCCGCAGCAGGCGCAGCACGCCCTCCACCACGGTGTTCAGGTCCTGCTCGCGGAACTGGCTGGGCATCTCGCAACTGAAGTACATCAGTCGCTTCACCACCTCGCGGCCGGTGAGGGCCGAGTCGATGATCCGCTGCAGGTCCTCGCGGCGCGCGGGGTCCCGTTCACCGGCCATGAGCAGCTCGGCATAGCCCAGCACGTTGCCCAACGGCGTGTTCAGTTCGTGGGCGATGCCCGCGGTGAGCTCGCCAAGCACGTTCAAGCGGTCCTGCTGCAGCATGCGTGCCTCGAAGAGGCGCTGGCGCTCACGTTTCTCCTGGCGATCCACCATGGTGGCCACCTCCGTGGCAAGCTTCTCCAGCAGCAGCTCCTCCTCCGGCAGGAACAGGGGTGTGGTGCCATGGGCCCGTGCCGGGGGATACCCCACGCGCAGGGTGCCCCGTGTTTCGCCGTCTATGCCGATGGGCTGTTGGAGCGCCGGGCCCTCGGAGTGTTCGATCCCGTAGCTGTGGCCGTCCAGTTCCAGGGACACCCACAGTTCATCGGGCCACTGCCAGCCCTGGGGAATGGTCCGCACGGTGGCCACCAGCATCGGTTCCAGGCCCAGCTCCTGGGTCTGTGCGATGCGCGCCACAGCATAGAGGCAGCCCAGTTCCTTGATGCGCTCGCGCAATCGCTCGTCCGGACCGTCCGCAAGGCTGAGCGGTGTCGCCGTTCCACCCATGGTGCAAAGGTAGGCGGGCACCAAGGCGCTCAGCCCCCGGCCAGCAACCCGTGCAACCGGTCGATGCGCTCCAGCTGCTCTTCCGTGGCCAAGGCCTGGATGCGGGGGAAGAGCACCCGCTCCTCGAAGCGGATGTGCGCTGACAGCTCGTCCTCGATCCGGGAGAGGTCGCGCAACGGATCGTCCGTGGAGAGGAAGAGGCGCGTGAGCCTTCGGTGTTCGCTGATGGCGCGCTTCACCAAGGGGTCGCCCGCGCCCAGTACCGGGAACACGGCCTCCTCCTCGATGGCGAAGTGGGGCAGGAGATGGCGGTGGTAGAACGCGTTGCCGCTCCGCATCTGCGCGATGAGGTCGCTCCCATCGGCCAGGGCACGCCGGATCCGCCAGCAGAAGAGGAGCCCTTCATGGTGCTCCCGGCTCACCGGCCGCAGCAGGGCGTGCCGTTCAAGCGGTGGCATGGCGCATTTCCTTCTCCAGCGCCTTGGCGCGCGGGAAGAGGATGTTGTTCTCCAGGTGGACATGGCGGTGCAGGTCCTCCTCGAACTCCCGCAGCATGGCGTAGGCCGTGCCATAGGTCGTGCAGCCATCCGGTGGGTTGGTGTAGTTGCCGCTCAGTTCGGCGATGCGGCGGAAGCGCTCTCCCTCGGCATCGTGCTCGTGCTCCATCATGGCGATGGGGTTCTCCACGGTGCCGAAGTGCGGGGTGGGGGCGGGAAGGTCGTGCAGCCGGGCCTTCTCCAGCTGGTTGATGAAGGGGAAGAGGATCAGTTCCTCCTTCTTCATGTGGGCGGCCATGGCCTGCGCGCAGGCGTGGAACTCCTCGCGGATGGCGAAGAGCTCCGGGTGGCGGTCCCCATGCACGCTGCAGAGCTTGTGGAGGAATTGCATCAGGGTGGTGGAGCGGGACTCCACGTAGCGGTGATGCACGCGCTCGATGTGCTCGATCAAGCGGCTCAGGGGCCATTGCTTCACATCGTCCCCCGTGCCGCCATCGCGCTCAATGGCCTGGCGGAGCTCGGCCTCCAGAGTGGCCGGTTCAATGGCCTTGGCCCGGCATACCTCGGCAATGGTTCGGCCGCCCTTGCAGCAGAAATCGATGCCATGGGCGTTGAAGACGGCGGCGGTGCGGTAGTCATCGGCCACGATGGAGCCTACGGTCCGGTCGAGGGTGAAGGGGATGGACATGGTGTGCAGGTGCTTTCAGGTATGACGCGAATAAAAGGACAATAATATCCAGAAATGAATGACGTGCGTCATCCTTGCACGGCGGTGACACGGACCAGCCGGGTGCCGAGGATGATCAGCGAAGCCACCTTCACCACCTCGCCGGCCACGTAGATCAGATGCAGGTGCGATGGGCCCGGCAGGTGACCATGGATGGCGAGCAGCGCCCGTTCGTCGAGGGCCGGCAGCAGCCAGAGGCTTTGGATGATGAGGATGAGCACGGGCAGCACGATGAGCCCGCGGGGAGGCCAGGCCTCCCTGCGCCACAGCAGGTCGGCGAGCACGGCCAGGGCCATCGCCCATTCCACGAGGTTCAAGGCCTGGAACACGAGCCTGCCGATGCCGAGCCCGATCGGCAGGGTGACGCCGTGGGCGTGGAACTTCAGCCAGGCCTCCATGAAGCTGATGGCGCACACGAAGCCCACCCACACGAACACACAGATGAGGGCGATGGGGTGGTGCAGCCGGTAGCTCACTGGATGAAGTCCTGCGGACGCGTCCGGTACCGCTCGATGCGCTCCTGGAACATGTCCGCCATGCGGTCGGCGTTGCGGTGGGCCAGTTGCGCCACGGGACCTTCGAAGAGCTCGTCCACCGTGGCATGGAAGAGTTGGAGCCACCGTGCGAAATGCGCCGCACCGATGGGCATGTGCAGATGGGGCCGCAACGGGGTGCCCGTGTACGATCCCTCGTTGATCAGCACGGTGCCCCAGAAGCGGTGCATCTTCTCCAGGTGCTCGGGCCAGCGGTCGCCGATGATGCCGTTGAAGATGGCGCCGAGCAGCTCGTCGTTGCGGACCTTTCCATAGAAGGTGTCCACCAACAGCACGATGTGGTCGTGGTGCCGGATGTCCGCGCGCGGTGCGGGCATCATGCTGCGGGCGGTACGTGCCAGTATTGGATGAAGTAGAACAGGGCGAAGCCGAGGAAGGTGATGAGCAGGGCCCATACCCAGGCGGGGATGCCTTTGGGCGTTTCCGAGCCGGTGACCAGGAACCGGTCGGCGCGCTCGCTGCCATAGGCGTTGATGGTGATGGGCATGCGGCCGTCCACCACATCGCCATCATCGAGGCCCACCACGGCGATGTCCGGCCCATTGCGCACCTCGAAGGGCACATGGCGCACCCCCTCCACGCCGCTGGTGGAGCGCGCCACCACACGCAGGGTGTGCGGCCCGTCGGGCAGCCGGGTGGTGTCCAGCACGAACCTCACCGGCGGCTCGAACTCGGCGAAGGGCTCCCGGTCATCATCGATGTAGAGGCGGACAAGGCGTTCAGGTTCCATGGGGGATGGATGGGTCGTGGAGGATGATGCGCTTGATGTGCCCGGCATGCCCTTCCCCCGGCCTCAGCAGCATGCGCAGGGCGAGGACCAGGGTGATGGTCACGATGATCCCCGCGCCCCACACCATGGCCAGGTCCCACTGGCCCTGTGGGCCCGTGCCATGGGTGATGCCGCGCAGCGGGGCGGGCTGGTTCTTCTGGCACACATCACAGGCCCACACGACCACGCCGGTGGTGATGAACAGGAGGGTGAGGAGCGCGCGTTCCTTCATGGCACAAGAGCCGTTGCCGGGGCCACCGTTGCGCGCACCGTGCGCACCGCATCGACGGTGGTGGCGGGTGCATCGTTGCCGAAGGCGCTGCGCAGGTGGTTGGCGATGGCCGCGATCTCCGCGTCGGACAATTGCTCGGCCTGCGCGGGCATCACGCCGTACTCCGCCCGCGCATCATAGCCACTCAGGATGATGGAGAGCATCAGCGTGGGATCGGGGTCGTTCACCACCGGGCTGCCGGCCAGGGGTGGGAAGGCGCCGGCCAGGCCCTTGCCCTCGGCACCATGGCAGGCGGAGCAGGTCTGCACGAAGAGGTCGGCGCCGTTGGGCAGGTCGCCGGCGCTTGGGTTCGCTCCCGCCTCATTGCGCGCCCCAGGCGAGGGCAGGAACGGATCACCGCCGCCGGGCAGGGGCGCCTGCTTCAGGGTGAGCAGGTAGGCCACCAGGTCCTGTGCGCGCCGGGAGGCCACCATCACCTTGCTGCTGTCGCGCAGGCGCTCCTTGGGCACGGGCACCACCACCGCATTCTCCGCGGGTGTGTCGGTCTCCTCGAAGAGCCAGGGGTGGCGCGGCATGATGGAGCCCTTCACCACCATGCGCGGATCGTAGAGGTGCAGCAGGTGCCATTGCGCACCGGGTTGTCGCCGGCCGGTGTTGGTGAGGTCCGGACCGGTGCGCTCACTGCCCAGCAGGGAGGGCGATTGCCGCCACAGGTCCAGGCGCTGCTTGCTGTAGTGGTAGTCGCTGGGGATGCTCGGCCGCTCGCCCCACATGCGGTCCATCTCGATGTTGCGCACCTGCTGCGTGTGGCAGGTGCCGCAGCCCTCGGCCACGTACACTTCCAGCCCGCGTCGTTCGCTCGCGGTCATCGGTGGCAGGTCGGGCAGGGGCGAGTTGTTCAGGGCCAGCTCGTTGGCGGGGATCACGGCCACGCCGATGCTCAGCAGCACGAACACCACGAGCGCGACATTGACCAGGTTCTGGTGGTCCTTGTGGAAGTTGAGCATGGCGTCAGGCGATGGTGGGGGTGGGGGCCGCTGTGGTTGCCGGGTCCGCCGCAGGTCGGCGCACCATGGTGATGAAGTTCCACGCGAAGAGGAGGTGGGAGACGAACATCAGCGAGCCACCGATGGCCCGCCAGATCCAGTAGGGCCGTGAGCCGGTCACCCCATCGATGAAGGGACGGCCCTCCAGCCACATCAAGCCTTTCAGCGTGCCGCCGGCCATCATGCTGATCATGTAGGCGAAGAGGCCGATGAAGGCCAGCCAGAAGTGGGCGCCCACCAGCAGCTGCGCCGGTTCACGCCCCGTGAGCCGCGGCACGATGGCGTACATGCAGGCCCACAGCGCGAAGGTGATGATACCGTACATGGTCATGTGCGAGTGCGCCACGTTGAAGTCCGTGAAGTGCCAGAGGTGGTTGGTGAAGCGGAAGGCCTGGAAGCTGCCCTGCGTGCTGCCCACGAAGTAGAAGACCACGGCCACCAGAAAGAAGGGCAGCACGTAGCTGCGGCCGATCGCCGACCAGCTGCCGCGCATGGTCATCAGGAAGTTGGTGGTGCCCGCCACCACGGGGATGAACATGCCCGCGCTGAACACGATGGCCACCGTCTGCAGCCACCACGGCAGCGGCGCGAACACGAAGTGGTGCGTGCCGATGAGGGTGTAGAAGAGCATCTGCGTCCAGAAGGCCAGCACGCCGAGGGAGTAGGAGTAGATGGGCCGGTTGAAGGCCGAGGGCAGGTAGTAGTAGAGCAGGCCGAGGGTGAAGGTCATGAACCACATGCCCACGCCCTGGTGCATGTAGTAGCCCTGGATCACGGTCTCGCCCAGGCCGTTCTGGTACCAGGGCAGGTAGCCGATGGTCACCAGCACCAGCGTCCAGACGAGCGCGGCCAGCATGTACCAGTTGCTGATGTAGATCTCGCCGATGGTGCGGCGCTTCACCGTGCCATAGAAGTTGCGGAAGGTGAGGAAGAGCCCCCAGGCGAAGGGCAGCACGGCCGGCCAGATGTACTCGCGGTACTCGCCGCCGCCGTTGTTGATGCCGGCCATCAGGAAGAGGTTGCCGGAGAGGATGCCCAGGTTCATCCAGCCCAGCGCGCGCCAGCCGCGGCGCAGGCTGGGGATGGCGGCGGCCGAGGTGCGCGCCACCACGAAGTAGCCCAGGCCGATCATGGCCAGCGAGGCCCAACCCCAGAACACGGTGTTGGTGTGCACCGGTCGCAGACGGCCGAAAGACAGCCAGGACTGCTGGTCCATGTCGGGCCACACGAACTTCATGCCCACGTACTGGCCGATCAGGGTGCCGATCACCAGCCAGCTCACCGCACAGCCCAGGTAC
The DNA here is from genome assembly GCA_016715895.1 of Flavobacteriales bacterium. Taxonomy (NCBI): domain Bacteria; kingdom Pseudomonadati; phylum Bacteroidota; class Flavobacteriia; order Flavobacteriales; species Flavobacteriales bacterium. The sequence goes on along the minus strand of JADJXH010000003.1, from coordinate 837,377 downwards.
CACACGATCATCCGGCGCAGTCCGGGCTGCACCTCCATCACCATCTCCTGGGGCTTCTTCTCATCCACCAGGGGGTTGTCGGGTTCGTTGCTGTAGGTGCTCACCAGGCCGCGCTCGCCGAGCCGGGCCATCGCGCCGTCCCCGGCACCCTTGCGGCGAAGTGAACGCAGCAACCGGTCCACCTTCGCGCTCACCACCAGGGCGGCCACCAGGAGCACGATGCCCAGCAGAACCAGGGTGCCCACCACCCCCGGGCTGGAGAGCCAGCCGGCGGTGCCGCTTTGTGCAAGGAGCGGCGTGGGAGCGATCATGGCCATGCTCACCGCCAGCGGCATGGCCTTGGACCGGAACGGGAACGTGCGCTCGTGCATGACGTCAGGTGTGGTTCGGGGAGGGAGGCTTGAGGGTTAGAACTGGACAAAAGTATCCATAAAACAGAAAAAACAGATAAAAAGGTCGATAAATAGACCGTGCTCGGATGCCGGTGCTCCCACCGGGAGGCCGGCTCAGCGCTTCAGGATGATCTTATCAAGAGGGACTCCGTCCACCACGTCGTGCAGGGTGGTGCCCTCCAGCATGCGGCGCAGGTCGGCGCGCACCTTGGCGAACTGGTCGTGCAGCGGGCAGGGCTTGCGGGCATCGCAGGCATCAAGGCCCAGGCCGCAGCCCTTGTAGACGGAGTCGCCGTCGATGAGGTCCACGATGCGGCTGAGGCGGATCCTCTTCGCCTGGTCGGGGGTGATGAGGAAGCCGCCGTTGGGCCCGCGCTGCGAATCGATCAGCCCGCCCTCCACCATCTTTCGGAGCACCTTGGCCGTGAAGGCCTCCGGTGACCCGGTGCGTTCCGCCACTTCATGCAACCCCAGCCGCTCGCCCATGCGGCCGCAGGAGGCGATGCACATGGCGGCGCGGATGCCGTATTCACAGGCCTTGGAGAACATGAGGGGACGATCGGCGCGCGAAAGTACATGGCCGCCCTGTTCGCCAAAGGTGAGCAGCGTCAGTTCCGCCCCCTGGTCCTTGGTGGGGTGATGCTCGTCATGCGAGGTGCCGCAAACAACGGACAGTTTTGTCCGCTACGGTCCGTACCTCCCGGCCCGGACATCCGCCCATGAAGCACCGCACCATCATCGAACCCTTCCGCATCAAGAGCGTGGAACCCATCGGTCTCAGCACCGAGGAGCAGCGCGTGGGGTATCTCAAGGAGGCCCACTACAACCCGTTCCTGCTCCGCTCGCGCGATGTCATCATCGACCTGATGACCGACAGCGGGACCAGCGCCATGAGCGCGCACCAATGGGCCGGCATGATGGAGGGCGACGAGGCCTACGCCGGTTCGCGCAGCTGGGAACGCATGCTCGCCGAGGTGCAGGACCTCACCGGCATGGAGCACGTGCTGCCCACCCACCAGGGCCGCGCCGCCGAGCGCATCCTTTACGGCCATCTGGGCGGTCCGGGCAAGGTCTTCATCAGCAACACCCACTTCGACACCACCCGCGCCAACATCGAGTTCACCGGCGCTACCGCCATCGACATCCCCATCGCCGAAGGACGCGACCCCGCGCTCATGCACCCCTTCAAGGGCAACATGGACGTGGCTCAGCTGGACCACCTGCTCAAGGAGCACAAGGGCCATGTCGGCGCCGTCATCCTCACCGTCACCAACAACAGCGGCGGCGGACAACCGGTGAGCAAGGCCAATGCCGAGGGCGTGGCCGCCATCTGCAAGCGCCATGGGGTGCCCTTCCTGCTGGACTGCTGCCGCATCGCGGAGAACAGTTGGTTCATCAAGGACCGCGAGGAGGGCATGGAGGGGCTTACCTACCGCCAGATCGCGCAACGCCTGTTCGCCCTGGCCGATGGGGCCATCATGAGCGCCAAGAAGGATGCCCTCGTGAACATGGGCGGCTTCCTCGCCCTGCGTGATGCGGCGCTGGCCGAGGCCTGCATTAACCTGCTCATCATCACCGAGGGCTTCACCACCTACGGCGGCCTCAGCGGGCGCGACATGGAGGCCATCGCCATCGGCCTGCAGGAGGTCTTCGATCCCCACTACCTGGACTACCGCATCAAGAGCACCACCTTCGTGGGCCGCCAGCTGCATGAACTGGGCGTTCCGCTGATGCGTCCCGTCGGGGGCCACGCGGTGTACATCGATGCCAAAGCGCTCTACCCGCACATCCCGCCGGAACAGTACCCTGGCCAGGCGCTCGTGTGCGAGCTCTACCGGCTGGGCGGCATCCGCAGCGTGGAGATCGGCTCGGTCATGTTCGGCACCTATCTGCCCGATGGTTCACTGAAGCCCTCGCCCATGGAACTGGTGCGCCTGGCCATTCCGCGCCGCGTATACACCCAGAGCCACATGGAATACGTGGCCGAGACCTTCGAGGAGATCATGCGCACCCGCGAGCAGGTGCGCGGCTACCGCATCATCAAGGAGCCGCGTTTCCTACGGCACTTCACGGCGCATTTCGAGGAGATATAGCGCGCCTTGGTCCCCTTCGGGTCACAGCTCGCCTTTCTCGCCATTCACCCAGCGCTGCATCATCACACGTTCGGCAGGCGACTGCTCGAAGGGAATGGCTCCTGCGATAACGTTGAGCACACGGTCCCAAAGGTTCGCCTGCTTGCCGGCTTCCTCCTTGATGGCCTGCATGGCTTCGAGGTAGTCGCGCTCGTAGCGTTCGGCCTCGGCGATGGAGTACTTGTGGGGGATGTATTTGAGGATGGTGGCGGTGAGCTCGTCCGCCTTTGCGGCACCCAGCTCGGCGAGGAGATGCGCTTTGAAGTAAGCGGCAGTGCAGATGCCGCGGATCGCCTCCAGATCAGCTGCCATCACCTGCCACAGGGTATGCCAATCGCCTTGTTCGGCACTGTCAGCGGCGCCAAGGGGGAGCGAGGCCATGTCCCTGAAGTGTGTGGAGACCAGTTGGAGCTGTTCCTGCATCAACGGCCAGTTCACCTCGGGTGAAGCGCCGTCCATGAGGAGATCCGCAGCATTCTTCAACAGGTCCATGACCTGCTGCTGTGGAAGGCGGAGCAGCTGGAGCTGTGCGTCGAACGCCGCGCGGAAGGCGGCATCCCCATGGAGCGCGGCGAGTTCTTCCGCCTGCTTCAGTTTCCCGGCCATGCGTTCCCGGGCCTGGTCGATCATGGCCCGATCGCTTCGGATGGCATCGGACAGGTGGCGGAATTTGATCGCGGCGCGCAGGGTGGGGTTCGTCGTAGTGGTGGACATGGTCTTGAGGTGTTGTTGTTCGATGATCGATCGTTGTTCAGGGGGCGGCTGCCGACCTGTTCGATGAGGCGATGCGCCAGCCTGCCACGGTGTTCTTCGCTCCTTCCAGCAGGTGGTACATCACCGGAACCAGGTACACGGTGAGCAGCATGCTGCTGGTGAGGCCGCCGATGATGACCCAGGCCAGGCCGTTCTTCCATTCGCTGCCGGTGCCGGTGGCCAGTGCGATGGGCAGCATTCCGAAGACCATGGCGATGGTGGTCATGAGGATGGGGCGCAGGCGGGTGCGGCCGGCCTCCACCAGCGCTTCCACGTAGTGCATGCCCTCGGCCTTCAGCTGGTTGGTACGGTCCACGATGAGGATGGCGTTCTTGGCCACCAGGCCCAGCAGCATGATGAGCCCCAGCAGCGTGAACAGGCTGAGCGAAGACAGGCTGAGATTGAGCGCGAGGAAGGCACCGATGACGGCCACGGGGATGCTGAAGAGCACCACGAAAGGGTAGAGGAAGCTGTCATAGAGGGCCACCATCACTAGGTAGACGAGGATGAAGGAGATGAGCAGTGCGCCGCCCAGTGCGCCGAAGCTGTCGTTCTGCCGCTTCACATCGCTGCCCCAGGTGAGGCGCACCTCTTCGGGCAAGGGATTGTTGCCCAGGTAGGCCACCACATCATCGGCCACGCTGCCCGAACCTCGACCCAGGGCATCGGCGGTGAGGGTCACGGCGCTCATGCGGTCCAGGCGCTCCACCATGGCAGGCGGTTCGTGACGTTCCACGGTGGCGAACTGCGCCAGCCGCACGGGCATACCGGCCGCGTTCACGAAGAGGAGGCGCTCCATGTCCTGCGCATCGCGCCGTTGAATGTCGTCCACGCGAACGCGGATGGGGTACTCAGTGCCATCCTGGAAGAGGCGCGCATCATCGTTGCCGGCGAGGGCATTGCGCAGGGTGGCGCCCACGGCAGCGGTGCCAAGGCCTAGCTGCGCCATGCGGTCGCGGTCCAGGTGTACCTGCAGCTCAGGAGCGCCGCTTTCGATGCTCAGGCGCACGTTGTTGGCGCCGGGTATGCCAGCGAGGGTGTCCTTCAGGATGTGGGCCGTGCGCATCACCAGGTCCCTGTTAGCGCCGCTCAGGGTGATCTCCACCGGGGCGCTGCGCGGCACCAGGCCGATGGTGGCCATCGTGATGTCCACACCAGGGAAGTGCTGAAGCAGATCTTCGCGAAGCATCATCATGGTGGCTTCGGTACTGCGGCCGTCGCGCTGGGCCTTAGGCACCAGGTCGATGGTGAGCTCACTGCGGTATTCGGCACCCACGCCCATGCTGCCGATGCCGGTGCTGGGGCCACCTACGTTGCTGAAGACATTGGCCACCTCGGGCCGTTGCAACATATGCTCCTCCAGCGCGCGGCTGCGCAGGTTGTTCTCCTGCAAAGGCACTTGTTTGTCGTATTCCAAGGTGAGGCGGAAGATGCCTTGGTCGCCGGTGGCGATGAGCTCCTTGGTCATGATGCCTTGCTTGATGATGGCTCCCATGGCCGCGAATAGTAGCAGCACGATGCCAAGGAAGGCGGCCCGGTGCGTCAACACCCAGCGGAGCTGACGGGCATACCATTCGTTCAGTTGGTCCAGGCCATGCTCGAAGCGGAGCAGGGCGCGGGCCCAACTGGTGGTGGGCTTCAGGTCCTCGCGCTGGCCCATGCGCGAGGCCAGCCATGGAGTGAGCGTGAAACTGACGAAGAGGCTCATAAGGGTGGAGACCACCACCACCACGCTGAACTGCTTGAGCAGGTCGGCCACGAAGACCTGCACGAAGATGATGGGGAGAAAGACCACCACATCCACGAGGGTGATGGACAAGGCCGAGAAGCCGATCTCCGCGCGGCCGATGAGTGCGGCCTGGCGCTTATCCAGACCCTTGTCCAGGTAGCGCTGGATGTTCTCCAGGATCACGATGCTGTCATCCACCAGGATGCCGATGATGAGCGACATGGCCAGCAGCGTCATCAGATTGAGTGTGTAGCCGAAGAGGCCCATGGCCACGAATGCGCTCACGAGCGAGGCCGGGATGGCCACCAGTACGATGAGCGAGTTGCGCAGGCTGCGCAGGAACAGGAGCATGACGATGCTGACGAGCACGATGGCCAGGCCCAGGTCGAAGAGCACGGCGTTCACCGCCTCCATGGTGGTGTCGGTGCTGTCCGATGCGATGATGAAGCGCGTGCCGAAGGCGGCTTCCTCGGCTTCGATGCGAGCCAGTTCCGCGCGCACGGCGGCGCTCACGTCCACCGCGTTCGCATCGCCCTGTTTCTTGATGAGCAGGCCGATGCCTTCACGACCGTTGTAGCGGCTCACCGAAGTGGGGTCGGCCACGCCATCCACCACCATGGCCACGTCCTTCACGCGCACCACGGACCCCGGGGCGGGCATGGATATCACCACTTCCTCCACATCCTGCACAGTGTGCAGCTTGCCAGCGAGCTTCACGGTGAGCTGTCCATCCGTGGTGCGCACAGCACCTGCCGGCACTTCCCGCCCGGCGCGAAGAATGGCCTCGCTCACCTGCGGCAGAGCCACCTTGTGCAACAACAGGCGTTCCTGGTCAACCTTTACTTGCACCTCGCGCTGTTCACCGCCCAACAGGGTGATCTCCGCCACGCCCTTCAGTTGCTGGATACGGGGCAGCAGCTGGTCCACCAGGTGCTGGTGGAATTCCGGGGCAGACCTGTCGCTGAGCACACTGAGGCTCATGATGGGCAGGTCGTTCGGGGAGACCTTCGACATCACCGGTGGCTGAAGGCCTTCGGGGAGGTCTTTCCGGATATTGTCGATGCGGCGTTGGGCATCCTGCATGGCCAGGTCCAGGTCGGCGCCGTACTTGAAGTTGACAATGACTATGGAGGCGTTGGCCAGGGATCGGCTGCTGATGAAGTCCACCCGTTCCAAGGCGCTCAGAGCATCCTCCACCGGCCGGGTCACGCTGTTGGCCACTTCCTCGGGCGCGGCCCCCGGGTACATGGTGCGGATGGTGATCACCGGCTGGCTGAAGTCGGGCATCATTTCCACGCCCAGGCCCTTGTAGGCCACGATGCCGCCGAGGAAGAGCACACCAAAGAGGACGATGATGAGCGACGGGCGCTCGATGGCGATGCGGGTAAGGTTCATGGCCTTGCGGGATGCGCGTTGTTCATCGGTAGGTCACACGGGCGCCATCGTGCAGGCTCACGGCACCGCTGGTCACAACGAGGTCGCCTGCCGTAAGCCCCCGCTGCACGATCATCCTTCCATCGCCGGCGGTGGCCACCGCAATGGGCATGCGGCGGGCCACACTGTCGCGCACCACATACACCTCCGGTTCGATGGCGGAGCCCAAAAGAGCACGGGCCGGAATGGTAACCTGATCAACTGTTGTGGAGTTGGGCAGTATCACCGTTGTGGACATCCCGGCCACGATGCGGGTGTCGGCCGACAGTGCGATGCGCACGGGGAAACGGTTCGCCACATCGCCTCGCCGGCCGATGCTGTGTACCGTACCGGTGAATGGTGTGGACCGATCACCCATGGTCACCTGCACGGTCTGTCCATGCTGGAACTGGGCGACATCCTTCTCGTTGACGTGGAGCAGCACCTCCAACTCGCGCGGGTCACTGAGCGTGGCCACGGGCATGGACGGCGCCACCACCGAACCCTCCTGCACCAACAGTTGGGTCACCTCGCCATCGAAGGGCGCGCGGATGGTGGTGCGTTGGAGCTGCTCGGTAACGTTTGCCAGTTGGATGCGCGCACTGTGCAGGGCCTGTTCGGTCTTCTCCAGCTGAACTCCTTGCACCGCATCAGCGGCGGTGAGCACGCGATAGCGCGCTAGGTCCTTTTCAAGCGCCGCCACCTGGACCAGTGCCGCTTCTTGCTGTAGGCGCAGCAATTCACCGTCGAGCTGTGCGAGCAGGTCGCCCTTGCGCACCTGCTGACCCTCGCGGACGGCAACGTGTAGCACGCGACCTGGCACCTCGGCCATTACGCGTCCTTCGCGCACCGGCACAATGGTGCCGCCATATCGCGGCCCTTGCCCACCTCTCCCTGCCAGCACGGCTTCAACAGTTACATGCACGGGGGCGTGCTTGTCGTGCCGGTACACGCGTTCGATCACCGTCCGCTTGTTCAGGGCCAGTTTCACCACGGTGAGCGCCAGCAAGGCGATCAATCCGATCCAGAGCATCCAGCGTTTCATGGGCGTTCGTTCAGCAGCGTGCCGTTGAGGCGCGCCAGTTCCAGTTGGGCCTTGCGCAGTTGCACCAAGGCATCGATGTACAGCTGTTGGCCTTCACGCACGGCCTGGTCGGCCAGCAGCAGGTCGGTGAGCGTTGCCACCCCTTCCGCATGTTGCAGCAGAGTGCTGCGGCGGATGCGGTCAGCCAGTGTGAGCTGCGCTTCCGCATCAGCGAGCGTACGGAAGGCAAGGGCCTCGTCACGCGCGGCGCGTCGTTGTTCCAAGCCTTCACGGTCGGCCACCGCATCGCGCAGCAGACCGGCGCGTTCCAACTCCAGTTCCTTCTGTGCCACCTTGCGGGTGATCACCGTGCCATTGAAGAGAGGCACTTGCAGGGTGGCTCCGAAGTAGCTTACGGGATAGAAGTCGTAGCGACCCTCGCTGCCGATGGGGCCGAAGCCGGTGTTGCCCAGCAAACCATAGCCTTGGAGGGAAGGCAGGCGCGATCGTTTCAACAGGCGGATCTCCGCATGACGGAGCAGCATGGTCTGTTCGGCGAGGCGCAGTCCGGCGGTGGGTCTTGGTGTTGCCGGTGCAGGGTTCGCGGACGGCGAAGCAGGTTCTGTGGCCAACGGCGCATCGGGCGGGAGGCCCATCATCAGGCGCATGAGGTCGAGCACCTGTTCCTGTTGGGCCCCCACGCGTTCAAGCTGGGTGCGCAATTGGTCGCGTTGCAGTCGTAGCCGATCTACATCGGTGCCCCGCGCCAGCAGTTGCGCGTGGAGCAGTTCCACGTTCCGGAGCATGGCCTCGGTGCTCTGCAGGTTGCTGTCCAGGAACGTGCGGCGTGCCTGGAGCACCTGGGCATTGTAGTACGCATTGCTCACATCCAGCACCACCTCTTCGCGGCCGCGTTCGCGTTGGATGCCAGCCAGGCGTTCCGCCTCGCGCGCCACATGGATGCTCTCCCAGCTACCTACATCCACCAAAGGCAACTGGGCCTGCACGTTCATGGAAATGTTGTCCGGTGTGCCGAACTGGATCTCGCGGTACACGCCTTCGGGACCACCGAAGAAGGAAGAGGGAAGCAGTTGATAGGGCAACTGCGCATAGTGCCGCATATCCGCCAGCGCCCGCACCTTGGGCAACAGGCCGGCGCGTTGCTCGTCCACCCGCGCCCCGGCCATGCGTTGGTCGATCTCCGCAGCGCGCACACGTTGGTCGTTGACCAGCGCCTGGTCGATGCACGCCTGCAGCGACAGCACGGAGGTGGGTTGCTGTGCAGTGGCAACGAGTGACCAGGCTAACATCGCCGCGCCCGGGAAGGGCCGTATGGAGCTGACCAGGCGCATCATTCAAAGTAGTTGCCGTACGCTGCCAAGTGCTCGCCCAAGGCGTTGCGTTGTACGTCGGTGGCCTCAAACTCGCGCAGCTGGTGGTGGATGGGTAGTAAGTAGTTGTGCAACTGGTTGTGCGCTTCGCCGGTCATGGTGCAACGCTCGAAAATGAGCCCGAACTCCTCCTCCAGTGCGGCCTTCAGCGCCTTGGGGTCACCGGTCGATGGATCGTAGGCAGCGAGTATGCCCACCATGTTGGCAATGCCCGCGGTGGTCTCCGGATTGGCTTGCCAGCGCAGGCCGTTGTTGAGGGTAACGGGGGGCAGTGCGTCGTGGTCCGTAGCCGGGGTGCTGTCCGCTGGGCTGGTCGTGTGGTCGGCGTGTGCAGCGGCCTCGTGGGTGTGTTCACCACAGCTGCCATAGAACGCGGCGATCGCCAGGAGGAGGAGGGGAAGTAAGATGCGGTTCATGCGTGCGTAGGTTCAGCAGGTTGTTCAGTGTAGCGCAAGGCCCGGCGCGCCAGGAGGTGGAAGGCCCATGTGAGCAGCGTCCGGAACGTGAGCGCCCCAATGGTGGCCGTACGGTATGCACCGCCTTCCGTGATGTGCAAGGCGAGGAGCAAGGCGCCCACGAGCAGTACGCCCACAGCGGTAGCTAACAGCGGGGCGGACCAGCGTCGCTTCATCAGCAGGCCTGCACCGGCAGGTAGGTACAGAAGGGACGCGAACAGGTTGGCGATCACCACCGCAGGCACATAAGGCGACTCGCGTTCGCGGATACCGAAGAGGTCCAGCAGCACGGAGGCGCTCAGGAAGAGTGTGAGCGCGCCGAACGCGATGACCACTAGGCCGAGGGCGATGCGTGTAAGCTTACTGATTCCCATGGCGGCTCAGCGGGTGATGAGGTTCAGGGTGGCAGCGATGAGGGACATGCCTTTCCGGCGCACATCGAAGGAGCGGCCGCTCATGCGCCATTGCAGCATGTGCAGGCGGAAGGTGCCCATGAGGATGTGACCGAGCGTTTCGGCCGAGTGGTCCGAGGTGAAGACACCCGATCGTTGCCCGTCTTTGATGGCGTTTAGCAGGTGGCGGCGCTTTACCACCATGATGCGCTCGATGCCGGTATCGATGCCGTGTGAGGCTTCCAGCATTCCCGTGGCGAAAATGGCCATCAGGTATTGCGGGTTCTTCTGGAAGTAGGTGAACTGGCTGTCGAACATGGCCCGGACGCGCTCCACCGGGTCCGCATGCTCGTCGGCCAAATGCCCAAGCCGCTCATCGATGTTCTCGGCAAGGTGGTTCAACATGGTCACCAGGATCTCCTCCTTGCTCTTGAAGTGCCGGTAGAGCGCCGCTTCTGTGAAGTGCATGCGTTCGGCCAAGCGTTTGGTGGTGAGCGCTGCGAAACCATCTTCGGTCACCAGTTGTCCGGCGGCTTCGATGATCTCCAGTTGGCGCGGCTTAATGTCCATGGTGTGGCTTGAGGTTGAAGAAGGCTGTGCCGAGCAGGAAGACCGAAGCGGTCATGGCCAGCGCGCCGATGAGGACGAACACGGGAGGTGCACCCAGATAAACTTCAGCGAGGATGCCGAGGGGCATCAGGAGGCCGATGAGCCCCAGCCAGGACGTGAGCGCGGACCATCGCAGCCGTTCGCCGAAGTGGAGCAGCAGGTAGCCCATCACCACATTGAGGAAGGCGAAGAGGTTGCCATGCACATGGGCCAGGCGTGCCTCGAAGTGCTTGCCCACACTGTAGCTGTCCACCCACGCCTGCTTGTCGGGGGCGAAGTCGCGCAGGTAGATGAGCAGGAAGCCGTAGAGCATGAAGGCCCCCATGGTGAGGAAGCCGATGGCGATGTTCCGTTGTCCGTTCATGATCGTGATCTGTTTGAACGGCACAAAGTAAGTGAACACTAACATACCTGTACAGTGACATTGGTCACCTGGGCGGCATCGGCCTGATGCCCACTGCCAGGACTACCGCAACCCCAGCACCACTTGGCAGGGCGAGCAGTTGCTTCCATGGGGGTACCGCCATTTCGCTCCGCAGCGGGCCACGCGGTGTACATCGATGCCAAGTCCCTCTATCCGCACATCCCGCCGCAGCATTACCCCGGCCAGGCGCTGGTGTGCGAGCTCTACCGGCTGGGCGGCATCCGCAGCGTGGAGATCGGCTCGGTCATGTTCGGCACCTACCTGCCCGATGGTTCACTGAAGCCCTCGCCCATGGAACTGGTGCGCCTGGCCATCCCGCGCCGCGTATACACCCAGAGCCACATGGAATACGTGGCCGAGACCTTCGAGGAGATCATGCGCACCCGCGAGCAGGTGCGCGGCTGCCGCATCATCAAGGAGCCGCGTTTCCTCAGGCACTTCACCGCGCATTTCGAGCAGATCTAGGGTAGGGCGTGTCCCTTAGCTCACGCTCCTTGCCAACGCACAGGCCGGGTCATCCGCTTTAGCGCCCTCGGCTCTGCGGGTGTGGCTCCGGCTCCGGGGTCTGCTCGTTCCTCGCAGCCTCCTCGCCGCGTGCGCTGCCGGGCCGGCCCTGCGGCAAGCTGCCGCTTCGCCCCCTCACGCGGGTGAACACCGGCACGGGGCGGATCATCCCGCCACCCCCCGGCCCAACAGCTTCTCCAACGCCATGGGCTTGCACAGGCGTACGTTCTTGCCGACCAGTTCGATGAGCCCTTCCTGCTGCAGGCTGGAGAGGCTGCGCACCACGGATTCGTAGGTGGTGTCCGCCATGGAGGCGATGTCGCGTCGCGGCAGGGTGTAGGCCAGCTGTCGGCGATCCCGGGCATCCATGCCGAAGGTGTCGCGGCAGATCAGCAGGACCCTCACCACACGCTGCGCCACGTCCATGGTCCGCAGGTCGCGCAGATGCTGGTCCAGCAGCCGCATTTCCGCCGCGAACCGCAGCAGGAAGTGGTAGCAGAACCGCGGGTTCTCACGCAAGGTCTCCAGAAAGAGCGCCATCGGGATCACGTTCATCACGGTGGGCACCAGGGCGATGGCGCCGGCCGTATACGTGGGCTTCTGGCCCAGGGCTCGGTGCCCGAGCATCTCCCCGTCGCCGGCCAGACGGATGATGCGGCCCTGGCCCTTGCCGATGTCCGCCACCACCTTCACCCTGCCGTGATGGACCATAAACATCCGATCGGCCTTCTGGCCGCTGCTGAAGACCGCCTCTCCCTTCGCATAGCCCACCTGGATGTTGTGGTCGCGCAACCGCCTGCGCCATTCCGCACTGCAATGCGCCTTGATCAGCTCATCCAGGCGCTGATGGTCTCCGTTCATGCCCTCGCCCATCGGGGGCGAATGTAGGTGGGCGACCGAATCGGACGCACCGCTCAGAACGGGCTCCCCAACGCGGGGTCCGTGATGAAGGTGTCGTCCGTGAGCGCATGCAGGAAGCTCACCAGGTCCGCCTTCTCCTGCGGGGTCAGCCCCAGGGTGAGGCTCGGCCCCGGCTTGGTCATCAGGGGGTCGAGGCTTGCCGAGTGCTGTACCCCGCTGTTGTAGAATTCCACCACATCCTCCAGCGTCTGGAAGCGGCCATCGTGCATGTATGGCGCCGTCAGCGCGATGTTGCGCAGGGTGGGGCTCTTGAAGGCGCCGAGGTCCATCGGGGCGCCCGTAATGGCGTAACGTCCCACATCGAGGCCGGCGAAGGTCGAGGAGAGCCCGTTGTTGTGGAAGCCGTTGTCGGTCATCAGGGGCGTGGGGTGGCAGTGGAAGCAATCGCCCTTCTCCGAAAGGAAGAGCATGGCGCCGTTCATCTCTGATGGGGTGAGGATGATCTCGCCCCGCAGGTGCTTGTCGAGCCTGCTGTTGGTGGAGGTCAGGCGTCGGAACCATTGGGCCAGGGCGCCGACCACGCGATCGCCCGTGATGTCGCCGGCGCCGAAGACCTTCTGGAAGAGCAACGGATATTCCGCGTGTGCGTTCAGCTCGGCCACATCCACCTGGAAGAACTCCTCCACCTCGAAACGCATCACGTCCTCCAGCGTGCCGGTCACCTTGCCGTTCCACAGGAAGTTCGAGCTCCAGGCCAGGTTCACATGGGCCAGCACGTTCGTCCCTGACGTGGGCACCGTGAAGGAGCGGCTCTGGTCATGGCAACTGGCGCACGCAAGGCCTTCGAACGGCCCGTTGCGCGAGAGGTACGTGTCGTAGTACAGCCGTCGGCCCAGAGCGATGCCTTCCACCGTCAAGGGAGCGGAGGCCGGGATCACCGGCACCGGGAAGTAGGAGGGGTGCTCCAACGCGTAGGGCGTGGTGGTCGGAGCATCGGAAACCGGGTCCTCTGACGCATCGCGACGACATCCCGTGGCGCCAAGGAGCACCACCGCCGCCACCCCGCCGATGGTGGCCAAGGCCCTCATGGCTCGATGGCCACGGTGAAGACGTCGGCGCAGTTGTCGCGCAGGAGCCCCATCAGCATCATGCTTCCCATCGAATAGCTTCCGGTAGACAGGTCGTAGGTGTGCGGGGTGCGGAAGACCTCGTTCATGTTGAAGCGCGCGACCAGGGTGCGCGCCGAGCCGTCCAGCAGGAGGCCCCCCTGCGCATGGCAGGTCGGCAGGTTCTCGTTCCGCCCCAGGTGAATGGCGTAGCCGGTGGGAACGCCTCCGTTCAGGAAGTGCCCCTCGAACTTCATGAAGTGATACCCACCGCCCATGCCGTCGGGCCAGGCCATGTTCACGTTCTCCAGCGTGTTGGGCAGGGCACCGGTGAGGTTCAGGTCCGGGGTCAGGCCCAGCCGGAGCCTCACTCCCGTGTAGTTGCCTGGGGGAAGCGGGCCCAGGTCGAAGGTGGTCGTGTTGCGCGCATTGACCAGGAACGGACCGGCGACCACCGGCTCCACATCGGTGCTGTCCGCGGTCAACAGTTCGATCGCGGTGATGTAGTACTCCAGGCGGCTCACGGAATAGGTATGGCCCGCCGCGGTGGCATAGAGCACCGTGTCGAACAACAGGGGAACACCGTCGGCGTGGTGTTCCAGCCGAAGCGTGATGGTCGCCGGCTGCACCGGATCCGCTGTGCCGGGCGGGTCCTCATCTTCCTTGGCGCAGCCCGAAAGAGCCACAAGCAGGGGCAGGGCGAGAAGGAGAACGATCTCCGGGAGACGAGGGTGCGGGGTGCGTGTGTCCATGACCGCAAAGTGGCGGGATCGTTGAGGGTAAAACTATGATATGAATCATACTGTTCGCCAAACCGTGCATCCGCTTCCGGGAGCGATCCGTTCAGGACCGGTGAGGGTGTGCACGGGAGCGTGTTCAGGTGGCAGCGCCCGGGCCCGCATCGTTCCGCTCCCGCCGGACGGTACGGGCCTTCCGTCCCCGGATCATGCGAGGGTGCGTTGGCCGGCTTATCGCGCGGGGGGCAATGGCACGAGGTGTCGGCCGCGGTGGGATGCCCGGTGGGGAGGCGGTGATGTAAAACATGATACATATCATATTAATGGACAGGGATCGGGCGCACCTTGGCCCTAGCCAAACCATCCCCGATGCACCAACGTCCGCTACTCCCGTTCGCCCTGTTGCTCCTCTGCCCGATCGGGGCGGATGCGCAATGCACCACGAGCAATGCCACTTCGTGCCAGTGCCCGCCAGGGCAGGGGACGGATTGCGATCTGCTGCCGGACATGACCACCTCCTGGCACGCCGCGCTCAATTACCTCAGCGGCCCCAACGAGGATCCCGGGCGCATCTACATCACCAGCTCGACACCGAACATCGGATACGGTCCGTTGGAGGTGCGCGGTGTGGACCTGAACGGCTACCGGCGCTTCGTGTGCGGGGTGGACACCTTCATGGTCTACGACCCGTCGGCCCAGCAACAGTTCGCCTGTCCCGACGGCGGAACCGCCAAGCAGCTCACCACCCAGCGCATCTTCCACAAGAACGGGGCGGTGATGACCTCCACCGAGCGGGTGATGCCGCAGGGCATGACCTACCACCCCACCCACGGGCATACCCACTACGACCAGTGGGGCATCTTCAGCCTGCGCATGCAGGAGGCGGGTGTCAGCGATCCGCGCCTGTGGCCCATCGTGGGCCAGGGTTACAAGCTCGGGTACTGCCTGATGGACTACCATAGCTGCAACGCCGGTGCGGCCCTCCATCACTGCAAGGACGACAATACGGTGTACAACGCGGGCACCACCCTCACCGGCTCGGATCTCCCCAACCTCGGGCTGGGCGGGTCCTATGGGTGCAGCATGACCCGGCAGGGCATCTCATCGGGGTACACCGATGTGTACAGCGAATACCTCGACGGCATGTGGATCGACATCCCCAGTGGTACCTGCAACGGGGCGTACTGGATCGTGATGGAGTCCGATCCGCTGGATGTGGTGGTGGAGGCGGACGAGACGAACAACTGGACCGCCGTGCCCTACACGCTGACCCAACAGACGCCCACGGCCCCGGTCGCGCAGATCCATTGCGATGAGCAGGCCTTTGTGTGCCTGGGGGACCAGGTCGAGCTCTATGCCACCCCCGGCACCTCCTACCAATGGTCCACCGGTGCCACCACGAGCCGGATCACGGTCGGTCCGGGCACCTATACCGTCACGGTCACGAGCTATTGCGGCACGGCCACATCGGCGCCCTTCACCGTCACCGCCCTGCCGCAGCCGTCGGCGCCCACCGCCGCGGGGGGCATCATCTGCGAAGGGGAGCAGGCCGTGCTCACCGCATCGGGAATGGACCCGCAGTGGTTCGACCAGTTCGGCAACCCGCTCGGGAGCGGTGCCACGTTCACCACGCCGGTCCTCTATGCCAGCACCACCTACCAGGTGGCCGACCGCTTGGGCTCGCAGGGCTCCACCATCTATGGCGGGAAGCCGAACAATGCAGGTGGCGGCGGTTATCATGCCGGAGGGCGTTCCCTCAAGTTCGACGCCCTGGCTTCGTTCCGGCTCGCCTCCGTGAAGGTCTACGCCGGCAGTGCGGCCATCCGGACCATCGAGCTGGTGGACGGCATCGGGGTGTTGCGCGCCTCGCGCTCGCTGCTGGTGCCGGTCGGCGGATCGCGGGTGGACCTCGATTGGGACATCCTGCCGGGCAACAACTATTCGATCAATGTGAGCGGCACCACCGACCTGTGGCGCAGCACCGGTGGCGTCAGCTACCCGTACGCCGTCGGCACAGTGGCCACCATCACCGGTTCGTCCGGGGGCGGCACTGAGTATCCGTACTTCTACGACTGGGAGGTGGAGGTGGGCGGGGGAAGCTGCCTGAGTGCGCTGACCCCTGTGCCCGTCACCGTGGAGGTCTGCACCGGCATCGACGAACCGCTGTCCCTGCGAGGCTTCGAGGTGTACCCCAACCCCAACGTCGGACACTTCGAGGTGGTGCTGCATCTGCTCCGGCCCACCGACGTGGAGGCGGACCTGATGGACCTGACGGGCCGCCGCGTGCATGCCGAGCACTTCGATGCGCCGGTGGGGCGGGTGATCCGCCGCATGGATCCGGGTCATCTGCCTTCCGGGGTCTATGTGCTCTCCCTGCGCGTTGATGGCCGCGTGTTCACGCGCCGTATCGCGATCCACTGAACACACCGACATGGCCGGAGCGGGAAGGACCAACTACGCCAACTGGCGCGTTGCCACCCTGGTCGGCGCGCACCTGCTCTTCGTCGCGCACTTTGTGCACTGGAAGCTCAAGGGGCGCACCCTGGCCCCGGTCGAGTTCAACGAGGTGCTCTATACCATCCACCAGGGCATCGTCACGGCCGGGTTCGTGCTGATGGCCGTGGTGATGGTGGCCACCCTGGTCTTCGGCCGCTTCTTCTGCTCCTGGGGCTGTCACATCCTGGCCCTTCAGGATGCGGCCGGCTGGATCATGGACAAGCTGCGCGTCAAGCGGCAGCCCATCCGTTCGCGCACGCTCATCTGGGCGCCCATCGGGGTGATGTTCTACCTGTTCGTCTGGCCCCAACTGCTGCACCTCTGGCACGGCGTGGGTCCCGAAGCCATCCGCGTGGTGGAGGCCGGCGGCTCTCGCTGGTCGTCCTTCACCACCGATGATCTGTGGCGCAACCTGCCGCCGCCGGGTGTGGCCGTGTTCACCTTCTTCGTGTGCGGGTTCCTCATCGTGTACCTGCTGGGCAGCCGGGGCTTCTGTTTCCAGGCCTGCCCGTACGGTGCCCTCTTCGGCATCGCTGACCAGCTGGCGCCCGGCCGCATCGTGCTTACCAAGGATTGCAGCCAGTGCGGGCTCTGCACAAAGGCCTGTTCATCGGACATCCTGGTGCATCGCGAACTCGCCATGCATGGCATGGTCACCAATCCCCGGTGCTTGAAGGACCTCGATTGTGTCACCGCGTGCCCGGAGAGGGCGGTTCGCTTCGGCTTCCGACCGCCGCCGCTCTTCCGCAAGGGCCACCCGATGGGAGCCTATGGAGGCCGGTTCAGCAACACGGTGGGGGAGGATGTCCTCCTGGCGACCATCTTCCTGGTGGCCATGCCCGTGTACCGAGGGCTGTACGACACGGTGCCCTTTCTGCTCGCCGTGGGCTTGGCGGTATGTACGGCCTGGCTGTTCGTGCTTGGTCGGCGTCTTCTGCGGAAGGGAGCGGTGCGGTTCCGGGGCCTCACCCTGAAGATGGACCGTTCGTTGAGCCCGGCCGGTACCGTCGTCGCCGCCGCCGTTGTGGCCCTGGGTTGCTTCTTCACGCACAGCGCCTACGTGCAGTACCACACCCTGGCCGGCAAGGCGATGTACGAGCGGGTGGCCGCCAATGCGTCGGACCCGGACCTCCTTCGGAGCGCGGTCGACCATTATGCCACGGCCTTGCGTGCAGGTCTCATCGAACCGTCGGACCGGCGCTTCGAGTTGGCGTCCTTGTACCGGTTGCAGGGCGATGCGCTCCGCTCGTCCGAGCTGCTCGAGGGGATCCTGAGCGATGACCCGGGCCATGCCGAAGCGCGATTCCGCTTGGGCGAGCTGAAGGCCGCCGCAGGTGATCGAACGACGGCCATGCGCCTCTGGTCCGAGAACCTGACCCTTGGGGCGGTCCGGTCGGGCACCACAGGCCAGTCGATGCTGGCGCGTTCGGCAGTGGCCTTGGGGGCTGCCCAGGAGACCCAGGGAGACTTGGAGGCTGCACAACGGTCCTATGCTGCGGGCCTCGAACGGGCGCCGGGCGATGCGGGCCTGCTGGTCGCTGCCGGCGCCTTGGCGCACCGCTCCGGCCGCATCGACGATGCGATCCGGCATTTCGACGAGGCCCTGCGCCAGGGTGGTCCGGAGGACATGTTGCGCAACAACCTGGGCGCCCTCCATCTGCAGCAGGGGCGGCCCGATCGCGCAGTACCGCACCTGGAGCGGCTCACGGTCCTTCGGCCTACCGATGGTCGGCTCCGCTATACCCTGGGTGTGCTGCACGCACGCTCCGGTTGGACGATCCAGGCCGAGGAGCAGCTGATGGCCGCCGCCCGGCTCGATCCGGCGGACGCACACGTCCAACAGGCCCTGGCGAAGTTGCGGGCGACCACCGAACAAGCTCGACCATGAAACGACCGCTCCTCATTCTGCTGCTGGCCCTCCTGATGGTGTCCATGGACCGGATCGGTGAGCCGTGGGCGGCACCGCCGGAGGCCGATCGCATGAAGGACCCGATGGTCGACGATCCCAAGGCGGCCATGCGCGGGGGCAAGGTGTTCCGCTCGTTGTGCTGGACCTGCCACGGCATGGAAGGACACGGTGATGGGCCGAACGCCACCGTGCTCAAGGTGAGGCCGGCCGACCTTGGGTCCGCATCGGTGCAGCGGCAGAGCAATGGCGCGCTGTACTGGAAGATCACGCACGGCCGCGGGGAGATGGCCTCCTACGAGCAAGTGCTCAGCCGCGAGGACCGCTGGGCACTGGCGCACTACATCCGGACCCTCGCGCAACCATGAACATGCCGGTCCTCCGATCATCCCTGGCCACCATCGCCCTGCTGGGCGCATGGGCCCTTTGCGCACAGGATGAAGCACAGCAGGAGCTCGTCACCGGCACCTTCGCCGGCACCCAGGTGGTGAACGCCCACAGCGTGGAGGTGGTGCCGCGCAAGCGCTCCTTCGGGTTCATGATCCAGCACCGGTTCGGTACGGTGGGCACCGATGAACAGGCCTGGAAGCAGTTCGCCGGGCTCGACCTGCCGGCCAACATCCGATTCTCCTTCCTGTACGCACCCTTCGATCACGCCCAGCTCGAACTGGGCCGCTCGAAGAACCGGAAGATGTGGGACCTGGGCGCCAAGTTCCGCGTACTGAAGCAGACCGTGGAGGATGAAATGCCGGTGTCGCTGACGGTGCTGGCCAATGCGGCGCTCATGAGCGACGACTTTCCCACGGTGGGCGACCGCGACTTCTTTGCGGACGGCACCACCCCCTTCGCGTACCGGTTCGAGCACCGCCTGTCCTACAACGCGCAGTTCATCGTGGCCCGGCGCTTCGATCGGTGGCTTTCCCTCCAATTGGCCCCGGTGGCCATCCATCGCAACCTGGTGGCCATCGGGGAGCCCAACCTCACACTGGCGCTCGCGGTGTCGGGGCGGTTCAAGGTCAGTACCAAGGGCTCGATCCTGGTGGAGGTCGCACCGATCCTCAGGGGCCGACGGCCCGATGCTCATCTGGAGCCCCTGGCCATCGCTTATGAGGTGGCCACGCAGGGGCACGTCTTCCAGATCGTGCTCTCCAGCGGGCAGGAGATCCTGGAGCAGCGTGCGTACACCATGCCCGCATCGCGGTATGATGAGGGCCTCTTCCATCTCGGCTTCAACATCGCCCGCACCTTGTTGGTGAAGCCCAAGGCCCCCAAGCTTCCCAGGCCCTGAACCATGGACCGCACGCCGTTCGCTCTCGCGCTGGCCCTTCTGTTCTCCGCCTGCACCAAGGACGAGGGGCCGCTCCATCTGCCCGTGCCGAAGCCGCTTGGCGAGCCCATCGATACGGCCTATTTCAGCACCGAAGTGCTGCCCATCTTCACGGCCCATTGCTGGACCTGCCACCCACCCATGGGCGGTATGGACCTATCCGTGGCGGAAGCCCATGGCAACTTGGTGAACGTGGTGAGCGTCGGTCATGCACCGGCGCTGAGGATCGTGCCGGGCGACCCGGATGCCAGTGTGCTTTGGAACAAGGTGAACTTCACCGATGTGTATGGGCTGGGCATGCCACCCGACGGCACGGTCCTGAGCAGCGAGGAACTGGGCACCATCCGGGCCTGGATCGAGCAGGGCGCGCTCAACAATTGACCGTACACTGGACGTGGTGTTCCCACTTCGCGGCCGCACCGCGCGAAGGGGCCGGCCGGCGAACCCCGTCGTTCAGCGAATGACCAACCGGGCCGTGCTCCGGCGTTGATCGGTGCTGAACGTGGCCAAGTAGGAGCCCGGTGGCAGGGCCAGGTCAAGGGTTCCCTGTGCGGGCAGCGCGCCTTCCGTATGCACGGTCCGCCCGGTGGCGTCGGTGATGCGCAACGCCTCCGGCACGAAGGGGCATGTGTAGTTCACCGCGCCGGCGCTCGGGATCGGGAACAGCGTTGCCGGCCCGGCTTCGAGGGCGGGCAGGTCGGTATTGAGGTCCACCACGATGTACTGCAGCATCATCATGTTGTCCTCGTGCATCAGGTTGTGGCAGTGGTACATGTACGGCCATCCGTCGCTCAGGTCCTCGAACCGCATGATGATGCGCACACTGGCCCCGGCATCCACCAGCACCACGTCCTTCGGTCCCCGTTCCCACAGGGGAGGCGGTGCACCATCGCGGTCCAGCACGTGGAACGAGCCGCCGTGCAGATGCATGGGGTGGGCCATGTTGCTGATGTTCTCGATCTCCCATACTTCGGTGGTGCCCAGGAGCATGGTGTCGTTCACCACCGCCGGGTTGAACATGAGCCCGTTGATGGTGAACATGCCCATGCCCACCATGCCCATGCCCGCCAGGATCTTCGTTCGTGTGCGCACCGCGTCGGCTTCGTCAGGCGGTGTCAGCGTCACCAGCGTACCGGGGATCGTGGTCACCGCGCCCGGTGTGGGCGGGCCCACGCGGATCCGAAGCACCTGGAAGTCCACGCCGTTCAGCACGCTCGTTTCCCAGATCGGGTTGTTGGCACCCGGTACGGTGACGGGCAGTTCGCTGCCGAAGCTCATCAGGTGCAGACTGTCGCCCTCCATGCCGGTGAGGTCCAACAGCACCTCGGCCCGCTCGCCGTTGCTCAAGGGTAGGCGGTCCGTCGGCACCGGTGCGCTCAGCAATCCGCCGTCACTGGCGATCACGTGGAACGTGCGCCCGTCATCGAAGCCGAGCTGGTAGACCCGGGCGTTGCTGCCGTTCAGCAGCCGCAGCCGCACCACCTGCGCCGGGCAGTCCACATACGCGTGCGGGGTTCCGTTCACCAGCACCGAGTCACCATAAGCGGCGAAGACGAAGTTGCCGTTGGGGGCGAACCGCCGGTCCTGGATCACCACCGGCAGGTCGTCCACCCCGTAGGTGCGGGGCAGTGCAAGGGCCGCCTCGACCGTGTCGCGCACCACGATGGCACCGGCCACTCCTTGATTGGCCTGCTCCGCCGTGAGCCCGTCCGGGTGCGGATGGTACCAGAAGGTGGCCGCCGGATGCCGTACCGGGAACTCCACGGACCACGTTTCACCCGGAAGGACCTCACGGGGCGGCCCTCCATCGGCCCAGCCCGGCACACGCATGCCATGCCAGTGCATGCTCGTCACCTGGTTCAGGTGGTTGTGAACCCGGATGCGGGCGGTGTCGCCTTGGTGCAGGATCAGTGTGGGGCCCAGATAGGGGGCGCTGGCCCCGTAGGTGCTGGTGTTCACCCCGGGGTAGAAGCTCACCACATGCTCATCCACGTCCAGATCGAAGGTGTCCAGTTCCAAGGCGGGCGGAACGGCCATGGGGTTCATCGTCTGGGCCAACAGGACGATCGGGAGCGCGCAGGTGGATAGCAGGAGCGACGGACGCAGCATGGGACGTGGTTCGGTGGGGGCTGAAATAACAGACAGGTATGTCCGAATAACATGACGGGCATCATTCGTTCCAGGGAACATGAGCCGTGTCTTCGCATCGTGATGAAGGGCAGGTCCGAAGCACCCTTTCCGCGCTGGCGCTCCGGGGTGCTCGTGCTGTTGGTGCTCGCCTTCGTGGCGAACACCGTGGCGATCTATGCCGGGCTCTTCGACGGACGCCGGAGCGTTCCGGATCAGGCGGCGATGCGTGGACGAGGTCTTTGGCAGGCGCACAACTGCCAGGCCTGCCATCAGTTGTTCGGCCTTGGAGGGTACATGGGACCGGACCTCACCAACATCGTTCGCGTTCGCGATGACGCCCGGTTGAGGACCTTCATCCGGTACGGCACCGGCCGCATGCCCGCGCATGCCCTCCCGGACAGTGCCATCACCGACCTCATGGCCTACCTGCGCTGGGTGGACCGCCACGGCACCTCGCAGGTGCCGGCGGAGGCGGTGCATTGGACCGGGACGTACGTGATCCCCATCGATCGACCATGAACGGGCCCGTCCGCTGCATCACGGCCATCGCGCTCGGTCTTCTGATCGCCGCATTGCTGCTGGGCGTACTGGCGGGCTTGGCGTTCGTCGTGCCCGGGCTCGCCGAAGTGCTGCCGTTCGTACGGTTGAGGCCGTTGCACACCACCACGGCCCTGTTCTGGATCGTCACGGGGGCGCTGGCCGTGATGCTGACCGCGCGCTCGGAGGTGGTCGGCGCGACGCCCGATCGCAGGTTCCTGCACGGGTTCGTGATCCTCTGGGTCGGAGCGTTGCTCGCAGCCCTCGTTTCCTATGTGCTCGGAAGGTTCGGTGGTCGCGAGTACTGGGAGTTCCCACCGTGGCTCGCCCTGCCGATCGGACTTGCGTGGCTGCTGGTGCTGGTCGACCACCTCAGGATGCTGCGGGGACACGGCCGCGGGGCACCGATGTACCTGTGGATGTGGACCACAGGAGTGGTCTTCTTCCTGTTCACCTTCATCGAACAGAACCTGTGGCTCCTGCCTTCGGTCCGCGCCAGCTACCTGCGCGACCTCACCGTGCAATGGAAGAGCAACGGCAGCATGGTCGGGGCCTGGAACCAGCTCATCTACGGCACCTCGCTCTACCTCGCCGTGCGCGTCTCGGGCAACGAGGCCTTGGCGCGCAGCGGGAAGGCGCACGCGTTCTGGTTCCTGGGCCTGGCCAACCTGATGTTCAACTGGGGGCACCACCTCTACAATGCACCCACGGCCGGTTGGGTGCGGCATGCCGCCTATGCCATCAGCATGGCCGAATGGCTGATCCTGTTCGACATCCTGCGCGGCCTGCGGAGGTCGCGGACCGGCCCCTCCGATACGACCTTCAGCCAGCGCTGTCTGCGCGCCGCCGAACATTGGGTGCTGCTGAACCTGATGCTGGCCCTGCTGATGTCGGTGCCGGCGATCAACCGGTACACCCACGGCACGCACATCACGGTGGCCCACGCCATGGGTGCCACGATCGGCATCAATACGTTCATCCTGCTGGGCTGCATCGCCCATTGGTCGGGGTTCGAAGGTGTTCGTGCCGGCCGCTGGCCCCGGGCAGGCCTGCGCATCGCGGTCATCGCCCTCCACGTCCTGTGGTCGGCGCTGATCGTGGCCGGTCTGCTGAAGGGCTGGCGTTCCGTGGGCCTGGGCATGACCGACCACGCGGAGATCATGCGGCCGGTGATGTCCGTGCTCGTCGTGTTCGTGCTGGCCGGTGCGGCCGTTGCCGGTGGGCTGATGTTGGTCGCGATCCCCCTGATGCGGCAGGTGGTCGTGGCCGGGAAGGAGGCGCATACCGATCCGCGCGTCAGCGCTTGAGCACGGTGCGTCCCTCCTGCAGACCGATCACCAGGTCATGCAGGCTGGTGTTCTCCAGCACGTGCCGCAGATCCTCGCGCACCTGCAGGAAACTGTCGTGAAGCGGGCAGGGTTTCCGGGCGTTGCACTGGGGAAGTCCCAGGGCGCAACCGCGGTAGATCGCATCGCCGTCGATGCAGGCGACGATCTGGCTGAGCCGGATGCGGCGTGCATCGGGTTCCGAGATGCTGAATCCTCCACCAGGACCTTTGACGGAGCGCACGAGCCCAGAATGCACGAGCTTTTGAAGGATCTTGGCCGTGAAGGCCTCGGGACTGTCCGTTCGTTCGGCGATGGCCTTGAGGCTCAACCGCTCACCATCCCGGCCGCAACCTGCGATGCACACTGCGGCGCGGATGCCGTATTCGCAGGCCTTTGAGAACATCGGGCGCGAAAATAGGGGGTGGGCGTGGGGGTGGAGATGCGGGCGGTCAGGCTATTGGAAGCAACACGCCATGAGGTGGGTCGGGCCAGGCGCAGTGGCGATGTTGGGTTGGTCAGGCAACGGGTCGGTTATCTGATCGGAGATGGCCACGTGTTGGTTCCTGATCAGCCTTGGAGTGGAGGGCTCAGGAAGTATGTATGGCCATACATACATTCAAGGCCTTGATTATCAAATTAATAGCGCAATAATCAGTCGCACCGACCGAAGGGCTGTTTCTGCAACACCATGAACGTGAGGGACTTATGAAATCCTTTTTCTGGACATATGTATGGCCATGCATACGTTTACTGCGTTCAGGCTCCACCCCAGAACCGCCACGCCGCCTCCGCCTGCTCCCGCAGCATCACCATACCGTTCTCCACCGCCGCGCCGGCCTCCCGGCCGCGCCGCAGAAAAAGAGTCTCCTCCGGATTGTACACCAGGTCAATGAGGTGGTGTTGCTCCGTGAGCGCCTCGTAGGGCAGGGCAGGGGCTTCGTCCTCCTTTGGCCACATGCCCAGCGGCGTGGTGTTGATGATCAAGCGGCACACACCCACCACGGTGCGGTCCACCAGATCCCAGGTGAGGTCACCCCGCTCGCGGCTGCGGCTCACCACCCGGAACCGTAGACCGAGTTCGCGCAGCACGTAGGCCACGGCCCGGCTCGCACCGCCGCTGCCGAGCACCAACGCACGCGGCCGTACGGTGCCGCCATGTCCCAGCACCGTGCCCAGGTGCGGACCGATCAAGGCCCGGAACCCATCGATGTCCGTGTTGTGGCCGATCCAATGACCATTCCGGATCCGGATGCAGTTCACCGCGCCCACGGCCGACGCCTCGGCGCTCAGCCCGTGCAGGAGCGGGATCACCGCCTGTTTGTAGGGGATGGTGACGTTCAAGCCGCGGAGCGCGGGGCGCGCTGCGAGGAGCCCGGGCAGTTCATCCACCTGGTCCAGCTCGAACAACTCGTACTGCGCGTCGGGCTGGCCTTCGCGGGCGAAGATGGACGCGAAAAGCTCCGGAGAGCGCGAATGGCCGAGCGAGCGGCCGATCAACCCGTACTGTGCCACGCGGTGCTCAACGCTCAACCGGCCGGGTTATTGAGCCGCTGGCGGATCAGTTCCACCACCATGGGCAGAACGCTCAACCCGATGATGCCCAGGATCACCGTTTCGTAGTGCTTCTGCACGAAGGGCAGGTTGCCGAAGAGGTAGCCCAGCAGCGTCAACAGGCCGATCCACAGCGCGCCGCCCAGCACATCGTAGGGCAGGAACTTCCGCCGGTAGTCCATGGCACCCACGCCGGCCACGAAGGGGGTGATGGTGCGCACGATGGGGATGAACCGCGCGATGATGATCGTCTTCACCCCGTACTTCTCGAAATAGGCGTGCGTCTTGTCCAGGTCCTTGGGTCGCACCAAGGCCCGGCCGAAGAGCTTCCAGCCCACCACGTGTTCCCCGAACCAGCGGCCCACAGCGTAGTTGATGTTGTCGCCCAGCACCGCCGCCACAAAGAGCAGGGCGATGAGAAGGCCCAGGTCCAGCATGCCGCCTGCGGCCAGCGTGCCCGCCACAAAGAGGAGCGAATCGCCCGGCAGGAAAGGCATCACCACCAGACCGGTCTCCACGAAGATGATCCCGAACAACAGGGCGTAGATCCATGCGCCGTGATCGTGGATGAAGACCGGCAGGGTCTCGTTGAGGTGCGTGATGAAATACCAGAACTCCTGGATGATCTCCATGGGGTGGGATAAGGCGGGCAAAAGTAGCCGACGCCCTCTTGCTCAGAGGAAGGCTTCCGGCACCGTCATCCCGAAATGCGTCCACAGCGCCTCGCGGAACCCGGTCTCGTCGTGGCTGCGTTCCTCGCGCGAACCGTTGCGCGTGAGGATGGTGCGTCGCTCCGTGAGGGTGACGCGCCCGTCGTCCCGGGCCAGGCTCACCACCGTGCGTTGGGTGAAGTGGCTGTGCGGCGAGGTCTGGTGGTGCCGGCACATCGGGGCGAAGTCCGCGAAGGGATGGTCGTCCGTGCTGAAGCGGTACACCGGCACATCGCCGCGGCCGTTCGTGCGCTTCAGCACCAGCTGTCCAGAGCCATCGTGGTGGAAGCGGAAGGTGCGCCCGTTGTCCACCAGGGGCTCATCCACCCGCAGTGGCAGCGGGTCCATGAACAGGTCGCCGAAGCCCACATCGGCCAGGTAGCGGTCCTCGCCCACGGTCACCAGCAGCGCCATGTGGTCGAAGGGTGGGCCGAAGCGCTGGCGGCGCTGTTCGTACACCTGGCCCTGCACGCGTGCCAGCGTGTAGCCGAGCCGTTCCAGCAGTTCGGCGAAGAGCCCGTTCAGCTCGTAGCAGAAGCCGCCCCGGCGCTGCCGCACCACCTTGTCGAAGAGGCGCTCCACATCGAGCTCGATGGGGATGCGCGCCCGGATGTGCAGGTTCTCGAAGGGCACGGCCAGCAGATGCGCCCGGTGCAGGTGCCGCAGGTTCTCCAGGTCGGGGCGGTCGATCCCGCGTGAACCGATGCGTTCCAGGTAGTGCCGCACGTCCATGCTCAACCGATGAAGCCCTGCGCGCGGTGCGACCCGTCGCACCACGGCTTGTTTCCCGAGTGGCCGCACCGGCACAGCGCGCAGCGCTCGGCGCGCTCCTCCGTGCGACCGTCCGGATGCTTCACCACCACCTTGCCATGCACCAGCAGCGGACCGTTCGGGCTCAGCTCGATGGAGACCCCGGATGTGGCTGCTGCGGCCGGTGTCGCCGTCGGGGCCTCGTCGCGCAGGCTCAGGGCTCCGCTGGGGCATTGCCGCACCTGGGCGACGATGCGCGCGGTCTCCGCGCCATCGGGCTTGATCCACGGCCGCTCCCCGGGCTTGAAGACCTCCGGCAGGCCGGTCCAGCAGCGGCGCGAATGCGTGCACAACGACGCCTTCCACACGATGGTGACCTCGCCGTTGGTGTAGGTGTGCTCCTTGTCGCTCATGGTCGTTCGGCGATGTGGATGTGGATCGGGTTCAGCAGGGTGCGGTGCACCGGGCATCGGGTGGCGATCTGCATCAGCCGCGCGCGCTGGTCCGGATCCAGCCCGCCCTCGATGCGGATGTCCAAGTGCAGCTGCGTGTCCACCGCGCCCTGCGCCGAGGTGCGGTCCATCCGCGTCTCCACGCTCAAGGCCGTGAGCGGCCAACCCTTGCGGTCGGCGTACATCCGCATGGTGATCAGCGTGCAGCTGGCCAGCGCGCTGCAGAGCAGCTCATGCGGCCGCGGACCTTCGTCCAGCCCGCCGTCCTCCCGCGGTTCGTCGGCCACCAGCGTGTGGCCCCGCATGGTCAGGCGGGTGGTGTAAGGGGCTCCGTCGAGCCGCGCGCCGATGGTCAGGTGCCTTCCTTCCTCCATCCTGCAAAGGTGCGGGTTCCCATGCGCACCGTGGTGGTTCGGGACGGATCGTGCATCTTGGATGCGCCATGACCGCCATTTCCCGCTGGACCGACCGACTCTTCGAGCACACGGATGCCCGTGCGCTGGCCTTGCTCCGCATCCTGATGGGCGGGCTGCTCTTCTACGAGATGTCCTATTACCACAGCATCCGGCTGGTGGACATGGGCCTGGTGGGGCCGAAGGTGCTGTTCCCCTATGAGGGCTTCACCTGGGTGCGGCCATTCGGCAAGGCCGCCATGGACGCCATCCTGGCCACAATGGCGTTCAGCAGGCTCGCGATCGCGGCCGGTCTCCTCTATCGCGTGGCCACCGTCCTGTTCTTCGCGGGCTTCACGTACGTGCTGCTGCTCGATCGCTGCATCTACAACAACCACTTCTACCTCTTCGCCCTGCTTGCGTTCCTGTTCACGTTGATCCCCGCGCATCGCGCGTGGAGCCTGGACCGCCTGCTCTTCAAGGCAAGGATGACCAGCACGACCGTGCCCCGATGGTGCTGGTGGGCCCTCCGGCTGCAGGTGGTCATCGTGTACTTCTACGGCGGCATCGCCAAGATGAACCCGGATTGGCTCGTTCACATGCAGCCCATGCGCTCGGCCCTGGAGGCCGCCGCCCGCGGTGGGGCGTTGGAGGGGCTGCTCACCTCCATGCCGGTCGTGGCCTTCTTCACCTACGGCGGACTCCTGTTCGACCTGGCCGTCGGCCCCCTGCTCTGGTGGAAGCGCTCCCGTCGGTACATCCTGCCCTTCGTGCTGCTCTTCAACCTCACCAACCACCTGCTCTTCGACGATATTGGCGTCTTCCCCTTCTTCATGATCGCCGCCACCATCCTGTTCTTCGACCCCGAGGAGGTGGCCGCCTTCCTGGACCGCAGAGGAGTGCGTTCGGGCGGCGCGCCTTCCGCTCCGGCATCACCTGCGGTCCGTGGTACCGTGCTGGCGCTGCTCGCCGGGTACTTCACCTTCCAGCTGCTGTTCCCGCTACGCTGGCTGCTGCTGCCCGGGGATGTGGACTGGACGAGCATCGGCCAGCGGTTCAGCTGGCGGATGAAGGTGTCCACCCGCGACCCCTTGCGCATCGCCTATTTCGTGCACGATGAGCAGGGCAACAAGCGACCTGTGGCGCTTGATCGCTTCATCAACAACATGCAGGCGAACGTGAGCGCCTACGACCCCCGGGTGGCGGTGCGCTTCGCTCGTTGGATGAAGGAGGAGATGGCCAGGCGCGGCTTTCCGAACGTGCGCGTCACCTCGGAGATCATCATCCGCCACAATGGGCGGCCTGCTCGTTACCTGTTCCCGCCCGATGAGGATCTGGCTGCCATCCAGCCGGACCTGGGGCATCCGGAGCGCTGGGTGCCCCCTCTTGAACCCGGGCCCGAGCACAGGGTCCCGCCCTCCGAGCTGGAACGCATCCGGCGTGAGGCCGCCATCCCCGCCCGACGACCGGTCCGCGCGCGCTGAGGATCAACGCAGGTCGTTCACCTCCACGCCGGGGTGCTTCGCCTTATCGAAGGTGAACAGCGCGTCGGCCAGGTCCACGTTCGGCGCGAACCGCTTCAGCGTGTAGGTGACCTCGTTCCCATCCTTGTAGAGCACCTGCACGCTGCGGGGCTCCACCTTGGCTTTGTCCACCACAAGCACCACGGTGTGGAACGGCTTCTTCGTCGGATCGATGGGGAACAGCTTCACGGTCTGGACCACCGCACCGGCCGCGTCGGGGGCTTCACTGACGAACTGGCTCTTGAAGCCGGTTTCGTACATCGTGAACAGCTTGCTGGGGTCGAGCTCCTGGTCCATCTCCGCGGCGCTGTTCAGCGAAACTTCGTTGGCCTCCTTGTTGTAGGTCCACAGGGTGACACCGTCGCTGATCACCGTGTTCTTGTCCAGCACCAGGTTGAACTTCTTGCCCTTCACCTTCACGGTGCCCTCCTGCTTCACATCCAGCTTGCCGGCCTTGTTCACCAGGCGGCTGCTGAAGTCGGCCTCGAAGCTCGTGTACCCCTTGTTCTTGGCGATCAGGCGGTCCATCACCGCCTTGCTGCGGGGGTCGTCCTGGGCGTGGGCAGGGGGAGCGGCCAGCAGGCCGATGGTCAACAGGGTCAGCAGGGTTCTCATGGGGCGCGAAAGTACGCCGACCCCCTTGGCAAGTGCCGTGCCAGGATGACGCCCGGCCGTCAGCGCTTCGGCTTGAGCATGGTGCCTGTGCACTTCGGCGAGCCGCATCGACAGGCCCAGATCCGCTTCAACGCGTTGGTGTGCCGCTCCTCCAGGACGATGCCGTAGTCGTAGGTGAGCTCCTCGCCGGGTTTGATCGCCCGGAGCGCCTCGATGATCACCTTGTCCTTCTTCGGGTCGCCCCCCTCGTCCTCGTGCACCAGCGCTTCGCAGTTCGGCGCGCAGCTGTGGTTCAACCAGCGCGCGATGTTGCCCCGCACGTTCGCGTCGAGGATGTACTTCTCGTTCAGCGTGAACAGGAAGGTGTGGCCGCTGGTCACATCCCCCCCGTGCTGCCGGTCGGCCTCCGCGTGCGTCACCATTTTGCCCTTGTACTGCACGATCAGCTCCCCTTTGCGGATGGGGGCGATGGCGAACACGCCGTTGCCGTGGATCTTGGAACGGCGCCGCTCGATCTTGTCCTCTGCGTATGGCTTGCCCATGGGTGTGAGTGGGCCGCAAAGAAAGCGCTTCACCGGCTCCGCCCGGTCACCCGAAGTAGATGCTGCACACGAACACCGCCGTCACCACACAGACCAGGTCGGCGAGCAGCATCACCCACAGCGTGTACCTGCTGTCCTTCACGCTGACGCTGCCGAAGTACAGGGCCACCACATAGAAGGTGGTCTCGGCGGCGCCTTGGAACAGGCAGACCAGCTGGCCGGTGAGGCTGTCCGGTCCGTAGGTCTTCATGGCGTCCAGCAGGAAGCCGCGCGAGCCGCCCGCGCTGAAGGGGCGCATCAGCGCCACGGGCACCGCGTCGATCACCGCCTTGTCCACGCCCACCGCGGCCATCGCGGCCGAGAGCCCGTCCATCACGATGCCCATCAGCCCGCTGTTGCGGAAGATGCTGAGCGCCGCCAGCATGGCGATCATGTACGGCAGCACCCGCAGGCCCGTGGTGAAGCCGTCCTTCGCTCCGTGCACGAAGGAATCGAACATGTTGGTGCCCTGTTCGGTGAAGTGCTTCTCCTTCCACAGGGCGAAGCCCACGATAAGCCCGATGATGCCCAGGAGCATGCCGTTGCTGAGGTTGTCCGTGAAGTGGAACTTGTGCACGCCCGTCAGGCTTGTGATGTAGGCCATCAGCACGCCGATGATGACGCTGATGCCCAGCACGAAGGCCATCACCGGCAGGTTGAACAGGTTGATGCGCTGCTTGAAGGCCACGAGGAACAGCGCGGCCAATGTCCCCACGAACGAGGTGATGATCAGCGGGATCATGATGTCCGCCGGGTTGGCCGCGCCCATGGCCGCCCGGTAGCCGATGATGCTCGTGGGCAGCAGCGTGAGGCCCGCCGCATGCAGGCACAGGAACATGATCTGGCCGTTGGTCGCCCGGTCCTTGTCGGGGTTGTCCGCCTGCATGCTCTCCATGGCCTTCAGGCCGAAGGGCGTGGCCGCGCTGTCCAGGCCCAGGAAGTTGGCCGCGAAGTTCAAGGTCATGAACCCGTAGGCCGGGTGGTCCTTCCGCAGGTCGGGGAAGATGCGGTGGAACACGGGCGACAGCACCCGCGCCACCTTCTCCATGGCGCGCGCGTCCACCAGCAGGTTCAGCAGCCCGCAGAAGAAGGTGAGGTAGCCGATCAGCGGCAGCCACAGGTCGGTGAGCGTGTTGCGGCAGGTGGGGAAGAGGCCGTCCGCCGGCACCGTGCCCACGCTCACCTTCACCACGCCCGCACCGTTCACGGTGTACAGGGTGTCGCCCCGCTGCACGCCGGTGGTACCGGCAGCTCGCAGCTCCGCCAGCAGCGCCGTGCCTGCGAGCGCATGGGTGTCCAGCTCGTTCACCAGCATCGGCTCGCCCTGCCTGCCGTTCACCAGCGCCCCCAGCCCGTATTGGCGGCCGCTGAACAGCATGGCCATGATGTAGGCGATGCTCAGCAGCAGCATCCAGGTCCAGAAACGGCTCAACGCCATGGCCGCAAAGAAGGGCACCCCGACCCTCCGTTGCCGGTTCCCCTGCGCCGGACCGTGAACAGGTGCCTGTGGACGGGGCGTGGTCTTTTCCCGGATCCTTCTTCGCGCGCCCTCTAGCTTTGACCCATCCACCCCTTCACCATGACGCGAGCCACCCTCATCACCGCCGCCCTCGGCGCGCTCCTGCTGGGCTCCACCAGCTGCGTATCCAAGAAGAAGTACACCGCCCTCACCCTCTCCAACGAGACCCTCAAGAACAAGCTCGACGAGTGCAACCGCGGGCTCGACGGGTGCCGGAGCGAGAAGGCCGTGCTGGAAGCGCGCCTGGCCGAGCTGCAGAACAAGAACGAGCACCTCAAGGACCAGGTGGCCCAGTTGAACAACACCAACGCCGCCCTGCTCAACAACGTGGACCAGATGGCCACCCTCAGCAAGCAGGAGGCCGCCAACCTGGAGAAGTCGCTGGAGCAGATCAAGGAACAGGACCTTCGGATCCGCACCCTGCAGGACGCACTGACCAAGAAGGACAGCGTCACCCTGGCCCTGGTCGTCAGCCTCAAGAGCTCCCTGGGCAACCTCAACGACACGGATGTGGTGGTGAACGTGGAGAAGAGCGTCGTCTTCATCGAGCTCAGCGACAAGATGATGTTCCGCACCGGCAGCACCGAGCTCTCGGCCCGCGCCCGCGAGGTGCTCGGCAAGGTGGCCACGGTGCTCAACGACAAGCCCGACCAGGAGGTGCTGGTGGAGGGCCACACCGACAATGTGCCCATCAGCCGCGAGTGTTTCAAGGACAATTGGGACCTCAGCGTGTCCCGCGCGGTCACCATCACCCGGGTGCTGCAGGACGACTACAAGGTGGACCCCGCCCGCATCACCGCCGCCGGCCGCAGTGAGTACCTGCCGCTGGTGGGCAACGACACGCCCGAGGGGCGCTCACGCAACCGCCGCATCCGCATCGTCATCCTGCCCAAGATGGACCAGTTCTTCGGCATGATCGAGGATGGTCTGAAGATGGCCTCCGGCCAATGAGCCGATCGGATGCACCGCATGAGAACGGCGCCTTCGGGGCGCCGTTCCTGCCTTCGTGGATATCCTGGCGGAAGTAGAACGTGATCGCGGTGAGGTCCAGTGGGAGCGGGCCGGCCGCCCAGCCGGCCGAAGGCCAGGAGAGGGGTAGAGGGCATCCGCGAGACCACGCCGAGCAGGCTTCCGGTCTTCTGGACCCCGCGCTTCTTCATGCGCGACGGCGCCTTTGCTCTACTAATACCGCGGTGCAAAGGAACCGGTGGAGCTTCGCCCACGGCGTGTGGACCGATGGACCGGGCCTGCCATACGCCGAACGTTCAACCGCCGCCGTTCAGGATCCGCGCTTGGCCCGCGCCTGGTAGATGGCCGCGGCCACCAGACCGGCACCGAGACCGATGAAGAGTCCGGCCGTCAGCTTGTTCAGCAGGAAGCCGACGCCCATGCCGATGAAGAGGCCGCCGGCGATCAGCAGGCCACCGTTCTTTTTGATCTCGTTGTCAGGGGATGCCATGTTCGGGCGGTTGTCCCGAAAGATGGCAAGGATCGGTGGAAGTTCCACGCGTGGGCCGGACGTCCTGTCGACGCGCGAGCGCCGTTGGTCGAAGGAACGCCACCGCGTGTCCCGGTGCCCGTATCCCCGATCAACACCCGACCCCATGCAACACCGCAACCACCTCCTGCCCGCGCTCGCCGCCTGCCTGCTGCCCTTCTCCGCCGCCCAGGCCGATCCACCCCCGGCCCCGCTCGCGAGCACCACGGTGGAGCTCATCGGCTGGCTCCATGTGGAGGCCCTCAGTTTCGACCAAGCCACCGTGGAGGTGCAGGTGGGGGGCTCCGTGCACACCGCCCCCGTATCGCGCACCGGTCGCTTTGATGTGCTGCTGCCCGCCGATGCGGAGGTGTTGGTGCGCTTCGAGCATCCCGGCCACCTCAGCAAGGAGGTGGTGGTGGACACCCATCACGCCGAGCGCGGACCCGATGGAAAAGGACCGCGGCAGCTCCGCATGGGCGTGGTGCTCGAACTCGAGAAGCGCATGGGCGGCCTGGCCTATGCCGGTCCCGTGGGGCGCCTGGCCTTTGATGCGCAGGGCGGTTGTGTGGCCGTGGAGCATACCCGCCGACTGACGCCCCCCCGCCGCAGCAAGGCCGTGGTGTTCTGATCGAACGGCGACCCAGGGTCAGCGGCCTCCGACCAGTTCGGGGGCCGCTGGCGTTGGTGGGTGATCGTCATCAGGGCCGTGGGGGCCACCCGTGCCCACCTTCGGGCCATGCAAGCGCGGGCAGCGTTGATCGCGATCAAGGCCGTACACACCGTCATCTGGGTGGTGCTCAGTGCGGTCATCTACTACCTCCTCTACGCCGTCATCGCCGACCGCATCGACCGCTGGTTCTGGATGGGCCTGGGGCTGGTGGGGCTGGAGATCATCGCACTGCTCCTCTTCCGCTTGAGCTGCCCGCTCACCGTGGGGTGGCTCGAAGTACCTCGAACGGATGGCGCGCGAAGCGATCGTTCGCCCAGACAAGGCGTGGCGAAGCAAGGATACTGGAACTAAGTATCCGGCTGAGCCAGAACGAAGTATGGGCGAACGAGGGCAAGCAATAGCAACGTGCGGACGCGTTGGATCGCGCCGCCGGAGCGAGGTACTTCGAGCCACCCCGTGGTGGCCCGTCGTTACTCCGACTCCCAGCGCGCCAACTTCGACATCTACCTGCCCGAGTGGCTCGCCCGCCACAACAAGACCATCTACTCAGTGATCATGGGCGCGGTGCTCGTGGGGATGGTGTGGCGGTTGGTGGGGTAGGGGACCGCACGGGCAGGATGACACCCACGGATCAAACCCCGACCTTGTTCGCCTGTCCTTCCCTGCGATG
This sequence comes from Flavobacteriales bacterium, assembly GCA_016715895.1. Taxonomy (NCBI): domain Bacteria; kingdom Pseudomonadati; phylum Bacteroidota; class Flavobacteriia; order Flavobacteriales; species Flavobacteriales bacterium. Next base: position 802,818 of record JADJXH010000003.1, on the reverse strand, counting down.
CGCCACCTCCTTGCAAGCACCCTCTGGGCCGTTGTCCTGTCCGTCAACGCCCAGCAACCCAATATCCTGTTGGTGATCGCGGATGACCTGGGGCTCGATCCCGTTCCCGGTTACGCACCATGGGTTGACAAGGCGGCCATGCCCAACCTGGAGGCGCTCATGGCTCAGGGCCTCACCTTCGACAACGTGTGGGCCGACCCGCTGTGCTCGCCCACACGCAGCACGATCATCACAGGCCGGTACGGTTTCCGCACCGGTGTGCTCAATCCGGGCGACCTGTCCCTGCTGCCGGCAGGAGAGACCACGCTTCATCGGCACCTCTCGGACCTGAACAGCGGTTATGCCTCGTGCATCATCGGCAAGTGGCATCTGGGCGGCCAACAGCCCGATCCCACCTACCCGAACATCATGGGGGTGCCGCACTTCGCAGGGATCCTGAGCGGTGCGGTGAGCAGCTACACGTCCTGGTCGCTGACCGTGGACGGGGTCACATCGCCCTCCACGGACTATGTCACCACGGCGCTCACCGACCGCGCCATCGACTGGATCGACCAACAGACCACGCCTTGGTTCTGCTGGCTGGCCTACAATGCACCGCATACCCCGCTGCACCGGCCGCCGCTGTTCCTGCATCAGCAGGGCCCCTTGCCCGTCCACCCGGACAGCATTGCGGCGAACCCCATGCCTTACTACCTGGCCATGGTGGAAAGCGTGGACCATGAGGTGGACCGGCTGCTTGCGTCCCTGACAGCCGCGGAGTTGGCCAATACCGTCGTGCTTTTCATCGGCGATAATGGCACCAGCCCGGACGTCATCCAGGTCCCTTACCCGCCGAACCATGCCAAGGGTACGCTCTATGAGGGCGGTGTACGCGTTCCGCTCGTCATCGCCGGCCCAGGGATCACCAGGGCAGGCGAACGCGAAGCGGCCTTGGTGAACACCACGGACCTCTTCGCCACCATCGTGGAGCTCACGGGCCATGCGCTTCCCGCCTATGAGGACAGCCGGAGCCTTGTGCCGCTGTTCACCCAAACCGGTCAGACCGTGCGCAGCTGCCTCTTCGCCAACGTATCCCAGGGTGCGGTGAGCGGGCATGCCATCCGCGATGAGCGCTGGAAACTGATCGACCTCGATGACGGCACCCAACAGTTCTTCGACCTGCTGAACGATCCCTGGGAGAGCACGGACCTGCTCCTTGGCGGACTGAACACGTCCGAGCAACAGGCCTATGACGCGCTCCAGGCCGCCTGTCAGCCGGCGACCGCGGTACCGGAACAGGCTGGTCCATCCACCTTCACCGTGATCCCGAACCCTTCCACCGGACTGGTGACCGTGCAAGCCCCTGCTTCGGCGCCGATCGAGGTGCGCATCCATGATGCCGCCGGATCCCTGGTTCGTGCCCTACGCATCACCACCACCATGGACCTTACCGATCTTGAGCCTGGTTTCTATTTCATTACCATGGAGCAGGGTGGGCAACAAGGGGTCGTCCGGTTCGTGAAGCTGTGAACGTTCGCGGATGGTGGGTCAGGTGAAGGGTGGGGGAGGCCCATCTGGTTCCAGCGTCATCCCCACCTCTGGAACGGATCCCGTCAGCCGACCACGCGTTCTCTGCGCCTTGGCGCCTCTGCGGCTCCTGATTCAGAATCCCCCCACGCCCGGCCCCGCCGCCACAACAACACCATCTACTCGGCATCTTGGGCATGATGTGGCGATTGGTGGCGTATGGGGAACAACCACCCGGTCATGCGGCTACCAAGCGGGAGGCGATCATGGTCTCGTGTGGCGCCGGTGACCAGGGTCAGAGCGACCGGATCTCCATCTCCCCTTTCAGCCGTTCGAAACCACCATCCGCAGTAAGCAATGGAAGGTTCAAATGCAGGGCAGTGGCGGCCACCAGCGCATCGGCGAATTTCAGACCGTGCTTGCGCCTCAGTGCGGCAGCCATCTGTTTGATGGACGGGTTCACGTCGCTGATCCGGAAGTTCGCCATGGCCGCCTGAATGCTCAGCAGGTCCTTGGCGCTCAGCGTTGCTTTGCTCTGCAGTTCGATCTCGGTTACGAACGAGATATGCACCTCGACATCCTGTAGTGCTCGGGTCGCATCGGCTCGTCCCCCTAAGTGGTAGACGAGCACGTTGGTATCTACCAGCAGCCGTTCAACGGTCATCACGCCACTGCTTCATGTCCTCGGCCACCAAGCTGGCAAAGGCAGGCACGCTTCCCGCGTACTTCTTGGCGTCGTAGGGCTTTGCGAAGGTTGTCGCCTTGCGGGTCTTCACCGCCTTCTTGGGTGCGATAGCCTTGCTGCGTGCAGCACGCTTGCCTTTGGGGGGGCGCTTGGTCTTCGTTGCCATGCTCGAAAGATAATCCGATGTCATGCCACACTGAAGAGCTACGCTTCTGCATCGTGTCCAAGACTCGCGGCCATTGACAGGGTAGGGGAGCCCATCTGGTTCCAGCGTCATCCCCACCCCCGGAACCGCCGCTGCACGTTGAGACAGTCGTTCGAGTAGTTCACAGAACAAGCCGGCCACTCAGGATCAACCAAAGCAACGTTATTGCGCCGAGCGTGGCCCATCCCAGTTTCGTATAGAGCACCATCCTCAATCGTGCCGGCTTGTCCTTGGCGCGATACAACATGAAGACGCTCCCTGCGATAACCAAGACCAAGAGCACACACAGGAGCAACTTGGACATCAGGGGGTAGCTGCAATGATGAGTTCGTTCAGAATCCCCCCACCCCCGGCCCTGCCGCCACCCCCTGGTTCAGGTGCGCGGCCAACGCGGCCTCGTTGGGGATCATCACGCGGCGGGCCTTGCTGCCCTCGAAGGGCCCCAGCACGCCGGCGGCCTCCAGCTGGTCCACGATGCGGCCGGCGCGGTTGTAGCCCAGCTTCAGCTTGCGTTGGATGAGGGAGGTGGAGCCCTGCTGGGTCTGCACCACCAGGCGGGCGGCCTCCTCGAACATGCTGTCGCGCTCGCCGTCGTCCACATCCAGTTCGCCGCCCTCTTCCGTGGGCACCTCGGGCAGGATGAGCGCGTCGGGGTAGCCGCGCTGCGCACCGATGAAGTCGCAGATCTTGTCCACCTCCGGCGTGTCCACAAAGGCGCACTGGATGCGGATGAGGTCGTTGCCCGTGCTCAGCAGCATGTCGCCCCGGCCGATGAGCTGCTCGGCCCCGCCGCTGTCCAGGATCGTGCGGCTGTCCACCTTGCTCGTCACCCGGAAGGCGATGCGCGCCGGGAAGTTGGCCTTGATGGTGCCCGTGATGATGTTCACGCTCGGTCGCTGCGTGGCGATGATCAGGTGGATGCCGATGGCACGCGCCAGCTGGGCCAGGCGCGCGATGGGCGTCTCCACCTCGCGGCCCGCGGTCATGATCAGGTCGGCGAACTCGTCCACCACCAGCACGATGTAGGGGAGGTAGCGGTGGCCGTTCTCCGGGTTCAGCCGGCGCTGGATGAACTTGCTGTTGTACTCTTTGATGTTGCGCACCTGCGCGTCCTTGAGCAGCTCGTAGCGCTCGTCCATCTCGATGCACAGGCTGTTCAGCGTGGCCACCACCTTCTTGGTGTCGGTGATGATGGCCTCGCCCTCGCCGGGCAGCTTGGCCAGGAAGTGCCGCTCGATCTTGTTGAAGAGGGTGAGCTCCACCTTCTTCGGGTCCACCAGCACGAACTTGATCTGGCTGGGGTGCTTCTTGTACAGCAGGCTGACCAGGATCGCGTTCAGACCCACCGATTTGCCCTGGCCCGTGGCACCGGCCATCAGCAGGTGCGGCATCTTGCTGAGGTCCGTGACGAAGGTCTCGTTGCTGATGGTCTTGCCCAGCACGATCGGCAGGTCCATGCTGGTGTTCTGGAACTTCTCGCTGGCCACCACCGCACGCATGCCCACCACCTGCGGCCTGCTGTTGGGCACCTCGATGCCGATGGTGCCCTTGCCGGGGATGGGTGCGATGATGCGGATGCCCAGGGCGGCCAGGCTCAGCGCGATGTCGTCCTCCAGGTTCTTGATCTTGCTGATGCGCACCCCGGCCTGCGGGATGATCTCGTACAGCGTGACCGTGGGGCCGATGGTCGCCTTGATCTTGTCGATGCCGATGTTGTAATGCCCGAGGGTGGCGACGATCCGGTCCTTGTTGGCCTCCAGTTCCTCCTTGGTCACCGTCACCTCACCCGTGCCATGGTCCACCAGCAGGTCCAGCGGCGGTAGCTCGTAGCTACTGAGGTCCAGCGTGGGGTCGTACTCGCCGAACTCCTGCAGCTTGGCCTCGATCTGGTCCTCGGTGAGCACCTTATCCTCGGCCGCGGCCACCACGCTCATGCCGTCCACCGCGATGGGCACGGCGGGCAGGATGGGGTCGGCAGGCAGCTCATCCGGCGGAGATGGGGTCACATCCAGCTCCAGGCCGGCCGCGGGCTCCAGGCCCTCCACCTCCATCCCGATCTCCTCCTCCAGCGTCGGCTCGGGCTCTTCCACGACCTCTTCCAGTTCCTCGACCTCCGCTTCGTCCGGTCGATCCGTCCCCATGACCTCGGCCACCGGTTCCGTGGCCGGGGCGGCCGGCTCCGACACGGTCTCCGTCCGCACGCGGTTGGCCTTGATCTCCACCGGTTCCTCGGTCACCGCACGCTCCACCGGAGCTGCGGTCCGACGCTGCATCAGGGTGGCGAGCCAGCTGAAGTTGGGATCGAATACCGCGGTGAGGACGGCCCCCAGGCTGAACAGCAGCAAGGCTGCAGCGCCGAAATTGCCCAGCAGGCCGGTGAGGTGGCCGTTCACCGTGTAGCCGAGCGCACCGCCCAGGAACGCGAGCTCGCCACTGCGGAACGCGAAGGCCAGGGCTGCTGGCAGCCAGAAGAGGGTCACCGCGCTCCAGGTGAGGGTGCGACGCACCGGCAGCAGCCAGCTGCCCACCAGGATGCGCAGACCGCCCAGGAAGCTCCACAGCACGAAGACGAAGGCTGCCACACCGAACCAGCTGCGGATGAACTGGTGGCTGACCAAGGCACCCAGCTTGCCCAGCCAGTTGTCGGCCTCCACCTCGCGGCTCAACAGGGCGCCCCATGACCGGTTGGTGAGGTCCTGGTCCGCGCGCCAGGTGAACAGGTAGCTCACGAAGGCCACCAGCAGGTAACCGCTCAGCAGCACCAGGAAGAGGCCGAACACCTTGTGGGTGCGCCGGTCGGCCACGAAGGCCCTGGTGCGGGACCACCAGCCCGGTCCGGCATCACGCGGCTTGTTGCGCTTGGTGGCGCGTTTCGGGGTCTCCACAGGGGCATCGTCCTCGGAGGACCTCACCCTGTTCTTGCGTTCGTTGGCCACGGGCATCGGGCCCGCGCGGGCTGGAGCGCGGGTCGTTCAAAAGTACCGGGGGGTATTCCCCCCAACGGACCGCGGCGTCCGGCTATTATCAACAGTTCCGAAGGAAAACCCGAAGCCGCTGGGCCTCAGAGGCTGAAGGTGCCCAGCACCTCCTGCAGTTCATGGTCCAGCACGGCCGGCGGCACCTCCTGGTAGCCCTCTTTCTGGGCGAAGCGCGCAGCGTCCACCTTGCCGGGGGTCACGGCCACGGCGTCCAGCCGCATGCGCATTCCGTATTGGACCATCTCGTAGCGCAGCAGCACCCCGGGTATCTCCTGGAACGGACCGTACCAGTTGGGGTCCTCGATGCGGATGCGGTCGGTGTAGTACAGCTCGATCTCCGGCTTGTCGATGCCCCCGAACACGGCCACGGCCTTCTTGCACGGGTATCCGGCGATCGTATCCACCTCATTCGTGTAAAGGATCGTGAGGGCCGGCTTCTCCTTGTTGAAGGTCAGCATGTCGCGAGGCTGCAACCGGCTTACCAGCTTCTTGCTCAGCAGGCTCAGGTGGTAGTCCATCTGCTTCCGGCTGTTGTCCGTCACGATGGCCGTGCGGAACACGCCCATGCCGGCGCTGAGCTCGGCCACCTGCTTGTCCTGGGTGAAGGTCACGGTCGTCCTTTCCGGTAACATGCCGGCCATCAGGCCGTTGGGGTCGTAGTCCGGAAAGGTCAATGCATACTCGATGACCCCTTCCGCCACACGCTCCTCGAGCAGGTTCCGGCTGCAGCCGTTGCCCAGAAGGGCAACGGCAAGCAGCATCACGGAATACGGTCGTCCAAACAGGTCCATGGGTCGCACTGAAGCAATGACAGGTGGCCTTCGTACGGCGAACAACACGGCAAGGTTGCCCCCCGGTCCGTCCTGCGCGATCACTTCCAAGGTGTCCGTCGCTTCGGCGACCGATCGGTCCATGCGTCTCCAGCGCCATCCTCGCCGTGTACACGGAGCACGGGAGTTCGCGATGGAGCCGCAGGGCTGCTTCCTGGACCTTCATCCGCTTCGTTTCCAGTGCTTCCGGGCGCCCTCCGGTCGGCTTATTCGCCTTGGTCAGCTTGAACGCCAGGAGTACCTTCGGGTGGATGAGGCGCATTCAGCGGGTCCTGATCATCTGCGCATTGTGCGGGCTGCACATCAGGTCCGGCGCGCAGACGCATTGGTCGCGCACGATCGCGTCGCCGAGCGTGGAGCATGTGGCGGACGTGGTGGTGGCGCCCAACGGTGACCTGTTCGTCACCGGTGAGTTCAGCGGTGCGGCCACCCTAGGCGGACAGACCCTGCTCGCGGCCGGATCGACCGATGCGTTCATCGCCCGGCTCGATCCCAACGGCGTTCCGATCTGGGTGCAACAGGCAGGAGGCCCCGGCCTGGACCGTGGGCTCCGGCTCGCGCTGGGAGCGAACGGCCGGTTGGTCGTGGTGGGGCAGTTCATGGCCACGGCCGAGTTCCAGGGGAGCCTGCTCAGTTCACAAGGTGGCTCAGTGGACCTGTTCGTGGCGAGTCTCGACGCGGCCACAGGACAGCAGCAGTGGGTGACAGCCGGTGGCGGCTTCACCGGCTATGATCGGCCCGCCGGCGTTTCGGTGGCTCCGAACGGTGATGTGATCGTGGTGGGGGAGTTCCGCGAGTCCTTCACGTTCAACGGCACAACGATCCAGAGCACCATCGATCCGAACACCCTGCTGCCCGGCACCGACGTGTTCATCGCGGCGATGACCGCCGCAGGGACGCCGCTGTGGACCAAGCAGGGGGTGGCCCCGGCGGATGATGCGGCCACGGCCGTGGTGCATGATGCGGCGGGCGCAGCGTATGTCCTCGGCCAGTTCAGCGACACCATCGCCTTCGATCAGTCGTACCTGAACACCTGGGATGATGCGATCTTCCTATTGAAGGTGGACGGTGCCGGGCAGGACCTGTGGTTCCGGCGCTGCGGAGGAGCGGCGGTGAACCGCGGTGCGGACCTGCGCTGGAGGGCGGGCGATGGTCTATTCCTGCTGGGCGAATTGCAGGGCGTGATGAGCTTCGAGGATGGAAGCCCGGACCAGGTGACCGAGCTTGATCCGGAGAGCTACTTCATCCTGCGCGCCGATGCGCAAGGCCAGTTCATCGGGGCCGCGAGCAGGGGTTCGCAGAGCGATGTGGAGCCCGTGCGGCTGGCGCTCTCGGCCGATACCATCGCCGCGTACGGCACGTTCACCTGCCAGTTCACCGATCTGGCCCAGGCGTATGGTAGCGGGGTGTTCCTCGCCGTGGGTGCACCGGACCTCTTCATCGCGCGGCATCGGGTGGGTGACCTCTCCTTCATCGACGCCCAGCAGTTCGGTGGGGCAGGGGAGAAGCGCGCAGGCGGGATCGTGGCCCAACCCGATGGAGAGCTGGTCTTCAGCGGGTCCTTCGACCAGGTGCTGGTCATCCCTGGAGACTCCACGTTCGATGCTTCGCTCACCTCGCCCGCGGGGCTGGTCGTTTCTCCGCAATCCCCGGGCTATTGCGGGGATATCCACTATGACCTGTATGCGGGCGAGGCCAGTGCCGGGCTGTTGGACGGGTTCATCACACGGGGCTTTGTCAGCGGCCGATCGCCCTATGACATCTGGGAACGGGTCGGGGGGGGCTGCGACCGCAGCGCGGGGTCCTTGTGCGTCGGCGATTTCGATCCGTTGTACGCCCGGATGACGGACACCTGCTTCACGGCGCACACGCAATGCGGTCCGTTCTGGTTGGGCATCGATACCACCTTCAGTGTCACTGTCGACGACCTGGACGGTTCGTACGATATCGGTCCGCCGGTGCAGTTCCAATGGAGCACGGGCAGCACGACGGACAGCACCTTCGTCGGAGCGTCCGGCCCTGTGTCGCTGTCGGTGAGCTTCTCCAATGGCTGCTTCACACTGGGTGAGACCGTGTTCGCCGAGGTGCTGGTCTTCCCGGATGTCCCATTGATCACGGATTCCAAGGGGTACAACATAACGGCCTTTCCTGCCGATAACGACGTTGAGCTGTGTCCGGGGGACAGCGTGACGCTGACCTGCGACAACTACACGGGCGGCCCGTTCAGCTACTGGACCGATGGGGACACGGTGATCCAGCAGCAATCCTTCGTCACCGATACGGCAGGCATGTGGACCTTTCATGTGGAGCTGCCGAACGGGTGCGAGGCGGAGAACTCCGTGAACGTGGTCGTTGTGGCCTACGATCCGCTGCCGGCGTTGGTGCTGGACCTGCAGCACGAGTTCCCGCAGGACCTGGACGGCAACGACAGCCTGGTGCTCTGCGGGATCGGGCTGCTCGACCTCGGGCTGAACTTCACATGGACGGAGAACGGCCAACCGTTCCCCTTCGATCCAACGCTGAACTACACCTTGTCCACGCTCGGTTTCCTGCAGTTGGAGCTGTTGGATACCACGGATGTGAGCACCGGGCTCTTCCCACCGCAGCAGAACGGTTGGTTCGTGCTGCACACCAGCGTGTTCGTCACGAACTATCCGTGCCCGGACACCCTGGCGTTCCTGTTCACCGACAGCATCCACCTCACCTTCGCCGATCCGGGGCCACCTCAACTGACCCTGACGGCACCGCCCTTCCTCTGCCCGGGCCAGTCGGCGTGGCTGGTGGCCGATTGCCCCACCTGCTTCGATTGGTTGTGGATCGGCCAGCAATTCCTGGCGATCGATCAGGACAGTGCGCAGGTGTCGCAGCTCGGGTACTACGCGGTGCAGGTGACGGCCGTGGACAGCAACGGATGCCCGAGCCAGGCCTACGCCGATGTGTTCCTCGATGGCCCTCCCTTGCCGGAGATCCTTGTGGTGCCTGAAGTGCTCTGTCCGGACAGTGGGGTGACGCTCATCGGCACCGTGCCCGGGGTGTACAGCTGGTTCGGCCCCAACGGCGCGCTTCCGGACACCACCATGATCACCTATGCGACCGATCCCGGGCTTTACTACTGTGATGTGATGACGGACCAGGGATGTGCGGTCCAATCGCCCCCGGCGGAGGTCTTCCCCTATGCCCCCCCCTTCCTCAACCTGCATCCGGACTCCACGCTATGCGGTCCCGCGGACAGCGTGCTTCTACAGGTGGCCGCGGACGCCGTGAACAGCATCACCTGGGGGGCGCCCTTGAGCGGGAACGATCCGCTGCAGGTGGTCCATCAGCCCGGCCTCTACAGCGTGGAGGTCACCTCGTGCGGCATCACGACCATTCTGCAGGTGGAGATCAGCGGGGTGCCGCCCGTGGCGCAAGTGCTCACACCGGGTCCGTTCACGCTCTGCCCTGGCGACAGCGTGCAGCTCGCGGTGGTCCCCTTGGGTGGTGGTGCGGTGTGGTGGCCCGGAGGTCTCATCGGTGAGACCATCTGGGTGAGCCAGCCCGGCAGTTGGTCGGCCGTGGTCTTCGATGCGGGTGGATGCTCGGCCGCGTCCGATACGGTGGTGGTGGAGGCCGCGACCATCACGGATCCGGTGGGCGCGGCGGATACGGCGGCCTGCCCGGGCGATGTCGTCGACCTCCTGGCGCAAGGCTCCGGCGTGCTCACCTGGTACGCGGATGCTTCGGGCCAGCAGGTGCTGGGCACCGGCCCCTCCCTCATGGTCACCGTCCCGAGCGGTGGCCTCGTGGTGTATGTGGGACAGCAGGAGGGCGGTTGCACAACGGCCCCGGTGCCCGTATCGGTTCAGGCGCTGAGCGTTCCGCCTTCAGCGGTGCTGGACACGCCGTGGGTCTTCTGTGCCGGGGAGACCGCCGTGCTGAACGCTTCGGGTCCGGCCGGCGCCACCTATGGATGGACGACCCCGGGGGGATCCGCGACCGGGCCCGGCATCCTGATCGATCCCGTGGCCATCGAGGACGCTGGCCTGTACACGTGTGTGCTCACCGCGAACGGATGCACAGGACCTGCAGCTTCCGGTGAACTGGTGGTGATCCCCGGCAGCATCATCGACTTCGCCCCGATCACAGGCTGTTCGGGCACCCCGGTGTGGATCGTGCTGGGACCTGGCTTCAACGAGATCACCTGGGCCCACGGCCCCGAAGGGGACAGCCTGCTGGTGAGCGTTCCGGGGACCTACAGCATGCAGGCGATCGGGAGCGACGGCTGCAGGACCAGCGGTTCCGTGCAGGTGAACTTCGACCTGTGCGACCTCATCGTGCCGAACGTCTTCAGCCCCAATGGGGACGGGGTCAACGATGCGGTGGTGCTGGACGCGCCTTGGGGCGGTACGCTGACCTTCGAGGTCTTCAACCGGTGGGGGCAGCGCGTATACCTGGGCAGCGCGGCGCACGTGGAATGGAACGGACGCAGCGGGTTCAGTGGTGAGCCGGTCCCGGAGGGCACCTATTTCTACATCCTGGACGTGGACAGTTATATAGGTGAGCGGCACAGCCAGCAGGGATCGCTGCAGTTGTTGCGTTAAGGTGTACGTGTTCCATCTGGCGGAGGCGCGATCTTGGATCTGCGGATGCGGTTGCCGAAAGGCCATCTCAACATGTGTTCGGAGGCGAGCCCGCATTATTTCTCGAACAGGGGTCGGCGCTTGAACCGAGCGTGGTCAGGCGCTCTGTAAGCCCTCCTGCAACGAAGCATCGGCTTGAAGGACCCCTGCGAAGCACGCCGTCGCCGAAGCGAAGGCGCAAGTGCCCTGAATGATGTTCTCAGAGGGCCGCTGACCGGACGGTTCTTTTTCAACCATAGGCAGCGTCTCGGTGAGCCCGGATATCTTTGGGTATATCCCCACGGTCATGACCGGACCATGCGTGCGAGGCTGGCTTATCGTGATGTTCTCCGCATCGTCCGTCACGATGTTCGCCCAGCCTCACTGGGCATGGAGCTTAGGGGGAACGGGGAACGACCATGTGGCGGATATCCTGAGCGATGCAACAGGTGATCTATACATCACGGGAGAGTTCAGCGGGTCCATCGTGTTCGATGGCCAGGGCTTCACGGCGGTCGGAGGCACGGACCTTTTCGTCGCAAAGCTCGACCCCAACGGCGGGCTGCTGTGGTGGAGGCAAGGCGGCGGCCCGGGCATCGACCGCGGCGTGAAGCTAGCGCTCAGCGGGGCGGGTGAACTTGCCGTGGTGGGAGAGTTCATGGGGCAGGCTGATGTGCTGGGCTCCCCTCTGCAGAGCGCGGGAGGAACGCCGGACATGTTCATCGCTGAGCTCGATGGTTCCAGCGGCACGACGAACTGGGTCCGGCATGGCGGCGGTCCGGATGGAGCTGACCGGCCCTACGCCGTGGGCTATGCGCCCACAGGGCAGGTCACCCTCGCCGGGGAGTTCAAGGGCACGGCCACGTGGGACGGGGTTTCCCTGGTCAGCACCTTGGAGCCTCTGTCCACGGTGCACAGCATGGACATCGTAGTGGCGTCCTATTCAGGACAGGGGAGCCTGCTCTGGCTCCAACAAGGTGCCGCCGAGTTCACGGACCGCGCCATCGACCTGGCCACGGATGCCGCAGGCGCCATTTACATCTGCGGACAGTTCAGCGACACCATCGCTTTCGACCAGGTGCATGACAACGCCATGTACAATGCGTCCTTCCTGCTGAAGCTTGATCCCGCCGGCAACGAGATGTGGTTCCGGCGTTTCGGTGGCGCGGTGTACAACCATGTGCGCGACATGCAGATGGCCGGCGATGGCCATCTGTTGATCACCGGTGACCTGCGAGGCACGATGATCTTCCTGGACAGCGTGCCCGACATGGTGGCGTCCTTGACGGACCACGCGTTCTACCTGCTTGAGGTGGATACCTCGGGCCACTATGTGCGTCATGCGCGCAGCGGTTCCGATGAGCTCATCAGCGCACGCAGTGTGGTGGAACGCAACGATACCATCGTGGTGCTTGGGCAGTTCTCCTGCAGTTGGAGCGAAAAAGCGGCCGTTCACGGTGCGGGCCGTTTCCTCGCGGTTGGTGATGAGGACCTGTTCGTCGAACGGTTCACGTTGGACAGCCTCGCCCCGATCGATGCGCAGCAGTTCGGCGGTCCTCAGGAGAAACTGGCCGGGCAGGTGACCCTGCAGCCCGATGGTGCGCTCGTGTTCAGTGGTTCGTTCGAGCGCGGGCTGGTGTTCCCGGCGGACCAATCGCCTTTTCCGACCACACCGCCGCCGTTCGGCCAGTACCTCCAAGTAGGAGGCAACTTCATCCAATCCTGCCAGGACAGTCTGATGGCGAGCTACACCGGTGTCGTGTCGCTCGGTCTCAAGGATGGGTTCATCGCCAAGGGTTTCGTCGAAGGGCGATCACCGTATGACCCTTGGCTGAGGGAGGACACGGTGTGCGCCTTCCCTGTGTTGGAGGCCTGCATGTGGTCTGACTATGCGTGCGCCGATTCGATCCGAGCCTGCGGAACGGCCTACTTGATGCCGAAGCTTCCGGTGCGCCCCAATTATTGGCCGAACGCGCTGACCTTGGGCCCCGAGATCGAGGTGTTATGGCCCGATGGTGGCACCGACCTGGACACCATGGTCACCAACAGCGGATGGTACGTTGTCCAGGTCAGTTGGCGCAATGGTTGCATCGTGTGGACGGACAGCATCCATGTGACCGTCGATCCTGTTCCGCCGGTTCCGCTCATTTCGGACGATGTGGTGGTGAACACGGCGGCCGAATACCCGCAGATGATCGTGATCTGCGAGCCAGATACGGCCTTGTTGTGGGTGGCGAACCCGGTCACCTGGGCGGACTACCACTGGCTGTACGTCCCGGATTCAAGCGTCACACCCGGCACATCCGTGGTGGCCGACACATCAGGTTGGTATCGGGTCACGGCCACCACGTTGGAGGGCTGCACCAATGTGAACCAGGTGTTCGTACGGATCTGGCCGAACGACAGTCTGCCCCAGATCGATGCCACGATCACGACGAGCTACGGGGCGGACACCTTGTGGATCTGTCCGGAGCAGAGCGGGAGCCTGGGATGGTCCATCGCATGGTCGGTGAACGGCGTTCCCTACACCCCGGAGGACTGGATGGATCTTCATGTGCGGCTGAACGGAGGTCCCTGGAGCACGTCCTATTCATTCTGGACCGACACACGGACGTTCGCGGTCGACTCAAGCGGCACTTATGTCCACGTCCTGGAATGGCGGCTCACCAACGGGACCTGTGCGCCGGATACGTTGTACTGGACGGCGATCGACTCGGTGGTCGTTATCGTACACCCTGCGGTACCGCTGAGCTTTACGGTATCGGGCCCGGGGATCGCTTGCGAGGGCGATACCGCGTTGTGGACATTGCAATGCGTGGGATGCACATCCGTCACCGCCTCATGGGCGGTGATCCTGCACGGGGATTCGGCCTGGGTGCCGATGGCAGGCTACCACAGCTTCCAAGCCACCGCCGTGGACACGACCACCGGATGCACGGAGAACATCACCATCAACAAGGTGCTCATCAATCCCGGTGTTCCGGAGCTTCAGGTGTTCCCGCCCGATGGGGTGATCTGCCCTGGCGATTCCGCGCTCATCAGCACACCGGTGCCCGGTACGGATCACATCTGGTACGGACCGATGGGCCCACAGCCCAACGGTCTGCCCTTCGTGTACACGAGCGTGCCTGGCGAGTACTACATGACCATGATCGATACACTGGGCTGCTTTCTGGCATCCGACCCCATCCTGATCACAGGCTATGCCACACCCTTCCTCAACGTCACCCCTGACGGTGTGCTCTGCGCGAGCGATCCGAACGATGAGGTCACCTTGCAGGTCGTGACCACCGGCTACAACTCGCTGGTCTGGGACGCACCGCTCTCCGGGAACAACCTGGTGCAGGTGGTCGATCAGCCTGGCACCTATTCGTGCTCGGTGTCCGCCTGTGGCATCACCACCGTGCTGAGCGTGGACGTCATCGCCGGGGTTCCGGAGGCCATTGTGCTCGGACCGGACACGGTGCCGCTTTGTCCGGGCGCAACGGTGGTCCTGGAGGCTGCCCCGGGTCAGGCCATCTACATCTGGGAGCCCGGTACGGTGTACGGCTCCCAACTGACGGTCACAGCGGCGGGCGGATATGTTCTGACCGTGATCGATGCGAGCGGATGCACGGCGACGTCGGACACCGTGTGGGTGGTCGAACATCTGACCATTCCGCCGACCGCGATGGGCGATACGGTCTGTGCGGGTGCCGATGCCACGCTTACCGTGAGCGGCTCCGGTGCCTTCTTATGGTACGCCGACCCGGGGCTCGATTCGTTGCTGGGTACCGGTCCGCAGCTGGTGTTGCCGGCCCTGACCACGACCACGACCGTTCTCGTTCAACCACAGGACACCGTGTGCGGGGGCGTGGCCCCGATCCCGGTGACGGCTGTCGTACTACCCGTGCCGCGAGGCCCCATCGATGCACCCGTTGCGGTCTGCCTGGGCGAACCGTTCACCCTCGAACTGGTCGGTGATCCGGGTATCACAGGTACTTGGACCGGCCCGCAAGGGAACAGCTGGGTCGGGCCGACCTGGTCCGATCCGACCGCGTCACCGACGGACAGCGGCGTGTACGCCGTGGTACCGGCCATCGGCTCCTGCATCGGCGATACGCTGGAGTGGACGCTGGTTCTGGTTCAGGCCCAACCGATGGACCTAGGACCGGACACGACGATCTGCCTGGGGTTGTTCGTGGAGCTCACGGTGCCCCCCTGGGCCGGTTCACCGCTGTGGAACACGGGCATCTCCAGCTCATCCATCATTGTCGGTACTTCGGGGGTATATAGCGTGGAGGCGGTGGATGCCAATGGCTGCACGGTATTCGATGCCGTCGAGGTCTTCACGATCGAGTGCGAAGGGGAGCCCCCCTCCGTGTTCAGCCCCAATGGTGATGGCGTCAACGACCTCTGGCACTTGATCGGGGTCGGTGGGCAGCCTGTGGAGGCCCGCATCCTGGATCGCTTTGGAGCGCTGGTGCATGACGGTGCCCTGGACCGCCTGGGTTGGGACGGTACCCACTTCCGCACAGGAGTGCCCGTACCGGATGGCACTTACTACTTCATCGTGGAACAGCGCAGGAGCGACGGGGAGCCGGTGGTCAGGACCGGGTACATCACGCTGCTGCGGTAAGGCCCGCGATCAGCCCTTCCGGAAGAACAGCCGGGTGATGAAGATGCCCTGGCCGTCCTTGTCACCGGCATCGCTCTCCACGCCGCTGGCCACGTGCATCAGCACCCAGCCTTCCGCGGCGAGCTTGTTGATGCGGTCGGTGATCAGCGCATCGTTGCTGGCGATGTTCTGGAAGTTGATGCCCCCGGCGCTGAAGAAGTTCAGGAGCTTGGTCTCCTTGAAGCGGTCGATCTTCAGGTCGCCGCGGTCGATGTCGCCCTGGTCGCTCTTCTTGCCGTCCGTGCGCTCGGTGGTGGCGGCGTCGGCGTCCATGTCCGTGGTGCTTTCGATCATGCGCGACCGGCCGATGCCCATCGGAATGATGCTTTCCACGATGGTGATGACCTTGAACTGTTGTGCGGAAAGGTCGAGCGTGGTGGTGAGGACAAGGAGGAGGGGGAGGAGGATGCGGTTCATGGGAACAGGGTTCTGAGGTGGGGTGTTTGGTGGTCGGTCTGCTCACGCCACACGCTTCACCAGCCGCAGCTTGTGGGTGTAGCGCTTCTCTTCCGCGTTGAAGATGCCTTCCTGGTCGAGGGTATCGATGCGCACGCGGCCGCTGGCGTGCACGATGCGGCGGTCGCTGAGCACGATGCCGACGTGGATGATGCGGCCCTCCTCGTTGTCGAAGAACGCGAGGTCGCCGGGCTCGGCCAGTGCCACGAACTCCACGGGATCGCCTTCCTCGGCCTGTTGATGGGCATCGCGCTGGAGGTAGATGCCCATGAACATGAAGATGGCCTGCGTGAAGCCGCTGCAATCCACGCCCCAGGGCGTGCGGCCGCCCCAGAGGTAGGGCGCGCCCAGGAAGGGGTGCATGTAGGTCTCCACCAGCTCGCCACGGTCGCCGCTGCCATCGAGGCTGTTGGTCACCGCGTTCACCGGCACGCGTCGGTCCTGGAAGAGGATGCTGCCGTTCTGGTAGAAGGGGAGCACAGCACCGTAAGGCAGCATCACCTGCCGCTCACCGAGGTCCACGATGGAGGTGTTGTCCAGCACGCGGAGATCGGGCTCGGTGTTGGGCGTGTCGCAGGGGAGCAGCTGCTTGTTGTCCACCCAGCCTTCGTACCCATCGTGGTCGAAGCAGAGGCGGCTCCACTTCTCCGTGCGCTCCAGCACCTCGGCCGTTTCACCGAAGAGCCACTGGGTCACCATCTCGGCGCGGTCGCTGGGGTCCTTGCGCACCGGGACGATGGAGAGGGGGCAGATGACGGAGGGCATGGGCTGTTGCGCGTTGAGGGATTGACGCGTTACGTGTTGCGTTCTCCGGAACTCGCAACACGTAACGCGCTGAACACGCAACGCGGGCGAGCCGGCGGGCGGGTCAGAGGGCTTCGATCACCAGCGCGCTCGCGCCGCCGCCGCCGTTGCAGATGCCGGCACCGCCGACCTTCGCACCGTTCTGCCGCAGCACGTTCACGAGCGTCACGATGATGCGGGCACCGCTGCAGCCCAGGGGGTGACCCAGGCTCACCGCGCCGCCGTTCACGTTCACCGTGGCGGGGTCGAGGCCCATGAGCCTGGTGTTCGCGATGCCCACCACGCTGAAGGCTTCGTTGAGCTCCACGAACTGCAGGTCGCTCAACTTCAGGCCGGCCTTCTCCACCGCGCGGGGCAGGGCCTTGGCGGGGGTGGTGGTGAACCACTCGGGGGCCTGCTCGGCGTCGGCGTAGCTGAGGATCCGGGCCAGGGGCTTCAGACCGAGGGCCTTGGCCTTGTCCGCGCTCATGAGCACCAGGGCGGCCGCACCGTCGTTGATGGTGCTGGCGTTGGCCGCGGTCACCGTACCGTCCTTCTGGAACACGGGCTTCAGCGCGGGGATCTTGTCGAAGCTCACGTTCTTGTACTCCTCGTCCTCGCTCACCACCACATCGCCTTTGCGGGTCTTCACGGTCACCGGCACCACTTCGTCCTTGAACTTGCCCGCGGCCCAGGCGGCGGCGCTGCGCTTGTAGCTCTCGATGGCGAAGGCGTCCTGCTCCTCGCGGCTGATGTTGTGCTCCTTGGCGCAGAGCTCGGCGCTCACGCCCATGGCGGTCTGGTGGTACACGTCCGTGAGGCCGTCCTTCACGATGCCATCGATCAGCTGGCCGTGGCCATAGCGGTAGCCGTAGCGGGCCTTCTCCACATAGTAGGGGGTCTGGCTCATGCTCTCCATGCCGCCGGCCACCACGATATCGGCACCACCCAAGGCGATGTCCTGGGCGGCCATCATGATCGCCTTCATGCCGCTGGCGCACACCTTGTTCACGGTGGTGCAGGCCACCTCGTTGGGCAGACCGGCGAAACGGGCGGCCTGGCGGGCGGGGGCCTGGCCGAGGTTCGCCTGGAGCACGCTGCCCATGATCACCTCGTTCACGTCCTCGGGCTTGATCCCGGCCTTCTCCACCGCGGCCTTGACGGCGGTGGCGCCAAGCTGCGTGGCGGGTACCTCGGCCAGAGCGCCGCCGAAGCTGCCGATGGGGGTGCGTACTGCGGACACGATCACGACTTCACGGGCCATGGATGGGATGCGTTTGGGGCGGCAAAGGTAACCGGGGGCGTGGTGGATCGGGTCGGGCTTCTATCTTTGCCGCCCCGGTCCCGGCCGGTCGTTCGTTCCGGGCCACCTGGAGAGGTGGGTGAGTGGCTTAAACCAGCAGTTTGCTAAACTGCCGTACTGGGTTTACTGGTACCGGGGGTTCGAATCCCCCCCTCTCCGCCAAGCCGCCCCGCGAAAGCGGGGCGTTCTCGTTCCGGGCCGCGCGGTGAGCTCGCTCACCGGAGCGGCACGGATGAGCACCCACCTCGCCACTGGGCGGACAGGGAGGCCATCATCATGACGGCCCGATCAGCCGGTGGCGTGTGGCTTTTTCCGTGTTCCCCCGCTTGGGACGGCATGGGCGGCTACCTTTGGCGCCCTTCGGGGTGTAGCGCAGCCCGGTTAGCGCATCCCGCCTTTGAGCGGGAGGGTCGTGTGCTCGGGCTGCGTACAGTGGAGCAGTAGGTTTGCATGGATGATATTGTTCGGGGTGTAGCGCAGCCCGGTTAGCGCATCCCGCCTTGGGGCGGGAGGGTCGTGTGTTCGGGCTGCGTACCGTGGAGCAGTAGGTTTGCATGAAAGAAATCGTTCGGGGTGTAGCGCAGCCCGGTTAGCGCATCCCGCCTTGGGGCGGGAGGGTCGTGTGTTCGGGCTGCGTACCGTGGAGCAGTAGGTTTGCATGAAAGAAATCGTTCGGGGTGTAGCGCAGCCCGGTTAGCGCACCTGGTTTGGGACCAGGGGGTCGTGTGTTCGAATCACACCACCCCGACAAGGGACGATCCCGCCGTGAGGCGGGATCTTTCGTTGGTGCCGGGACGCGAGCTCGCTCGCAGGACCGGGACCAACGAAAGGTCCGCGGCGCGCAGCGCCGCCGGGATCTCCCTTGGATCACCCCCTCCTGTGAAAGCCGCCGCAGGCGGCAATCCACCACCCCGACAAGGGACGATCCCGCCGTGAGGCGGGATCGTTCGTTGGTACGCCCTGCTGACCGACCTCAGGAGGAATGCGACCTTTGCAGCCTCCGGTCCCGTAGCTCAGTTGGATAGAGCACCTGCCTTCTAAGCTGGTGGTCGTTGGTTCGAATCCAACCGGGATCGCAGCAACCCAAGCCGGCATGCCCGGTGGATCGATCCGGACGTCCCTCTCACCGGTCGGGCGCTTCACCTGCGCTTAACACAGGTCCGCTCAACAGGGCCCACCCCGGGTCGGTCGGGTGCCAGGGGTGACTGGTCGAATTGTTAGATCCTGAGGGACTTTCAGGGGCGTAGGCAAGCCTGGTGGTGGGCAATTTCGCGCCACCAAAACCCAGCCGGGATCCATGCGCAGCACCCTGACCTCCATCGCCATGGCGATCGCCATCGCCTTCTCCGCGGACGCCCTGGCCGTCACCTACTACGTGTCGCCGACCGGCAACGACGCCAGCGCGGGAACGTCCACTACCACCGCGTGGCGCACGATCGACCGGGTGAACCAGCTCGGCACCGGCCTGAACCCGGGTGATCAGGTCCTCTTCCAGCGCGGCGGGGTGTACCGCGGCAAGCTCACCATCTCCGACAGCGGGATGTCCGGCAACCCGATGGTGGTGGGCGCCTACGGGACCGGGGCCGATCCGGTGATCACCGGCAGCGTGGCGGTCACCGGGTGGACGGTGCACAGCGGCAACATCTGGCAGGCCACGGTGGGCCAGGATGTGAAGTACGTCTACTTCAACGGCACCCTTCAGACCCTGGCGCGCTACCCGAACACGGGCTGGCTGCGCACGGATAACGCGGCCAGCACAAGCACGGTGGATGCCGCCCTCACGCAGGGGAGCGGCTACTTCACCGGTGCCACCATGGTGCTGCGCACCACGAACTGGAGCTACGACACCGCACGGGTGACCGCGCACACGGGCACCACGCTCACGCACACGAGCACGGGCAACACCATGGGCGCCCAGCAGTGGGGCTACTTCCTCCGGAACAAACTGAGCCTGCTGGACGCGGCCGGGGAGTGGTTCTACGATCAGGCCACCAACAAACTGTACCTGTGGTGCCCCTCCAACGCCAACCCGAACAGCAACCTGGTGGAGGCCGCCGTGCTGGACAACGGCATCTACATGGGTTGGCAGCGCAACAACTGGCGGATCCAGAACATCCAGTTCCGGCACCACACGGATGCCTCCCTGCGGATGAGCGGCACCTACAACGTGGAGGTGGCCAACTGCGCGTTCAGCGACACCTACCAGACCATCCGCAGCACAGGTTCGCAGCAGAACTTCCATCACCTCACCATCACGCGCACCTATGGTACCGCCGTGATGCTCCTGGACAACAACAGCACCTTCTCCAACAGCACCATCACCGATGTGGCCCTTCAACCCGGATTGGGCGAAAGCAACTGGGGCTACTTCGGCATCCGCTCCACGGGCAGCGGCATGGTGTTCTCGGACAACGTCGTCTCCAACGTCGGATACATCGGCATGGTGATCGAGCAGAACGCCCTGATCGAACGCAATGTGGTGACCCAGCCGCTGGCGATCCTGAACGACGGCGGCGGCATCGCGATCGACAACGCCGACGGGCTCATCATGCGCAACAACCTCGTGATGAACATGGTGGGCAACACCGAGAGCGTCGCTCCGGAGCACACCAGCTTCTTCCCCATCTGCCACGGCATCTACTTCGGCAACATCAGCATCAAGAACACCCTGATCGAAAAGAACACCGTGGCCAATTGCGCCAGCAGCGGCATCCATGTGGACCACACCATGGTGAGCACCGGCAACCAGATCAAGGACAATGTGCTGTACAATAACGGGGTGCAACTGTCCATCTCGGACTACAGCAACTACAACGGCCCCGGAGCCACCGCACCCTACCACGTCCCTGCCTTCAATACGGTCTATTCGGGCAACACGCTGTACTGCCTCACCAAGGACCAGCTGTGCATGAGCCAGCTGCATGTGTACAACGCGAACAGCTGGGTGGACTACGGGGCGTTCAGCAACAACTACTACTACAACCCCTTCAATGAGCTGAGCATCGAACAGTTCAACACCCAGGGCGGCGTCCGCAAGTTCTACACGCTGGAACGGTGGCAGACGGAACGTGCGGAGGACGCAGCCTCGCTGCGCAGTCCGCTCCGCCAGAACGCGTGGAGCACCACGGCCGAGCTGTCGGGCAACCTGGTGGTGAACGGCACCTTCACGAACAACGTGACGGGCTGGGGCGGCTGGCCCACCAACGCCACGGCCACCCACGACCTCACCCGTCTGGACAATGGCTGCCTGAAGGCCTACATCCCGAACAACAGCGTCTATTGGGAATACAGCATCCAGAACCCGGACCAGTTCGCCGTGACGAACGGCCAGTGGTACCGCATGCGCTTCAGCCTGCAGAGCACCGCCCATGGCGAGGTGTTCGCCGGTGTGAAGGGCATGTCGCAGATGACGAGCGCCAACCAGATCTACGGGCGCGACTTCCCCTTCAGCCCCGAGCGGCGCGAGGTGGAGTTCTACTTCCAGAGCAACCTGACCGACCAGGCGCTGGTGCGCTTCGTGAACCACTACACCGAGCCGCTCTACTACATGGACAACGTGCAACTGCACCGGGTGAGCGTGGCGGCCGTCGACCCGACGATCGAGCACAAGCTGCTGGTGAACGACCAGGCCACGGCACAGGCCTTCCCCCTCAGCGGCACCTGGAAGGACGTCACCGGCACGGTGCAAGCCTCCACGGTGACCCTTCAGCCGTACACCTCCAAGGTGGTGTACCGCACCAGCACCACGGGCGGTACCGCCGGCACTGTGGGCGCAAAGGTCTTCCTGGACGGGCCGATGAACTACACCGCCGGCACCATGGCCACGACGCTGCGCACCCAGGGCGCGTTGCCGCAGACCGAGCCCTACACGGCGCTCGGCCTTTCCGTGGCCAATGCCGGTGCGAGCGCCAGCGCGGCCGTGTGGAACGCCACGGGCGGCAGTGCCGTGGTGGACTGGGTGGTGCTCGAACTGCGCAACGCCGACGCCTCCTACTCGGTGGCCGAGCGGCGGGCGGCCCTGCTGCGGGCCGACGGGAATGTGGTGGACGTGAACGGGGGAACGCAGGTGACCTTCGGCACCACCACGGTGGGCAAGCGGCTGGTCATCCGCCACCGGAACCATCTGTCGGCGATGATCAACAGCACGATCGCCTCGAACGGCCAGGTGATGGACTTCACGCTGACCAGCGTGGGGCTGTACGGCACCAATGGCATGCGGGTGAACGGCAACGTGCGGGCCTTGTGGGCCGGCGACATTTCGCGCAATGGCACGGTGAGCTACACGGGCTCCGGCAATGACCGCGACCCGGTGCTGGTGGCCGTGGGCAGCACGGTCCCGACGGCCACGGTGAGCGGCTACCGGCTCGAGGACGTCAACCTGGACGGCATCGTGAAGTACGTGGGCAGCAGCAACGACCGTGACCTGATCCTCACCACCGTGGGCGGCACGGTGCCCACGGCCGTGCGCGTGGCGCAGGTGCCTTGAGAAGGGGTCAGATGGCCTGAAGGGCGGCGGCCGGCATCCAGCCGACGTTGCCGTTGGCCAGGGTCACCTCCACCCAGCCGGAGCGTTCCGCGCCCAGGCCCACCTTGGTGCCCGAGTGGAGCATGAACAGGGTGGTGGCTCCGTCGCGCGGTTCGCTGCGCACATCCACCCGCGGCTGCATCACGATGGCGGCCGCAGGATGCTCCACGGCGCGAAGCCTGCGCGCGGCAAGCCCCACGGACAGCAGGGCGAACACGGCGCAAGCGCCGGCGAGCGAGAGCCCCGCTGCACGCAGCGAGCCGTGCAGCAACAGGGCGAGGGCGGCGATCACGAAGGCCAGGCTCCAGCCCCAAAGCGCGCGCCGGGACCACTGGTCCACATCCCGACCACCAAGCCAGCGGTCCCAGGAGCCGCCGAGCCGGAAGGTCGGCAGCTCGTTCACCCGGTCCATCGTCCGTTGCCGCGCCAGCTCGAGGTTCGCCTTCACATCCTCGGCACCGGGTTCCAGCAGGAGCGCACGCTCGTAGTGCACGATGGCCTCCGGCACATGGTCCAGCTTGAAGTGGCAGTTGCCGATCGCATAGGCGAGGCCGGCGCTCCGCCAGTGGTGATACACCGAGTCGAACAGCACGAGCGCGCCGGCATGGTCGCCCTGCGTGTAGGCCGAAGTGGCACGCGCCACGAGCGTATCCGCCGTGGTGCGGTCCATCGCGGACAGGGCCGTTCCCGCGATCAGGCAGAGGGAGAGGGCGGTGGTGCGCATGGTCAGGGGCGTTCGAGACGTTGCACCAGGGTGAGGGCCTCCTCGTACATGGCCCGGCGGGGCTTCACCTCGAGCGGGGCGTAGCGGGCCATGTCGCAGGCGGCGATGAGGTCGGTGACCTGTTGGGCGAGCGCGGCGGCCTCGGGGCGTTCACCGAGCGCGCGCGTGAGCGCGGCCGCGTTGACCTCGGCGGCGCCCAGGCCGAAGCGGTCCGCCAGGTAGCCGTGCAGCGCCTTGTTCATCGCCGTGTAGAACGGTTCGCGGGCGTTCCGTTGCAATGCATCATGCGCCTCCTTGAAGTGCCGCCGGGCCACCTTGTCGGCCTCGCGACGGCGTCGGCCTGCGGGGTCGGCCGCCAGGCGCTCCTCGCGCCGTCGCCAGGCCACGAACAGACCGAAGGCCACCACGGGCGCCGCCATGCCCGACCACCAGGCCCAGGAGCCCAGCAGGTGATGGCCGGCGCGGCGCAGGTGCAGGTCGCCGGTGCGCAGGAAGCGGATGTCCGTGTCCAGCACCTCCACGTCGGCCTTGCTGGGGCGCGAGAGCTGCGCCTGTCCGCCACCGCTGCCCGGGGCCACCTGCACGGTGAAGGGACCGGCCTGAAGGGTGCGGTATTCGCCGGCCTCCACATCGAAGTACGGCAGGGTGAAGGGGCCTAGCACCAGGTCGCCGGCATGCCGGGGGATCAGCAGGTAGGTGAAGCTGCGGCTGCCGCTCATGCCGCTGCCGGTGATGCTGATGCGGTCGTTGATCTTCGGGTCGTACCGCTCCACGTCAGGTGGCAGGTCCAGCGCGGGCGCCTCGATGAGCTTCAGGTTGCCGCTGCCGTTCACCGTCAGCGTGAGCTCCATCGCTTCATCGGCGCGCAGCTGGTCCCGGTCCAGGGTGCCGGTGAGGGTGAAGGACCCCACGGCGCCCCGCAGGCCCGGCGGCGCGTTGGGCGGAAGGGGCAGCACCTGCAGCTCGGTGGCGTTGCTCATGGCCTCCACCTGGCTACCCCGGTTGAAGAAGGAGCGGTTCACGACGCAGGTGATGCGCAGCGGCTCGATCCTGAGGGTGCCGGCGCGTTGCGGGAACAGGATCTGCTTCTTGAGCACGGCCACGCGGTACTGCAGGCCGTTCACCGTGCGCAGCTGGTCCTGCCAGGTGGTCTCGCCCTGGTCGATCTCCTCGGCCCAGAAGCCGTTCAGGGCGGGCAGGTCATACTTGCTCAGCTCCAGGTTGGGGTAGCGCGAAAAGAGGGTGTAGGTGGCCACCACCTGCTCGCCCACATGCACCTTGCTCTTGTTGAGGCTGATGGTGACGAAGAGGTCGCGGTCGCGCTGCTGGCCTTCGTTCAACAGGCGGTCGCTCGTGGCGCCCGAGCCCTTCTCCACCTTCACGGTGATGGGCTGGGTCTGCAGGGTTCCGCCGCCCACACGCGCCGCCGCCGGGCCGATGGTGTAGGTGCCCGGCTTCGTGGCGGTGATCACGTAGGTGCGGCTCACCGTGCTGCTCATCCGGCCGTTCACATAGTTGAAGCTGCTGCTCTCGAAAGGCCCCTGCACCACGGTGAGCCCGCCGAGGTCGGGGTTGGAGAAGCTGCCCTGCGCGTTGGCCAGCGTGATGGTGAGGCGGATCGATGCGCCCACCTCGAAGGTGCTTCGGTCCACGCGGGCTTCGAAGGTGATCTCCTGCGCGGCCGCGAGCAGCGGCCAGGCCAGGGCGGCGATGAGGAGGAGCAGGGTGCGTCGCATCATCACCAGTCCTTTTCGATCGGTACGCGCACGGGCACACGCAGCTTCTGCCGCACCTTGTCCTGCACATCGCGCTCCTGCCGGTCCAGCGCGTCCAGCAGGCGTTCGGCCTCCTCGCGGCTCATCCGTTGGGGCTGTTGGGCCTGTTGCTGCTGCTCCTGCCGCCCATCCTCCCCGGGCTTCTGCTGCTGCTGGTCCTGTTGCTGGTCCTGCTGCTGCTCCTGGTCTTTCTTGTCCTGCCCCTGTTGCTGCTCCTGGTCCTTGTTCTCCTGATCCTCCTGCTTCTGCTGGTCCTTGTTCTGCTGCTGTTGCTGCTGCTTCAGCATCCGTTGCGCATAGGCCAGGTTGTAGCGGGTGTCCTCGTCGCTGGGGTCGCGGCGCAGCGCCTGCCGGTAGGCCTCGATGGCCTGTTGCGGCCGCTGCTGCGCCAGGTGGCTGTTGCCCAGGTTGTGGTAGGCGCGCGCCTGGTCGGCCGGGTCCCGGGACTCCTGTGCGCTGCGCTCGAACTGCTGCTGGGCGGCAGCGGGGTCGCCCTGGCGGTAGAGCGCATCGCCCAGGTTGAAGGTGGGGCGCAGGTCGGCGGGTGCCAGTGTACCGGCGCGCTGGTAGGCGGCGGCAGCTCCGGCATGGTCGCCCTGGCGGTACAACGCATTGCCTTCGCTCAGGGCGGCATCGGCCTTGCGGTCCTGGGCCTGGGCACCAGCGACCGACATGGCCAGCAGGAGGATGTGGGTGCGCGGGTTCATGGGCGGGGCTCGATGAGGCTGTTGCGGACGCGGCGCCGTTCGGGCCACAGCATGCCGATGACCAGAAGCACGCATCCGGCCGCCAGCGGCAGCTGGAACCGGTCCTCGTGCCCGGCGAAGCGGTAGGTGCCGATGTCGCGCTGGTCCATGGTGCGAAGTTCGTCCACCAGCTCGGTGATGCCGGCCGAGGCGCTGGTGGCGCGCACGTAGGCGCCCTTGCCTTCGGCGGCGATGGCCTTGAGCATCGTCTCGTTCAAGCGGCTCACCACCGTGCTTCCGTCCTTGTCCTTGCGGAAGCCCACCAGCTGGCCGCGCCGCCTGATGGGCAGCGGGCCGCCCTGCGGAGTGCCCATGCCGATGGTGTGCACCGTGATGCCCGCCTCGGCCGCCGCACGTGCCGCTCCTTCCGCATCGTCCTCATGGTTCTCGCCATCGGTGATGACGATGATCGTGCGGCTGCCGCCCTCCTCTTCGCCGAAGCCTTTGCGGGCCAGTTCGATCGCCGCGCCGATGGCGGTGCCCTGCGTGGGGACGAGGTCGGGCCCAAGGCTCGCGAGGAAGAGCTTGGCGGCGCTCTTGTCCGAGGTGAGGGGCAGTTGCACGAAGGCCTCACCGGCGAAGACCACGATGCCCAGGCGGTCGCCGCGCAGGCGGTCCACCAGCTGGCTCAGCGCACGCCGCGCGGCCTCCATGCGGTCCGGGCGCAGGTCCTCGCACAGCATGCTGTTGCTCACGTCCAGGGCCACCATCACGTCCACGCCTTTCGCACGCACCTCTTCCAGCCGGGTGCCGAACTGGGGCGCGGCGAGGGCAAGTGCCACCAGGCCGAGGCCGTGGCGGAAGGCCAGGAAGCGCACCGTGGCGTGGCCGAAGCTCACGGCGGGCACCATGCGGTGCAGGGTGGGCCCTTGGGCGAAGCGCCGCAACGCGCGGCGGCGGCGCCAGAGGTCGAGGGCGAAGAGCAGGGCCAGCACCGGCCCCACGGCCAGTCCCCAGAGCATCTGTGGCCGCCCGAAGCGGAAGGCGGGCTCGCCGCGCAGCAGCGTGAACCACAGCACCGCCAGAAGACCGGCGAGCAGCAGCTCCAGCAGGAGCACCGTCAGCAGGGCGGGCCAGAGGCGCAGGCGGTTCATGGCGTGGTGCGCAGCAGGTGGCGGTCGGTGATGAAGGCGAAAAGCAGCAGGCAGGCACCGGCCAGCGCGTAGGGGAAGTACTCCTCGTTGCGGCGGTTGTGCTCGGTCACCTTGATGCGGGTCTTCTCCAGCGTGTCGATCTCGTTATAGATCTTGGCGAGCGACTTCTCGTCCGTGGCCCTGAAGTAGCGGCCTCCAGTGAGGGTGGCCACGCGCTCCAGCATCCGCTCGTCGATCTCCACGTCCACCAGGTCGTACTTGTACTGGCCGTTGGGGTAGATGGCCACCGGGCTCAGGGCCTTGCCGCGCGTGCCCACGCCGATGGTGTACACGCGCACGCCCAGTTCGGCGGCGATCTGCGCGGCATCCTCGGGTTGAACGGTGCCGGCGTTGTTCACCCCGTCGGTGAGCAGGATCACCACGCGGCTGCGGGCGTCGCTCTCGCGCAGGCGGTTCACGGCGGTGGCCAGCCCCATGCCTACGGCGGTGCCACCATCGATCAGGCCGGAGCGCGCCTGCTTGAAGAGGTCCTTCAGCACGTCGTGGTCGCTGGTGAGCGGGCACTGCGTGAAGGCCTCGCCCTCATACACCACCAGCCCGATGCGGTCGTTGGGCCGTGCGTCGATGAAGTCGGCGGCCACGCGTTTGGCGGCCTCCAGGCGGTCGGGCTTCAGATCGCGGGCCAGCATGCTCGCCGAGATGTCCACCGCCATCACGATGTCGATGCCTTCGGTCTCGACGTCCTGCCAGGCATCGCTGCTCTGCGGGCGGGTGAGGGCGGTGAGGAGCAGGCCCAGGCCGAGGAGCGAGGCGGCGAAGGGGAGGTGGCGCAGGGGAACGGTCCATCCGGTGGGCAGCGCGCGGAAGGCATGCGCGGTGCTGAGGGTGAGGCTGGCGCGTTGGGCGTTGCGCCGCCACAGGTGCACGGCGGCGATCACGGGCAGCAGCAGCAGCAGCCAGCGCAGCTCGGGCCGGGCGGGCTCGAAGCGCTGGAGCATGGTGTACACGGCCACCGCCGTGCCGCCCATCGCGAGCAGGCTCCACGCCAGGCCGCTGTTCAGGTCACCGGGTCTGCGCATCGGCGGGTTCGAGGGTGGTGGACAGGGCCGCGGTGCTGTCCAGGATGAAGCGGCGGGCGGCGGGTACTGCGGCCTCGTTCTCCGCCGGGGCCGGGGCCAGCTTGGCGAACTTCACCAGGTCGGCCAGCCGCAGCACGTTCGCCAGCTGCTCGCGGTGCGCAGTGGGCAGGGCCGTCACGCGGAGGGCCTGCACCAGCTCGTCGGTGGTGCGTTCCATCGCGGGCACCTCCAGGCGGGCCTCCACATAGCTGCGCAGGATGTCGGTGAGGGCGATGTAATGCGCCTTCACCTCGCCCTGCTGCCACAGGCGTTGTCGTTCCAGTTCGTCCAATCGCAGCAGCATGGCCTCGTGCAGGGGAAGGGGTGGAGGCGGGGCTTCGTCCTGCACGCGCTTCCGGCGCAACCGCTGCACCAGGGCGGCACCACCGCCGATCAGGCCGAAGGCGGCCCAGAGGCCCACCAGCCAGGGCCAGTGCTCCTCCAACCAGGCCAGCAGCGAGGGCTGGGCCTCATAGATGTCCTTGATGTCGCGGAAGGCCTGCGTGGTGTCCACGGCCACGGTGCGCACCTCCAGCAGCAGCGGCGCGGTCTCCAGGGTGTCCGTGCCGATGCGGAAGCGGAAGGGCGGGATGGCCCAGAAGCCGCTGTCCCAGGCCGTGACGGTGATGTGGCGGCGCTGCACCAGAAGGGTGGGGTCGGCCTCGTCGGCGCGGGCGGTGTCCACGCCGCTGTCCCACACCACCTCCACCTGCCGGGTCAGGGTGTCGCCAATGGCGGGCCACGCCACGTCCAGGGTGCCATCGCGGTCGGTGCGGTAGTACGCTTCGAGGTCGATCACCACCTGCTCGCCGATGCGGATCACCGCGCTGTCCAGCGTGGCGCGCACGGCCGGGGCCTGGGCGGTGGCGCCGGGCAGGCCGATCAGCAGCAGCAGGGTGATGATCGGACCTCTCATGCGCGTTCGCGTTGGCGGAAGAGGTCCATCAGGGGGCGGACGTAGCCCTCGCGCGTGCCGATCACGGCGTGGTCGATGCCGGAGCGGCGCAGCAGGTCGCGGGTGCGCGCGGCATGTTTCAGCGCCTCGGTGCGGTAGGCCTTGCGCACACGGGCACTGCCGGTATCCACCCAGTGGCGTTCACCGGTCTCGGGATCCTGCACCAGCACCAGGCCCAGGTCGGGCAGTTCGCCCTCACGCGGGTCGGCCGTGCGCAGCACCACCAGGTCGTGCCGCCGGTCGGCGATCTTCAGCGCATCCTCGTAGCCGCTGCCCATCAGGTCGCTGATCAGGAAGGCGATGCTGCGCTTCTTGATCACGCTGTTCAGGAAGCGCAGGGCGCCTGCGATGTCGGTGCCGCGCTGCTGCGGGGTGAACTCGATCAGCTCGCGCACCAGCCGCAGGATGTGGCTTCGGCCCTTCTTGGGCGGGATGTAGCGCTCCACCGTGCCGCTGAAGAGGATCAGGCCCACCTTGTCGTTGTTCTTGATCGCGCTGAAGGCCAGCGTGGCGCACACCTCGGTGATCAGCTCGCGCTTGGTGCGCCCGGTGCTGCCGAAGTCGGCCGAACCGCTCACATCGGCCACCAGCATCACCGTCAGCTCACGCTCCTCCTCGAACACCTTCACGAACGGATGGTCCAGGCGCGCGGTGACGTTCCAATCGATCGTGCGCACCTCGTCGCCCGGCATGTACTCGCGCACCTCGCTGAAGGCCATGCCCCGCCCCTTGAAGGCGCTGTGGTACTCGCCGCTGAAGATGTGGTCGGTCAAGCCGCGTGTCTTCAGCTCGATCAGCCGCACCTTCTTCAGGAGCTCCTTGGTGTGTTGGGCGGTGTTCATGTGCCTATGTGCTCATGTGCGCATGTGCCCATGTGTGACCGTGCTGTACCCTGGGCACATGGTCGCATGGCCACATGGTCAGGGGACCTCCACGGTGTTCAGCACGCGGTCGATGAGCTCGCCGACGGTGATGTTCTCGGCCTCGGCCTCGTAGGTGAGCCCCACGCGATGGCGCAGCACATCGGGGCACACGGCGCGCACGTCCTCGGGGATCACATAGCCGCGGCGCTTGGTGAAGGCCAGGGCCTTGGCGGCGAGGGCCATGTAGATGCTGGCGCGCGGGCTGGCACCGAAGCCGATCAGGCTCACCAGGTCGCTCAGCTTGTGCTGGTCGGGCTTGCGCGTGGCGTGCACGATGTCCACGATGTACTGCTCGATCTTCTCGTCCATGTACACCTCGCGCACCAGCTGGCGGGCGGTGAGGATCTCGTCGGGCCGCACCACCTTGTGCAGTTCGGGCTGCGCGCCGGGCCGCACGTTCTGGCGGATGATCAGCTTCTCCTCCTCCTTGTGCGGGTAGTCCAGCACCACCTTCAGCATGAAGCGGTCGGTCTGCGCCTCCGGCAGGGGGTAGGTGCCTTCCTGTTCGATCGGGTTCATGGTGGCCAGCACCAGGAAGGGTTCCGGCAGTGTGAAGGTCTGCTGGCCGATGGTGACCTGCCTTTCCTGCATCGCCTCCAGCAGGGCGCTCTGCACCTTGGCCGGCGCGCGGTTGATCTCGTCGGCCAGGATGAAGTTGCTGAAGATCGGACCCTTCTTCACGCTGAACTCCTCGTTCTTCTGGCTGTAGATCAGGGTGCCGATGAGGTCGGCCGGCAGCAGGTCCGGGGTGAACTGGATGCGGCTGAAGCCCACGTCGATGGTGCGGGCGAGGGATTTGATGGCCAGCGTCTTCGCCAGGCCGGGCACGCCTTCCAGCAGGATGTGCCCGTCGGCCAGCAGCGCCACCAGCAGCTTCTGCACCATGTCCTTCTGGCCCACGATCACCTTCTCCAGTTCGCGCTCCACCAGGTCCACGAAGGCGCTGGCATGCTGGATGCGGTCGTTCAACTGGCGGATGCTCTCGGCCGTGACCGGAGCGGGGGAGGTGCTGAGGGTGTCCATGGCGTGGGCCGCAAAGGTGTGCCGCAAAATTCACCGGAGCCCTTGGGCATCAGGGACGACCGGCAGTTAAAGAGTGTTAACCGTTCGGCCCGGGATCCCGGGCCTGGCCAGACAGCCTCCGGACGCGTCAAGTGGAATCGTGAAGGCGGATGCTGCCAAGCGCGATGATCGACACCAGCCCGCCTCTGCGATGCGCTGATGAAGGTGGTGTGTGGAGCGCCGTGGCGGTCTCCTTCCCCAACGTCCTCGCGAGCATCCCGATGGGATGTGGGTGATCCATCCCTGACCGTCCTCGCGAGCCGTTCCCGCAGGGCCGGCGTGGCGATCTCCCGGGCCAATGATCGGCGCACTTCCAGGGAGATCGCTTTGGCGCCAAAGCCCGCCTCGCGAAGACGTGTTGGGAAGGTGTGGAGTGTTCCACGCGCAGGAGGGGAGTTCACGGCATCAAGCCTCCTCCTGAGCTGCGATGCCCTTACCCTTTCGTTGTCGCGGGTAAGACGAAGGGATGCGTCTCGCTCCCCCTGATCCACGGGCGCTCTCCTGCGGATCATTCCGAAGTTCAGCGAACCTCGAGCACAGAGGTCTGCGGGAAAAGGTGAACGTGGACCTTGCTGATCATGGCCCTTCTGCTAGTAAACCTAGCACCGTCGAAAACCGCAAATTTTCAACAGCATGCACCAAAGCGTCGATCTTGAATTACATTGGTTCCGCCATGCAGCAACTACTTCCGATCAGGATCGGCGCAGACCGCACAGCGGGCTGCACGCATGGGGTTGGCGGCTGGAGGCTGGCGGCTTGCGGCCGGAGGCTGGAGGCTGGAGGCCGACACAACATGGATCAATGAAGGTAGGCGGGACTTCCCCTGCCCCCACGAAGAAGCCCCCGGCGCTTGAACACCGAGGGCTTTGGTCACTCATGTCCCACCAACTCGCGAAAGAAGATGAACACGAACTAGCGCGAAGATAGGATGCCACCGCAGAGCCCACCAGGCAGCACCCGGCCGTGCATACACGGCTGTTCTGCGGAGCCTTGCCGCAACCCGCGACGGACAAGGGCTTGAACGGAGCGGAAGAGGACCGGGCCAGCTACCCCGGTCAACACGAACAGAACAATGACCTCCAAAGCGATGATCCTCAGGTGGCCTGGTACCTGCTTCGGCTTGATGCTGGGCTGCTTGGGGTTC
Source organism: Flavobacteriales bacterium (assembly GCA_016715895.1). Lineage (NCBI taxonomy): Bacteria > Pseudomonadati > Bacteroidota > Flavobacteriia > Flavobacteriales > Flavobacteriales bacterium. Next base: position 770,751 of record JADJXH010000003.1, on the reverse strand, counting down.
ATGGCTGCTCTCCGCTGCGAAGCGCAGGGCAATCTCGTTGCGAACGGATCTTTCGAGGATCACGATACCTGTCTCGCCGTGCTGGGCTTCTACACCGATACCGAAGGCCCCCTAGGCTGGTTCTCCGCCAGCGGCTCGCCGGACTACTACCAAGGCTGCTTGCCCAATGGAAGTGGCAACGGCATCCCGCAGAGCTACGTCACCTACCAATACCCGCAGGACGGTGAGTACTTCGTGGGCTTGGTGACCTATCAATTGCCGACCGGTTTGCGGGAGTATGTCATGGCCGAATTGCTACAGCCCTTGGTGATCGGCCAGACCTACTACGTGAGCTTCTATGCCAATGCCGCATGGAACGGTACTGAGCCGAATCCACAGGCCTATATCGCAACCAGCCATATCGGAGCGCTTTTCACCATGCAGCCCCGCCCCTGGTCCATCGGTGATGCCTGGCCGGTGCCGGGCAATTTCGCCCATGTGTACCACCCCTGGGTGATCGCCGATACGGTGAACTGGGTGCTGGTGAGCGGCAGCTTCGTGGCCGATAGTGCGTACCAGTATGTGATGCTGGGCAACCACTTCAGCAATGCGCTGACGGATACGGCGCACTTTGCGCAGTACGCATGGTTGCCGAAAGCGTACACGTTGATCGACAACGTGTGCGTAAGCACCGATCCGCTGGGCTGCCCGCTGGCCTTGGCCGGATCACAAGATGACCCGTTCGCCCTGCCCCGACCTTACCCGAACCCAGCGCAAGACGAGGTTTGGCTGCGCGGTGTCGGCATTGATGCGGAGGTGTGGGTAGTGGATGCCTTGGGGCGTTTGACCTGGCAGGGCCATAGCGGGAGCGACATGCTACGGCTCGATGTGCGGAACTGGCCGCGAGGATCCTATGTGCTAAGGCTGCAGGCAAAGGGAGGAAGTCATTCGTTCAAGTTCGTGTTGATCGAGTAGTTGAAGTCCGGTCTTTCAGTTGTCAACAAACTCGAAAGACCATGAACAAGAAGAAGTTCTTCAGGCCGGTAGTGCTGGCCTTAGGTGTGCTTGCGCTGCAAAGCGGGCGGGCACAGGTGTCAACGGCAAGCAACAACCCCTTCGTAGGAGACTATGTCGGCTGCGATGGGCTTACCACGTTCCCCTTGGAGGTCCGCCACAACGGCAACCATGAGATCGAGTTCTGGACGGATAGCATCCAACGGGTGGAACTGAACCCGACGGAGAGCTACGTGGTGAACTCCAGCTTTGGGGCCAAGACGGCGAACGGGTGGATGTTGCTGAGCCCGGACATCGCCAACTTCCTGAGCGGGGCCAACGGGCCATACAGCCTGCTGCATCTGGCGGCGGCCACCAATAGCACCCAGTCCGACAGCGACCGCCCGTGGATGAAGGTGGGCATGACGATCACGGGCAACGGCGACCACAGCTACGTGGGGCAGAAGGCGAACGCCAGCGACAAGACGGACATGGTGATCCACTGGAGCGACAACCCGGCCACCTGGTACGGCCCGGACCGCTTGCGCTTCCTGTTCACCAGCGGCTACAGCAGCTCCAGCGCTTCCGGGGCCTACAGCGAAGAAGGTTTGGAAGGCATGCGGCTGTATCCGGTGACGCCGGATGAGGTGAATGTGGGCATCGGTGACTTCTACGCGGCCAACCTATCCGACCCGACCATCACTGAACCCGAAGAGCGGGTGGACGTGGTGGACGGTCGGGTGCGGATCCGCCAGTTGCCGAACGAGGCGGTGATGGACACCGCGGACAAGTACGTGGTGGTGAACGAGGATGGGGTGCTGGGCTGGCAGAACATCGCGGCGCTACCGGATAATTGCGAATGGACCATGGGCGCCAATCCGAACCCCAACCACGTGTGGACGGCGGTGGGCGCGTCGGACCCGGACTGCCCGGATGGAGAGGATAACGTCGGGATCGGCACGAACAGCCCGGCGGGTGGAACGAAGCTCAACGTCATTGAGAACACCCCGCATTCCGGCTTGTCCAACCGAGGTATTTTCGTGCGCACGGAGATCCCAACGGGAACCAATGGTGCAGGTGCCTCTTGTATCGGTGTGCGTGCCGAGGCGGCCAACGGAGAAGATCGGAACGTTGGGATCCAAGGCACCGCATTCACGCCAAGTGGGGTCACTTCTGTGGACAACTATGGGATGGAGGGTTTCGCGAATCCTTCCGGTGAGGTGGGTCAGAACAGGGCGTTGTCGCTTGATGCATCAGTAGCCTCCGGTGGCGTGGTCGATGAGAACAGAGGTGTCTTCTCGCGCGCTACGGACAATGCCGCCAGTGCAGAGAACTGGGGTGGACAGTTCGAGGCTTACGGAACAGGCACCTCGGCGACGAACCGCGGCGTGGAGACCTATGTGCAAGGCACCGGGACGAGCCAGAACAACATCGGCGTTCGGACCTACGTGTATAGCACAGGCAGCAGCTCCACGAACCATGGGGTGTGGAGCCGAGTGGATGGGGCGACCTCAAGCACCAACATCGCAGTGTATGGCCAGGTGGGCGATACGCTCACCAATCATTGGGCGGGCTACTTCGCTGGTCGCGTTCAGGTCACCGGCAGCATGTGGAACAACGGGACCTTCATCTTCTCGGACGCCGACATCAAGACCAATGTGGAGGACATCGAAGGACCGGATGCGGCCGATCTGCTGGGACAGCTGGCGCCACGGACGTACACCTACCAAAGCGCTCAGTATCCGCGATTGTACCTCCCGAGCGGGCAGCAATACGGCTTCATGGCGCAGGAAGTGGCGCAGGTGATCCCGGCCGTCGTGAGCAGCACGAAAGTCCCCGCTGAGCTGGACAGCCTCGGCAATGTGGTGCATCCGGAAATGGATGTGGAGGGCATCAATTACACGGCGATGATCCCGTTGCTCGTGGCGGCGTTCAAGGAGCAGCAGACCACCATCAGCACCTTGCAGGACCAACTGGCGGCCGTGCAGCAGGACCTGGCGAGCTGCTGCGCGGACCACGGCAGCACGGATGGGCGCAGCATGAGCCCAGGGGCAGGGGCGGGCGCAGGTGCAGGCGAGGCCCTGCGCACCGATCTGTTCATCGTGCCCAACCCGGTGGCGGACCACACGCAGCTGCGGTACACACTGGCCACGCCGGGCCGCACGCGGCTGGAGGTGAGCGATGCCAGCGGCAAGCGGCTGGAGGTGCTGGAGGAGGCCATGCGTGAGGCCGGTGCCTACACCCACGACTGGACCACCACGGATCTCGCGCCCGGCACCTACCACGTCACGCTGTACCTCAACGACAGCTTCGTGGTGAAGAAGGCGGTGAAGGTGGCACGATAGGCTTGTGCACAACATGGGTCAGGGGCCGCTTCGCGATCGCGGGGCGGCCCTCGGCGTTGGGGCGCATGAGCACTCAGCTCAAGCCCCCTTCTGAGCAGCGATCGCTCGCTGCTCCCATCAAGGAGGGGTACGGGGTGGTTTCCGCTTTCATGAAGAATGCGGCATGACTGAGGTGAAACCTCCCCTGACCCCTCCTTGCCCGGCGCGTGGAGCCTTCCACGCGCAGGAGGGGCGTTCATGCAATAGCCCCTCCTGAGCAGCGATCACTTCCCTTGCCGTCATCGCGAGCAGCCCGAAGGGATGCGTGGCGATCTCCCTGGCCTGTGATCCGATCTCTACCGGGGAGATCGCTTCGCCTGCAAAGCCAGGCACGCGAAGACGTGTTGGGTCGACGTGGAGCGTTCCACGCGCAGGAGGGGCGTTCACGGGATCAAGCCCCCTCCTGAGCAGCGATCGCTCGCTGCTCCGCACAAGGAGGGGTACGGGGTGGTTTCCGCATTCGTGAAGAACCCGTCCTGCCGGAGCCTCTACCTTCGATCGCATGAGCACCCCTTCCGTTCCCCTCACCCTCGCCGAGGCCATCGGCCACGTGCGCAGCTTCCACGACGCGTTCGGCATCCCCAATGCCGAGGCACCCACAGCGGCCATCGGCGACCGCGACGCCCTGTTGCGCTACAAGCTGATCCGCGAGGAGAACGAGGAGTACCTGGAGGCGGCCCTGCGCGGCGATCTGGTGGAGGTGGCCGATGCCCTCGGCGACATCCTCTACATCCTCTGCGGCACCTTGCTCAAGCATGGGCTGGAGCACAAGATCGACGAGGTGTTCCGCGAGATCCAACGCAGCAACATGAGCAAGCTCGGCGCCGACGGCCGACCCATTCGCCGTGACGATGGCAAGGTGATGAAGGGACCGGCCTATTTTCCTCCGGATATCGCGCGGATCCTTGGACCATAGGAAGAAGGAAGGACCAAGGACAAAGGACAAAGGGGGAAGATCGAAGAACTGACCGCCACGACCGGCCTGATGCGTTCGCTGCCCGATCGGATCGGACCACAGGACCGGATGCGAAGGGTGGAAATGAAGTGATCGACCATGGAGAAGAAACAAAAAGACCTGGAGACCCGACTGGAAAGGTTCGCCGTGTCCGGTGTGTTGGTGACCGAGAAGATGCCGGGTACCCCGGCCGGCCGGTTCTATGCGGACCAGTTGCTACGGGCGAGCGGGTCTGCGGCCCTGAACTATGCGGAGAGCCAAGGCGGCGCGAGCCACCGTGATTTCACCAACAAGATCAAGATCGTGTTCAAGGAGCTTCGCGAGGCCCACATGGCACTTCGCATCATTCACGGAGCTCGCCTCCATCCGGACCTCCCATGGGTGTCCACCGTCAGGCAGGAGGCTTCTGAATTGGTCGCGATCTTCGCCACTGCTGTACGAACCGCTGAAGAGCGGAGCGCCCGCAGGAATTGACCACTTTTATTGATCCGGCATTCATGATCTGGACTCAGGCTGCGTAACGAACGGTGTCTTTCTGGAACAGTGCGATGATGCGCTTGGGGTGTCGCTGGAGGGAACGCAGGAAGCGTGATGTGAAGAGTTCAAGCTGCCCCTTCTTGCGTGCTGGAGCGTGCTTGGTGACGGCATCCTTCAGCGCTGCGTTCGCTACTTCCACCGGGTTGAGTTCGGGCGAATAACTCGGCAGGTGGAAGACCTCGATGCTCTCCAGATGCTCCTCGAGCCATTCCTTGACCGGCTTGCTGTGGTGGACCCTGAGGTTGTCCAAGATCAGGGAACACCTTGTTGTCGCTATCCTTGACCAGTCTTCTCAGAAAGCCGATCAGGATGCTGCTGTTCAGTGCGCCCTTGAAGACCATCCAGCGCATTTCCCCGCGATTGGTCACCGTGGAGATCACCGAACAGCCGTGGCGGTTGTGGTTCACCCTGACCACGGGAGTGTGGCCTCGCAGGGAGTAGCTGCGCCCGCGAACGTCATCACTGCGCAGACCGGTCTCATCGCCCCAGTGGATCACGGCACCTTCAGCCTTGGCACGTGCACGGATGGCCGGATAATCCTCGTGCAGCCACTTGCGCACCGCCTCCGGTCGCTGCTCGTAGGCCTTGCGCAGTGGCTTCTGCGGCGTAAATCCCCAGCGCTCCAGATAGAGCCCCACACTGCGTATGGCCAGCTTGCGGTCGTAGCGCCGCTCGATCAGCTCGCGCACCGCTTGCCGGTTCCACAACGCATAAGGCATTTTCAACTGATCGGGCGTTCTGTCACGGATCAGCCGTTGTGTCTCCTTCTCCTGCTCACTTGTCAGGATGCGTCCCTTGCCCACCGGGCGACCGGTCTTCCACACACGAATGGCCTTCCAGCCACCGGCCTTGTACCGTTGCCAAGCTTCGTTCACCGTGTTGCGGGACATGCCACAGAGTTCGGCCGTTTCCTTCAGGCCCATGCCCTTGAGCCTGCATTGCACCGCCTGCCTACGACGCTCATTGAGCTCGGGCATCGACAGCTTCCTGGAGTCGTTCTCGCGCATGCCTCGGCAAGATCCACAGATCGTGCCGATCGTCCGCTATATCGATGCCGGATCAATAACTCCATGTTGGCTTCAGGCTTAGTCATCATCTGTGCTCGATCCTGTCTTCACCGTGTCGTGAGCCCTCTTGTTCCTTGGTTCTTCTTACTTGTTCCTTCTTCCTTCCCGCCCCTCCACCATTCCCTCTTGCCCTCACGTTAGTCGCCATGCACCTGCCCACCTTCCTCGCTCAGGCCCGCACGTCCGCGTTCACGCGCTGGAAGCTCAATGCCTTGCTGCCGTGGATGATCCCCTTCAACCGGCCGCACGGCTTCAAGGTGGTGCCGCTTCCGGAAGGCGGGATCAGCGTGCACATCCCGTACTGGCGCATCAACCGCAACCACATCAAGGGCATCCATGCCTGCTGCCTGGCCACGGCCGCCGAGATGTGTAGCGGGCTTAGCGTGCTGGAGCAGCTCGATCCCAGGCAGTACCGCCTGATCATGCGCAGCCTGCACATGCAGTACCACTACCAGGCGAAGCAAGCCGCAGTGGCCCGCTGTGCGCCGAGCGCCGCAGCGATCGCCGACGAGGTGGTGCGACCGCTCCAGGATCAGGCGGCCGTGGAGCACAGCAGCACCGTGGAACTCCATGACCGCAGTGGCAACCACCTGGCCACCGGCACCGTGGTGTGGCAGGTGAAACGCTGGGACCAGGTGCGGACGAAGGTGTGACACATGCTGGCCGTCCTCATCCTGTTGTTCCTGTTCGGCACCGGATTCCTACTGGCCAATCATGGGTTGGCGGTACATCTGATGTTGCGCCTCCTCCGACCTGACCTACATCCTCTCAAGGCTGTGCTGCTCAGCACGGTGCTGTCGATCATGCTCACGTCGCTCGTCCTCTATCTCGGGTTCTGGCTTCCGGCGGAGGAGGTCATCAGGACCACGGAAGCTACCGGAGAACCGGCCCTTGGCCCCGCGCATTTCGTGGGCCAACCGATCCTTCTATTCGTCCAGTTGCTGGTTGGTGTCGTATCGGTCGCTTGGGCCGGGGGCAGAGCCATGAGCGCGATCCGGCGGGGCGATCGACGCGGGTGGAATCTCGTTGGTGTCGCATTCCTTGCGATCCATGCGCTTGTGATCGTTCTCGTGCTGGGGGGGATGGTATTCAGGCTATAAGCTCAGTTTCACCCTTTTCGAGAGCTCTGGGTCAGCCGCCTGGCGGCGCTCCACAGCACCATCGCCAGCACCGCACCGCTGAAGGCCAGGGCCATGTCCTTCTGCGCATCCCAGATGTCGCCCTGCGAGCCCAGGTAGGCGTGGCCCTGCGCGGGGAAGAACACATCGGCCACGGCCCACTCGATCAGTTCGTAGGCGGCGCTGAAGCTCATGGTGATCTCCACCGGCAGCACCCAGCACACCCAGGTCGGCCATTGGAAGTGGTTCCTGAAGTGGTCGCGCATCGGGTAGGCCAGCAGGAAGCCGAAGCTGAAGTGCACGATGCGGTCGTAGTGGTTCCGCGCGCTGCCGAAGAGGTCCTGCAGCCAGTAGCCCAGCGGGTTCTCCGCATAGGTGTACATGGCGCCATACACGTGCAGCAGGATGTACACGAACATCAGGGTGTAGCTGAGGTCGCTGAAGCGGAAGCGGCGGTGGGTGAGGACCAGGCCGCCCACGAACAGGATGGTGAGCGCGTTCTCGGTGATCCAGTTGGCGCGGTCGGTGGTGCCGATGAAGGTCCACGCCCAGATCAGCGCGAACGCACCGGCGAAGGCTTTGAGCAGCGGGTTCTCGGCGAAGGGAACGCGCGTGGGGGAGGAGGCGGTGGTGAAGGGCATCGCGGCAAGGTATCCGGAAGATCGCGGCCGGTCACTTGCGCTTGCCGCCGTCCTTCTCGTAGTAGTCGTCCTCGGTGGGTTCCTCCTCGTCCTCCGGGGCCTCGTCCTTCGGCTTGGGGCGGAAGCGGAAGGTGGCGTGAAGGCCGATCACCAGGTTCTGCCGCCGCACCACCGTGTCGAACGGCGTGATGCTGTTGGTGCCGCGCACCTCGAGCTCGAAGGGACCCTTCTCCCAGCCCAAGCCCAGGCAGATGCTGAACTGCGTGCGCCGGATGTTCTCCGTGTTGATGCCGCGGTCGATCAGCTCCTGGCCATCCTGGGTCACCTGTTCGCGCCCGCTGAGCAGGTAGCCCGGCACCAGGCCGCCGCCTAGGAAGAGGCCCTGCGGGTTCTTGTTCACCGACACCTTGAGCACGAAGGGCAGCTCCACGTAGTGCAGCGTGGTGCGGGTGGTCTGCCTGAACTGCGCGGCCTGCACCAGGCTGCCCTTGGCCACGTACATTGGCTCCACCATCAGGCTCACCTGCCCGTTCATCTTGAAGTCGAAGCTGTAGCCGCCGATGGGACCGAACTTGGGCAGGCCGGTCCACGCCAGGAACTGCCCGGCGTTCACCGTGGCCATGCCCAGGCCCAGCCGCGGGCCATGCCAGGTCTGGGCCTGTACCGCACCCGCACAGATCGTGGCCAGAAAGAGGAGGGGAGCGCGTGGCATCGCCGCGAAGATGCGAACCCGGGGATCGTCCTTCGTCGCGAGGAGGAGGGGTTCGTCGATGAAAAACGGGCATTCATCTTGACAAGGGGTGTGTTCATCGGTCATCTTTGCCCCGCATGGCCGCCGCTCCGGCCGTGCAGGCAACGGACTGCTGGGCGCTTGGACACCCCCCTCAAATCCCGTTCGCCGAACATGTGGCCCGTACAGACCCTGACGCTCCTGCTCTGCCTCACCGATGAAGAGCAGCTCTTCGCGATGCGCCTTCCCGAACCCGCACCCGTGGTGATCGAGCAGGAGGCTGCGGCCGTGGAGGACGAGCCGGCCTGCGCACCGTTCGAGCCGGTGGAGGAGGAGGCCTAAGCGACGCGCCTACCTTTGGTGCCGTCCCCATTCACCCATGGAACTGCGTTTGATCGAAGCGGCCTCGGAGATCGGTGCGGGCAAACGAGGCGCCAGCATGGGCATGGCCGCGCTGCGTGTGGCCGCTTGGAAGCTGGGCAGCGAGCTCTTCGGCCATGCCGAGGAGAGCATCCTCCGCGACGAGAACGATGTGCTCTACGAGGACGATAACTCCCCGAACGCCCACCACATCGACGGCCTCATCCGCTTTGAGAGCGATCTGGCGTACGAGGTGTACAGGTACCTGAGGAACAACACCTTCCCCATCGTCGTCGGAGGCGATCATTCGATCGCCATCGGGTCGGTGAGCGGCACCAAGATGGCCTTCCCCAACGACCGGCTCGGGGTGGTCTGGATCGATGCGCACGCTGACCTGCACAGCCCGTGGACCACACCGAGCGGCAACGTGCACGGCATGCCCCTGGCCCTGCTCATGCACATCGAGAAGAAGGGCCGCAACCGTCCGCGCGTGTTCACCATGGACACGTGGGACCGCCTGCGGAAGATCGGCGTGAGCAGCCCCAAGCTGCTGCCCAGCGACCTGGTCTTCATCGCCCTGCGCGACTACGAACCGGAGGAGCAGGCCATCATTACGGAGTACGGCATCAAGGTGATCACCGTGGATGACCTGCGCCAACGAGGTGCCGACGCCGTGGTCCGGGAGACCCTGGCCCACCTCAGCGCCTGTGACAGGCTGCACATCAGCTTCGATGTCGACAGCCTCGATCCCTCGATCTCCGTGGGCACCGGCACACCCGTTCCGCACGGGTTGTCGCTTGACGAAGCGAGCACCCTGCTCAGCGGTTTCTGTCGCGATCAGAAGACCGCCACGCTGGACGTGGTGGAGATCAACCCGGCGCTGGACACCAACAACGCCATGGCCGAGGCCGTGCTCGGTGTGCTGGAGCCGCTCTTCCCCATCCTGCGCGGACGCTGACCTCTGGGCAGGCGCGCTCACCGACGCATGAGCACAGGGCACATGACCCGAGGGCCCCGGGAACAGGGGAGGACCGGTCCCAGGCCGCAGGCCGCTTCCGCGGTCATCCTGGTGCGCCCCACCGGCTTCGCTCCCGACCCGGAGACGGCGGAGAGCAACGCCTTCCAGCAGGTGGTCAACGACCCTGAGTTCCGGCGCCTGGCCGAAGAGGAGTTCGATGGACTGCTGGATGCGCTGGACCGGTGCGGCATCGGCACCACGGTGCTCGACCCTGTGGATCCCACGGCGCCCAACGCCGTGTTCCCCAACAACTGGTTCAGCACCCACGCCGACGGAACGGTGGTGCTGTACCCCATGTGCACGCCGAGCCGTCGAAGGGAGCGCGACCCTTCCTTGGTCCGGACCTTGGAGCGCGAAGGGTTCCGCGTGGACCGGTCGGTCGACCTCAGCGCGTTGGAACAGGCGCATCGTTACCTGGAAGGCACCGGGAGCCTCGTGCTCGACCGTGGGCGCAACGTGGCCTATGCGGCGCTCTCCCCGCGCACCAGTGAGCGTGGTCTGAATATGTGGTGCGGTGTCATGGATGGTCATCAGGTGCCCTTCCTGGCCACCATGGACGGCACCCTTGCCGGCCAGCCCGTGTACCACACCAATGTGGTGATGAGCATCGGTGAAGGCTTCGCGGTGGTGTGCCAGGAGGCGATGCCCTATCCGGTGGATCGTGAGGATGTGCAGGCGGAACTGGAGCGCGCGGGCAAGGTGCTGGTGCCGATCACCCTGGATCAGATGCACCGGTATGTCGGCAACCTGCTGCAGCTGCGCTCACCGAAGGGGGCGTTCATCCTGCTCTCCACCTCGGCCTTCGAGGCGCTCACCCCATCCCAGCGGCGGCCGTTGGAAGCCCATGGACAGCTGGTGCCCGTTCCGGTGCCCACCATCGAGGCCGTGGGTGGAGGGAGCGTGCGGTGCATGCTGGCTGAGAACTTCCTCCCACTGTTGGGCACGTAGCGGGCAACCGCGATCTTCGCGGCCATGACGAAGGACCCCCTGCTGATGCGGCTCGGACCGGTCGTGGTGCGTGCGTTCAAAGAGCTGTACGACAAGGAGATCCCCCTTCACCAGGTCGGCTTCCAGTCCACCCGCCCTGAGTTCGAGGGGGATGTGACGATGAACGTGTTCCCTTTCACCAAGCTGAGCGGCAAAGGGCCCGAGCCCCTGGCCAACGAGCTCGGAGGGTTCCTGATGCGGGAAGAGCCCGTCGTGGTCCGCTTCAATGTCATCAAGGGATTCCTCAACCTGGTGATCGCTGACAGCTACTGGACGGGCTTCGTGCGGGAGGCGGGCGGGCGCGACATCCTCAGCTTCCCCGCCACGGGCCGGAAGGTGATGGTGGAGTACGCCAGTCCCAACACCAACAAGCCGCTGCATCTGGGGCACCTGCGCAACATCTTCCTGGGCTGGAGCGTGAGCCGCATCCTGGAAGCCACGGGCGATCAGGTGGTGAAGGTGCAGGTGATCAACGACCGCGGCATCCACATCTGCAAGAGCATGCTGGCCTGGCAGAAGTTCGGCCATGGCGAGACCCCGCAGAGCAGCGGCCTGAAGGGCGACAAGCTCGTGGGCAAGTACTACGTGGAGTTCGACAAGGCCTACAAGGCGGAGATCAAGGCGCTGGTGGCAGGAGGGAAGACCAAGGAGGAAGCGGAGAAGACCGCGCCCATCCTACTGGAGGCGCAGGAGATGCTCCGCCAATGGGAGGCCAATGACCCCGCCGTGCGCACGCTGTGGGAGACCATGAACGGCTGGGTGTACGAAGGCTTCAACGCCACCTACGCCCGCGCCGGAGTGGACTTCGACCGCAACTACTACGAGAGCCGGACCTACGTGCTGGGCAAGGCCGATGTGCTCGAGGGCCTGAAGAAGGGCGTGTTCTATGAGAAGGACGGCGCCGTGTGGGTGGACAATACCGCCGAGGGCCTCGACGAGAAGGTGCTGCTGCGCCGCGATGGCACCAGCGTGTACATGACGCAGGACATCGGCACGGCCATCAAGCGCTTCGAGGAGTTTCCCGGCCTCAGCAAGCTCATCTACACCGTGGGCAACGAACAGGACTACCACTTCAAGGTCCTATTCATCATCCTCAAGAAGCTGGGCTTCGCCTGGGCGGATGAGCTCTTCCACCTCAGCTACGGCATGGTGGACCTGCCCAGCGGCAAGATGAAGAGCCGCGAAGGCACCGTGGTCGACGCCGACGACCTCATCGACGAGGTGGTGACCGAGGCACGCCGCATGGGCGAGGAGCTCAGCAAGCTGGACGACTTCACCGAGGCGGACAAGGCGGCGCTGTACGAGATGATCGGCCTGGCCGCGCTCAAGTACTTCCTGCTCAAGGTGGACCCGAAGAAGCGCATGCTCTTCGATCCCGCCGCCAGCATCGACCTGCAGGGACACACGGGTCCCTTCATCCAGTACACCTATGCCCGCATCCGCAGCCTGCTGCGCAAAGCGGAAGGCATGGGCACTTGGGTACGACCTGTCCCGTCCCAGCGGGATGAGCACACGGGCACATCGGCGCTTCTCCCCGAGGAACGAACGGTGATCAAGCTGCTGCACCACCTGCCATCCGTCCTGGACGAGGCGGCCACCAAGCTGGATCCCTCCGCCCTGGCCAACCATACCTACGAACTGGTGAAGGCCTACAACAGCTTCTACCAGAGCGTGCCCGTGATCAAGGAGGAGGATGCCGCCAAGCGCGCCTTCCGCCTTGACCTGAGCCGGGTGGTGGCCAACGTGACGAAGAGGGCGATGTGGTGTCTGGGCATTGAGGTGCCCGAGCGGATGTGACCCGGCCCGCTTCGGTCTCTGCTGCGAAGACCATCTCCCCCGATCATGGTATTGTGGGCCGTCGCGACCCAGGGCTGCTTTGCGTCCATGATCGATCGGGACCTTTTCCGCGCCCTGCCCGCGGCTTTGTTGCTGCCATTCGCTGTGCACGCGCAACACCCGGACACCGTGCGCACCCTGGAGCTCCGACCGTTCGATGTGCTGAGCGTTCACCGCACGGGCATCCGTCCCGCCGACGACACGCTTGGCGCTCTCATTCTGGCGGCCAGGCGCACAGAGATCATCGCACCGGCGGCGCTGGACGCCGACCTCGCGCTCAACCACGGCCGCCAGGTGTTCGCCAAGGTGCCTGGCATCACCGTGTGGGAGAACGACGGCAGCGGCATCCAGCTCGGCATCGCGGCGCGCGGCCTCAGCCCCAACCGGAGCTGGGAGTTCAACCTGCGGCAGGACGGCCACGACATCAGCGCGGACCCCTTCGGCTATCCGGAGGCCTACTACACCCCGCCCATGGAGGCCCTTGAGCGCATCGAGGTGGTGCGCGGCGCCGCATCGCTGGCCTTCGGCCCGCAATTCGGCGGACTGGTCAACTTCGTGCTCAAGCGGGGCGCTCCTGACCGGCCTTTGGCCGGTGAGCTCCGCCAGACGGTCGGCTCCTTCGGACTCACGGATACCTATGCGGCGCTCGGCGGCACCAAGGGCCGTGTGGAGCACTACACCTTCGTGCACCACCGCCAGGCCGAGGGCTGGAGGGCCAACAGCCGGTACCGCACCACCACGGCCCATACGGGCTTGCGCTATGCCGTGACCAGGAACCTCCGCATCGGGTTGTCCTACACGAGGTCCGATGTGGTGCAGCAGCAGCCCGGCGGCCTCACCGATGCGCAGTTGAAGGTGGATCCACGTGCGTCCGATCGGGCCCGCAACTGGATGCTGTTGCCGTGGAACGTGGCCGCGCTCACCGCCGAATGGCGTCCGGACGACCGTACGGTGATGGATGTGAAGGTCTTCGGTACGCTCGCCGAACGCAACAGCGTCGGCTTCATGCGCGCCGTGAACATCCCTGATACGGTTGACCGGGCGACAGGGACCTACGCGCCGCGGCAGGTGGACCGGGACCGCTATGCGAACGCTGGGGTGGAGGCCCGGATCCGTCGCGGTCTCCCCTTCCTCCGGAGACAGGCCCATGTGGCCGCAGGGCTGCGCTACTTCCAGGCCGTCGCCCATCGGCAGCAGCTCGGAACGGGCACCACCGGCTCCGATGCCGATGTGGACATCGTCGGCGACTTCGGCCGCGACCTGGATCTCGGGACCCGGAATGCCGCGGCCCACGTCGAGGTGATGCTGCCCTTCACCGACCGCATTGCGGTGGTGCCCGGTGTGCGTGTGGAACACATCGCCTCACGGGTCGACGGGCGGATCAGCGCCACGGGCCTTGTGGACAGTGGCGAACGTGCCCGACAGGTCGCCCTGCTCGGCCTCGGCGTGCAGGTGCGTGCCACGGCCACCATGCAAGGCTATGCCAACGTCAGCCAGGGCTATCGCCCCGTGCTCTATGGCGACCTCACGCCATCCGCCACCACCGACCTCATCGATCCGGATCTGCGCGACACGCGCGGGTACAACGTGGATGCCGGCTTCCGTGGCTCCCTCGGCTCGTCGGTGAGCTTCGACATCGGCGGCTTTCTGCTGCACATCCATGATCGGGTGGGGACCGTGGTGCGCGACGGGGTGAACGTTCGCACCAACCTGGGCGCCTCGCGCAGCCAGGGTGTGGAAGCCTATGCCGAGGTGGACGTTCTGGGGCTCTGCCGCGGCACGAACGGTCATGGCCGATCGAGCCTGGCCATCGCCCTCGCTTACGGCTTCGTCGATGCCCGCTATGTGCGGTGGGACGATCCGGCCATGGACAGCGATGCGGCGTTCGATGTGCGCGGCAACCAGGTCGAGTATGCGCCGCGCCATCTGTTCAGGCCGGGCATCACCTTCCGCCACCGACGCTTCTCACTGGCCGCCAAAGGCAGCGTGATCGATGCGGTGTACACCAACGCGACCAATACGGAAGCACCGAGCGCGAACGCCACGGCGGGCCGGATCCCGGGTTACTCCGTCGTGGATGCCAGTGCGACGTGGACCTTCGACGCTCACATGACCCTGTCGGCCGGGGTCAACAACCTTCTGGACGCGGTCTATGCCACGCGCCGCGCGGGCGGTTATCCGGGCCCCGGCCTGATGCCGGGCATGGGCCGGTCCTTCTACCTGACCCTGGCCGCACGTATGTAGCGCTGGTCAGAACTTCGGGCAGGGCACGATCTTGTGCTTGCGTGCCTTGGTCTTGCGCGGCCACTCGTAGGTGAGGCTTACCTCATGCGCGCCACCACTGGACCGGTCGAGCCAGCTGATGGTGACATCGTAACTGTACACGATGCGCAGCTGCAACGGGGTCTCGTAGCCCGCCATCAGCACCACGGCGTCGTTGTTCGGATATCCGGGGGCATAGGCCTTCAGCCCGGGGATGCCGCGGTACCAGATGCCCGCCAGCAGTTTGTCGTGGTCCACGTAGAACCCCACGTCGAACTGGTCCCACTTGCCCTGGGCCTTGTAGTGGGTGGCAAAGGTGCCCACCGTGCTGCTGTAGGCCATACGCTGTCCGTCCAACGGGAAGCGGTAGCCCGTGTGCACACTGGTGCGCATGGGCAGCCGGGCATCACCGTTCAGGAAAAGCGACTGCTGCGGCCTGTTGAGGTGGTTCACACTGAAGCCGGCCCAGAAGCGCTCGTTGTAGTACAGGCCTCCAGCGCTCAGGTCCATGTAGCTCACCTGCTGCACGAAACCGCTCTCGATGCTGGTGGCCGCGTTGTCGCGGATCACCTGGTCGGCGAAGAGGAAGCTGTTCGGGTCGAAGCTGCGGTTGGTCCAGGCCGCGCGCACCCCCCCGCGCACCGCGTGCTTTCGGTTGATGCGGGCCTCATAGCTGTAGGCGGCGGCCACCTGCGTGAAGGACAGGCCGTTCGCGCCCGCCACATCCCGCATGGCCATCACCCCGAAACCGCTGTTGAGCTTCTGAGACCGGTGCTCGTAGCTCGCCGCATAGGTCTGGAAGGCGTTCACCACCGCGCTGGGCCATTGGTTCCGGTAGTTCATGGCGATGCGGTCCTGGTACGTGTTGCCGGTCAACGCCGGGTTCAGGTACATCGGTGCCGCGAAGAACTGCGACAGCTGCGGGTCCTGTGCGGAAAGCACGGCCGGTGCGAGCGCGAGCAGGAGGGGTAGGCTTCGCTTCATGCGCTTCGCTTATCGGAACAGGGTGATGTCGCCCACGAGCTGCCGCTCCTTGCCGTCCACGAAGCGCAGCCACACCTGGTACACGTATACGTCCTGTGGGCTGAGCTGGCCGCGGTAGTAGCCGTCCCAGCCGCGCTGGATGTCGAGGCTCTCGAAGATGAGCTCACCCCAGCGGTTGTAGATCCGCATCCGGAAGTCGTCCACGAAGCGGGCGAAGGGGTAGAACACATCGTTGCTCAGGTCGTTCGGATCGTATCCGCCACCACCGCCACCGCCGGGGTTCGGGGTGAAGCCCGTGGGGATCACCACCTCGTGGTCCGGCGTCACCTCCACCGTCACCCACGCCGTGTCGCTGCATCCCTGCACGTCCATCACCACCAGTGCCACATTGAAGAGGCCCACATCCATGAACTGGTGCGACACGTCCTGCTGGTCGCTCGTGGTGCCGTCGTCGAAGTCCCAGGCGTAACTGGTGATCGCACCGGTGCTGCCGTCGGTGAAGTGGATCAGCGCGTTGTCGATGTCCGTGCTCGTGGTGCTCGCGGCGAAGGCGGCGGTGGGCGGAGCGTGCGCGATCACCAGGCCCGGCGCGGGCGATGTACTGCTGCATCCCAGCGCCGTGGTCACGGTGAGGCTTACGCCGAAGGTGCCCGCCTGGAACGTATGAACGGGCGCCGGAGCGGCGGACGTCGCACCGTCGCCGAAATCCCACAGATAGGTGAGGTTGCCGCTCACCAGGGTGTCCGGGAACTGCACCGTCAATGGCGCGCACCCTTCAGCGAAGATCGCCGGCAGGGTGAACACCGGTGGTTCATCCACCTGCAGCGGCACCACCGCCTGCAGCGTGTTGCCGCATTGGTCCGTGGCGGTCACCGTCAGGGTCATGTCCGTGTTCACCACCACGCTGTGCGGGCCTGGCCCCGCCACGCCCAGTTGAGGCCAGTTCAGTTGTACGGACGAGGGATACCCCATCACCTGCGCCGAGACCGTGGTCGTATCGCCCGGGCATACCGTGCCTGATCCGGCGGTGATCAGCTGCGCGTCGTTCAGATCCAGCACGGTCACCGGGAGGGTCACCGTGGGCCCGCTGCATCCGTTCGCGTCCACCACGGTCACCACCACGTTCTGCGAGGTGCTGAAGGCATGCGTTAACTGGGTGCCCACGCCGATGCCGCTCCAGCTGATGAGGAGGTTGCCCGTTCCTCCGAACGCCTGTGCGGTAAGGGGTACGGGCACGTTCACGCACACCGTGTCCGGTGCCTGGGCGGTCAATTGGATCGGCGGCGGAGCCCCGAGCTGGGCGCTCAGCTGCACGGTGCATCCATTGGCATCGGTGGCGGTGACCCCGTAGGTGCCTGCGCCGAGCCCATTGGCGGTCGGGCCCATCTGGCTGTTCGCCGCCGCGTCCCACTGGTACGTGTATCCCGGTGTTCCGCCGGATGCGCTCACCGTGGCCCATCCATTGTTCCCGCCGGCGCAGAGCGGATCGCCGCTCTGGGTCAGCGTGGCCTGCAGCGGTGCCGGCTCCGCGATCGTGATGCTCATGGTCGTGTCGCAGCCCAGCACATCGGTGACCGTGACCGCATAGGTGCCGGCCGCAAGTCCGGTGGCCGGGTTGCTGGCCTGTGCGCCGGGATCGTTCCACAGGTAGCTGAAACTGGTGTCATTCGGTGTGAACAGGGCCGTGCCATCGGCGCCGTCGTGGCAGCTCGTGGCCGTGGCGGAAAGGCCCGCGTTCAGAAAGCTCTTGCTGATGATCACCACGGCGGTGTCGACATCGGGCGGGCAGCCCGGGTTGCCGGTGGTGGTGAGGAGGAGGGCCGCACCGCCCTGCTGCACCTCTGCAGCACTGGGCATGTAGGTGGCCGTCAGCCCGTTGTTCAACCAGGTGCCGGTGCCGCCGCTCCATGTGCCTCCCGTGGCGTTGGTCACCGTCCCGGTGAGCGTCACCGGAAGTTCGTTCAGGCAGCCCACGAGGTCGGGGCCTGCGTTGGCCTGGTTGGGCTGTGCGGTGGCGTTCACCGTGGCCGAACCGCTCACCGGGGTGCAGCCGTTGGCATCGGTGATGATGACCGTATAGGTGCCGACGCCCACGTTCACGGACGGGGTGGTGGCCCCTTGGCTCCACGCGTAGGTGTACGGGGCCGTACCGCCGTTCACGGTGGCACTGATGCTCCCACCGCCCAGGCCGGCGCACGGTTCATCCACCACGCTCAGTGCGCCCAGGATGAGCGCGTCCGGCTGGCCGATGGTGATGCTCAGGGTCGTATCGCAGCCGGCAGCGTCGGTCACGGTCACTCCGTACGTGCCCGCGGGAAGGCCGCTCACCTGGGGTGTCGTGGGCGCGCCAGGCGCGTTCCAGACGAAGCTCATGCCCGGTAGCACCGGTTGGAAGGACGCGGTGCCCGTGGCCGTGGCGTTGCACAAGGCGTCCGATCCCGTCACGCTGGCGTTCAGCAGGTCATCGCTCAGCACCACGTGCACCGTGTCCACATCGGCCGCACACAAGGGGTTGCCCGTGGTGGTGAGCAGAAGGTCGACCCCGCCGGAGGCCAGTTCGGCCGCCGTGGGCTGGTACGTCACGTTCAGGCCCGTTCCGGCAAAGGTGCCCTGACCTCCGCTCCAAATGCCGCCGGTGGCGTTGGTCACCGTGCCGCTCAGGGTGACCGGCAACGCGCCCAGGCAGCCCAGTTGATCGGCGCCCGCATTGGCCTGGTTCGGCTGGGCCTGTGCGTTCACCACCGCCGAAGTGGGTTGGGAGATGCACCCGTTGGCGTCGGTGACCGTCACGGCGTAGACACCGGCGCCCACCTGGATCGTCGAGGTGGTGTCCGGAAGACCGGCCCAGGTGTATTGGAACGGTCCGGTGCCGGCGGTGACGTTCACGGTCACCTGTCCGTCCAGGTTCCCCGCACAGCTCTCATCCTGCGTATCCACGGTGATCGCCATGCCCGGCAGTACCGTGATGGCGTATACGTAGGTCTGTACGGCCGGGATCGGGCAGGCACCATCGTTCACCTGCACGATGAAGGGAAAGAACCCGGAGGTGCCGGGCTGACCGTTCCAGCAGACCGTGCACGTGATCGGGTTGGTACCCGTGTAGGAGAAGGTGGCTCCGGGCAGGTTCTGCTGAAGGTTGGTGGTGGCTTCCAGCACGTTCGCCGCGTTGATATCGGCGATGTCGAAGGACATGCAGAACGAACCTGACTCACAGACCTCCACACTGTTGGCGCCGGTCTGCACGGCCGCACCGGTGAAGCCGCCAATGGTCCCAGTGGCCGGGTCCGGAGGAACGTTCGCGCAGGGATACGCGATGAACTGCATGTCGCGCATCACCGTGCCGATGAGGTTGCCCAGGGAGTCCCACTCGCTCACTTCCACCACCACCACCCAGTTGCCGGCCAGCATCGGGGTGAAGCTCAGCAGGCCGGTGACGGGGTCGATCGTGATGCCACTGATGGGCTGCGCACCGGTGTAGGGCGCCACGTAGGCGATGGGTTGACCGAATTCGTCCAGCGCATCCACCAGGGCATAGCTGAGGGAGTCGCCGTCCGGGTCATAGCCACCGTAGCTGTACGTCACCGGATAGTTCAGGCAGACGTAAGGGCTGGCGATGTTGGTCAGCACCGGGCTGTTGTCGCAAGGGTCCACCGTATTGTCGAGCGTGGTGGCGATGTACATCGCCTCATCATCCGGGTTCACCAGATTGGCCACTGCGGCGTTGCGGTTCCGGCCGATCCAGCCCATCGTCCAGTGGTCGCATGGCGGAAGTGTCACCACCGTGGTGTAGGTGTACTGCTCGATGCCCGGCAGCGTGCCGCCGTTGCAGGTGCTGTTCGGAAGTTCGAGGTCGCAGAGTTGTGACAGCTCGACCGGGTTGGGAGTGTCCAGGGTCACGGTGAAGCTGTCGCAGGGACTGTCGAAGACCAGGTCGACCTCATTGTCCAGTTGGACCCCGAAACAGTCCCGGTAGACGATGAGCGTCACCTCGTACTGGTTGTTCCCGAGGCACTCGTAGAAGATCTCGCCGCCGCTGATGTGCGTGGCCGCTACAGGGCAGGACGCGGCCAGCGTGGTCGCCACGAGCGCGGTCCTGAACCGCATCGCCAGCATGCTCCCGAGTCGTGATCCCCCCATCGCGTATGTGCTTCTGCTCGATCGGTCGTACGCGGGCCGGCGCCGTTGGATACGTCCGTTCGACCGGACCTGCGATTTCATCGACGAACATGGGCGCGATGGGAGGTCGTGCGGAACCCGTGCGAGCGCCCCAGGCGAGGACCTGCTCCATCCTTCCTGAGGGTGCGTGGCGGCCCCGTCGCCCCGACCCCTGCCGATCGGACCGGTCCGTTCAGGTGAAGCCGGGTGCGCTCCTGCAGCGCGTTGGCGAGGGGTGGCGAGGGTCGGACGAGCGGTCGGCAGCTGCGGCTTCAGCCGTGCACCGGAACCTTCCGCTCATGGCATCGGACCGGATGGTATGGTAGGGTCGGGGAATGAGAACCCTTGGCGCAGGGGCGCATGCCAGCCCTGCCAACGCGGTCGTTGAGCCCGGAATGGTCCTTCGTTCGGTCCCGTGCGATGATGGGATCGCACCGGAAGTGTGGGGAGCCCGGCGGTGGACGCGTGGCCAGCGGCCTAGTAGGACCGTGAACCTTCCCCTTGTGGCGCATGGCCGCCAGGGCTCCCTTGCACTTCGATCCGACCGGAACCGGTGATGCGTTGCTCCAACGGTCCCGTCCGGCCCAGAAGAATATCGCCCGATCCCACCAGCGTGGCCGTGGTCCCGGTGCTTTCCACACCCGACGCATCCACATCGCCGGAACCGGCCAGATCGATCGACAGCCGTGCTGTGCGGCCTTCCAGGACCACATCGCCGCTTCCGCTCAGGTTCACCGCGGTGGTACCGCTCACGTCCATGGCGCCGCATCGCACATCGCCGGAGCCCGCCAGGTCCACCGTCAGCGAAGCGGCCCCCAGGGCGGAGCCCATCACAAGGCTGCCCGAGCCCTGCAGCAGCAAGCGCAGCGGCCCATTGGCGGTCATGGCTCCGGCCGTGATCCCACCCGAGCCGTACACCTCCAGTTCCGACACCTGCGGCATCCGCACGCGCACCTGGGCTCCGGACGCATTGCAAGTGCCGTTGCGGCTTGACTTACCGCCGTTGGCGATGCGCAGCACCTGCCCTTCCATCAGGATGCTCAGCCGGTCCAGGACATCCTCGTCGCCCTCGGCCACCACTTCGTACGGACCTTGCTCGAGCACCACGTCCATGCTGCCGCGCACCTGCACCGCCGTGAACCCGCTCAGGTCGTATCGGCGGGCATCTCCTTCCTTGATGGGCTCCGCGATGACGACCGCCGGGTCCGTTGCGATCGGACCCTGCACAGGGGCGGGCGCGGAGGCAGGAACGGGATCGGGAACAGGAGCGGGATCAGGGGGCGTATCAGCCTCGGGGGTCGGGGCGGGCGCTGCGAGCGCCACGGACGGCGCAGGCCGAGGTTGTTGCTGCGGCTTGGCCTCGGTGGGCAGCACGGTCGCCGGGGCATCGAACACCGTGGCGGGCGAGACCAGGTCCGCCGGAGCGCTCGGCGATGGGGATGCCGCACCGCCACTGGTGAACAGATGAATGCTCAGTCCGACAAGGAGGAGGCCTGCAGTGCTCATGAGGATGGAGTTGAGTTTGAAGAATGATCCCCCCGACCCGGATCCGGGCGGTTGGGTGGGTGGCAGGGTTATGATGAATCGCTCCACCTGCTCGAGGCTCAGTTCCTCGGGAAGGTCACGCAGCAGGTGCAGGTCGATCCCGTCGTGGGCGCGTGGGTTCATGGGAGCAGAAGGATCAGCAATTGCAGGGTTGCGGCCACCGGGAGTTTTGGACGACCGTCCAACCGGCCCCTCAGAGCGGCGCGGGCCCGGCTCACGCGGGTCTTGACCGCACCCTCCGCGCAGTTCTGGATCACCGCGATCTCGGCCATGCTGAGGCCGGAGACCTCGAACAGGACCAGGGCCTCGCGCTGCTGCGCAGGCAGCTGGTCCAAGGCCCTGTACAGCAACTGCACATCGACCAGCTGCTCAGGTGTGGCACCGTGCTGCTGCAGGCGCGCCGCCTGCCGTTCGCACAGGTCGGCCGATCGCCGGCCCAGCTTCCACGCGCTGGCGGCACGGTTCCGTGCGGTCCGTACCAGGTAGTGCAGCAACTGGTCCTTCCGCTCGATACGGTCGAACTGCTGGTATGCGGACAACAACACGTCCTGGACCAGGTCCTGCACATCCATGCGCCCGTACGCGATGGCCGAACAGTACCGAAGGAACGGACCGTGGCAGTCCTTGTAGGCCTGCATGAAGGAGGTCTGCTTCGCGTCGCTCACGGTCCTGGGGTGTTCCGAACAGATAGTCGCCGGATCCCCCGAAAGGTTACACCGACCCTCGGAACCGACCCCCTGACGGCCTTGGAGACCTCGCCGACCGCTGCCATGGGCCGTACTTTGGCCAGCATGCTCGTACTGCTTTCGCCCGCCAAGGACCTCGCCAAGGAAACACCCGTCATCCGAGGGGCCACCCAACCCGCGCTGCTGGAGCACGCCCTCCCGTTGGTGAACAAGCTGCGGACGCTTAGCGCGAAGAAACTCGCCGACCTCATGGACCTGAGCCCCGCGTTGGGCGAGCTGAACCGACAGCGGTACGAGCGCTGGTCGACACCCTTCACCCCGAAGAACGCCCGCCCCGCAGTGTTCACCTTCAACGGCGAGGTGTACCGCGGCCTGGATGCAAGGTCGCTCTCCGCAGCCGACCTTGACTTCGGGCAGCACCATCTGCGCATCCTCAGCGGGCTCTACGGCGTCCTTCGGCCGTTGGACCTCATGCAGGACTACCGCCTGATGATGGGCACAACCTTCGGTGTCGGCAAGGCCAGGAACCTGTATGCCTATTGGAATGATCGCATCGCCGAGGTCCTGAGGGCCGATCTGGAGCGGTCCGGCTCCGATGTGGTGGTGAACCTGGCCTCCGCCGAGTACAGCAAGGCCGCGCGGCTCGGCAGGCTCGGTGCCCGTGTGATCACACCCGAGTTCAAGGACAAGGCGCCGGGCGGCTACAAGTCCCTGCAGGTGTATGTGAAGTTCCAGCGCGGTGCGCTGGCGCGTTATATCCTGCAACACCGCATCCTGGAGGCCGACCGCATCAAGGCTTACGACGGGGATGGGTATCGCTTCTCCCCTGCGGACAGCACGGAGACGAAGTGGGTGTTCCTGCGGGACAAGCGGCCGCCCTTGGTCACGAAGCGCCTGGCCGGAGGAAGGGTGCGCTGACCGAAGGTCGACGGGTCAACGGGCCGAGGCTTCGCTGTTCAGCAGTCTCGTGATCAGCTCCGTGAGCTCCTTGCGCTGCTCCGGGGACGCACCATCGTCCATCGCGTTGTGCGGCACGGTGGACATGAGCACACGCATGTCCAGGTCGTGTGCTTCCTCTGCACCGGGAAGAACACCTTGATCCGCAGGCTGGTCGCTGCTGCGGATGCTGCACACCTGAGGCCTGTGCGTGCGGGGCAGCGGCATGCGGCGGTTGTCCAGGGAGATCACTCGCTCCAACAGATCCGGGTGCTCCTTGGCGAACAGCATGCTGATGTCCCCTCCCTGGCTGTGGCCCATCACCGTCAGCCGCTCCAGGTTCAGGTCGGGACGTGAGCGCCGCAGCCGGTCAAGCACGAAGAGCAGGTTGGCCACACCGCGTTCCCAGCTCGGCCGGCGCACCACTTGTGCCACGCCCTCCAAGGGAAGGCGCTCGTCCGTGGGCAGTTCGTGCTGTACGCTCACCACGAACCAGCCCGAGAGGGCCATGGCCCTGGCCAGATGGCTGTACCGCAGGTAGGCGCCCGGCCGGTTCTCGTTGTACCCGTGGCTGAAGAGCACCACCGGCAGACCCTTGGTGTCGCGGTCCACATGGTAGAAGGCCACGGGGACCGTTCGGTGGCGCACGCTGTCCGTCCAGGTGAGGGTGTCGAGCAGCACCTGACCGTCGGATCGGTCGGATGTGCACCACACGGAAACGACGAGGAGAATGAGCCGCAGGTGCGGCCGTGCTGTGCGCAGACCGCGGGTCGTTCGCCAGATCATCCTTCCCATCCCGTGGAGGCCCCGTCGATGCTGCGCATGTTCTTCTCCCGGCGGTAGGCCGTCAGCCCTTCCGGCCCCTTGTGGGCCGCCCACTCCGTAAGCTGTGACCGGTCCTCCTGGAAGGAATAATGTGGAATGCCGAAGCCGCAGGAGGTCTGCACCCTCTCCAGCTCTGCGATGATGAGCTGCCGTTCACCCTGCATCGGCGGGCCGAAGTGGGGGCGCAGTGCCTGCCATTCGGTGTGTTGCGGAAGTACCGCTCGTCCCTGGCCGTAGAGCCGTACGATCAGGGGCGGTCCCTCGAACGCGCAGAACAGGAAGGTGATGCGGCCGTTCTCCAGCAGGTGCGCGGCCGTTTCGTTGCCGCTGCCTGTCAGGTCCAGGTAGCCCACGCGGGTGGGGGAGAGGATACGGAAGGTGTCGAGCCCTTTCGGCGACACGTTCAACCGGCCCTTGTGCGGCGCCGTGCCGGTGAAGAAGATGCGCTGGCTCCGGATGAACTCCGACAGGCGTTCATCGAGCGCTGGAAGGAACTTGGGCATGGCCGAAATGTAGATGCAGGTGCAGGCAGCGTGCTCAGTGATCGTAGCTGATCACCCGGCAGACCTTGTACCCGTCGCCCTCTTTGCGCCAGATCATGATGTTCCTGAAGGTGCCGCAGTCCTGCTTTCCGTTCTCGGTGTGGCAAAAGCGGTGCTTGCACACCTCGAGCAGACCGAACTCACCGAGCGGATACACTTCCAAGCTGCCCGGAACCAGTTCGCGGCGAAGACCGGTATCCGCGTTGCGCGCGAAGAGGCCGCGGAAGTTGGCCATGGTGCTGTCGTAGCCCGCGAGGCCGGTCTTGTCGTGGTAGAACTCCAGGTCCGGTGTGAACCAGGTGCCGAGCCGCGCGGCGTCGTGGGCGTTGAAGGCGGCGAAGAGGGCGCTATCCAGGGCGGCGATGGTCTGAGCCAGTTCCCTGGTTGGGACCGGCTCTGGCGGGGCGAGCGCTGCATCGGTCGAATATGTGCAGGCCACCAAGCCGGCCATCACAAGTGGAACGAACAGCGTGCGCATGGACAAAGATCGATCAGCGCCGTTCCACGGAACCGTTCAGGGGCACTCCTCCAAACGGCACAGACGCTCGAAGCGCATTCCGAAGCGCGCGCGCAGGCAGGGCTGGTCCTTGTCCAACGTCCACACCTGCTCGTTGTCGGCGTAACGCAGCCGAAGCGTGCGACCCTCCACCCGCCATTGGCCGTGCTGTTCGATGGGGTTTGATGGATCCGAGCCGTCGACAAAGGTGTAGCCGCCGTCCGCGCTGATGGTCAGCGTGACACATGCCGCGCCGGTGGCGTCCTCAGCACAGCCGCGAACGCCATAGATGCCGGGCAGGGATCCCGTTGGTGCTCGTTCTCCGGAACCTGTCTTGGCTGGAATGCCAAGCCAGACAGGGACCAGGGCGAGGGCCAGGAACTGTTCCATGAACGTGGTCTTTGAAGGGAAGGACGCTGAAGTGCCGGAGAGGTTACGCGAGCTTGGAGACTTGGACCCTGACCTACGCAACGAACCTACCCCGGCTTGGAATGGGGGCTTGCAACCACACCCCTACCTTCGCGGTCCTTACCGGATGAACGATGTTCGAGAACCTCAGTGACAAGCTCGAAAGGGCGTTCAAGGTCCTCAAGGGCCAGGGCCAGATCAGCGAGATCAACGTGGCGGAGACCGTGAAGGAGATCCGCCGGGCGCTGCTCGATGCCGACGTGAACTACAAGACCGCCAAGGACTTCACCGACCGCGTGAAGGCCAAGGCCTTGGGGCAGAACGTGCTGACGAGCATCAGCCCTGGGCAACTGCTCACCAAGATCACGCACGACGAGCTCGCCGAGCTCATGGGCGGTCGGGCGGCCGGCATCAACATGGGCGGCAACCCCACCGTGGTGCTCATGAGCGGCCTGCAGGGTTCGGGCAAGACCACTTTCAGCGGCAAGCTGGCCAACCACATCCGCAAGAAGGGCAAGCGCCCCCTGCTGGTGGCCTGCGACGTGTACCGCCCCGCGGCCATCGACCAGCTGGAAACGCTCGGCAAGCAGCTCGACATCGCCGTGTACAGCGAGCGGGCCAACACCGACCCTGTGGCCATCGCGCAGAACGCCATCGCCTACGCCAAGCAGCACGGATTCACCGCCGTGATCGTGGACACCGCCGGCCGCCTGGCGGTGGACGAGGCCATGATGGACGAGATCACCCGGGTGAAGAAGGCCATCCAGCCGCAGGAGACGCTGTTCGTGGTGGACGCCATGACCGGTCAGGACGCGGTGAACACGGCGAAGACGTTCAACGAACGCCTGAACATCGACGGCGTGGTGCTCACCAAGCTCGACGGCGATGCCCGCGGCGGTGCGGCGCTCAGCATCCGCAGCGTGGTGGACAAGCCGATCAAGTTCATCGGCACCGGCGAGAAGATGGAGGCGCTGGACGAGTTCCACCCGGACCGCATGGCAGGGCGCATCCTGGGCATGGGCGACGTGGTGAGCCTGGTGGAGCGTGCGCAGGAGCAGTTCGACGAGAAGGCGGCGCGCGAGCTGAACAAGAAGATCGCGAAGGACCAGTTCGGCTTCGACGATTTCCTGGAGCAGATCGGTCAGATCAAGAAGATGGGGAACATGAAGGACCTCATGGGCATGATCCCCGGCGTCGGCAAGGCGCTGAAGAACGTCGACATCCCGGACGACGCCTTCAAGGGGATCGAAGCCATCATCCAGAGCATGACACCGGCCGAGCGGAAGAACCCGTCCCTCATCAATGGTTCGCGCCGCGCCCGTCTGGCCATGGGCAGCGGCCGTGGCATCGAGGAGGTGAACAAGCTGATGAAGCAGTTCGAGGAGATGCGGAAGATGATGAAGATGATGGGGGACAAGAGCAAGATGCAGAACATGATGAAGCAGATGCAAGCGATGCAAGGGATGCGCCGGTGATCATTGGTGCAGGCGATCGTGGATGAGTAGATAGTGATCAGATGATCAGAAAATGAGATGATCAGATGATGGCCGACCGGCTGGATCTGATGGTTCGGGTGAAGCAGATGCTGAGCGTGCTGATCATTTTATTCATCCCTTTGGGCCTCTTTTTCGCCTGGGACAGGATGAATAACGAGATCAGCTACAAGTACGAGGTTCTGCTCCCGGAGGACTTCCTGCTGAAGCATATGGTGGTGCGGAGGTAGCGCACCTTTGCACCATGTCCGCCCCCACCGATCCCCTCGAGGCCTTCAAGTACCCCCTGGGCCGTTTCGCTCGTGGCACCAAGGCCTCCACGCCTGAACGCAGGGAGGAGCTGATCGCCCGCATCGAGCGGTTCCCGGTGGACCTGGAGGCAGCGCTGGATGGCTGGTCCGACGCCGACCTGGATACGCCCTACCGCCCTGGCGGCTGGACCGTCCGCCAGCTGGTGCACCACATCGCGGACAGCCATGCCCAGTCGCTGCATCGCTTCAAACTGGCGCTCACCGAGGACCGTCCGGTGATCAAACCCTACAAGGAGGCGCTCTGGGCGGAGCACGTGGATGCGCGCACCTTGCCGATCGGACCATCGCTGTCCATCATCAGCGGGGTGCATGCGCGCTGGTCCGTGTTGATGCGGGCCATGGCTGATGCGGACTGGGACCGGATCTTCATGCACCCCGAACAGAACCGCGAGATCAGCCTGGCCGAGGCGTTGGAGCTGTACGTGTGGCACAGCAGCCACCACCTGTCGCATATCACCGGGCTGAAGGAGCGCGGCCTTCTGTAGCGTTTTTCGATGCTGGCTCTGCGAGGAGCTCCTTGATGATCCTGCGCATCAAGGGTAACGGAATGGCCTCCGGTGCTTCCCGGCGGCGGATGCCGGATGCACCTGCATGGTGACCCACGACCGCCATGACCGGGCATTCGCCGGGATCGAGGTCTGTCTCTGGAGGTCTTCCTGGAGGAGCATGTGGGTCGCCCAGGGGGTGTGGCCTCCTGGCTCGCGCTCAGGATAACCTGCCCCATCCATCGCGCGTAGGAGGGTCCGCGAAGAAGCCGACCCATGCGCGCCATCACCATTCCCTTCCTGCTGTGCAGCACCATGCTGTGCGCCCAGACCGGTCCCGGCGGCGTGGGCACCAGTGCCACCAATGTGCTCTGGTTGCGTGCCGATGCCGGCGTCACCCACAGCAGCGGGGCGGTGAGCCAATGGAACGACCAGAGCGGCAACGCCAACCACGCCGTGTTGCCCGGAACCATCCCCACCGCCACGCCGGCCTACGTGACCGGTTCGGTGAACGGGTACCCCTCGCTCGATTTCGACGGCAGCGACGACCAGCTCTGGGTGGCCGACCACAGCAGCATCGACCTGACGGCCTGGCACTTCTTCATCGTGGTGACGGCCGACCTGCTGAAGGACTACAACGCCTGGATGGTGAAGGGGAACGACTCCCAGGAGAACTACGAGATGCTGAGCTACCTGGACGGCAATGTGCACACCCCGACCTACTATACGGACGGCACCCGCACCTTCCCCAGCTCGGCCGGCGGGCAGGTGACCACCACCGCGTTCGATGTGATCGAGTACAGCTACAACACCACCGTTGGGCGTGATGTGTACAAGAACGCGGGGAGCATACACACCGACAACGAGAGCAAGACGCCGCAGACGAACAACCACCCGCTGTACATCGGCAACGAGCGCGGCACCACCGGCCGCGTGGTGAACGGCGACCTCGCTGAGGTGATCGCTTTCAACGCTCGGTTGAACGCCACACAGCGCTTGCTCGTGAACAACTACCTGGCCGCCAAGTACGGCAGGAGCCTCGCCACAGGCGACATCTACAACGAGGACGACGCCGGCAATGGCGACCACGACCATGATGTGGCCGGCCTGGGGCGCACGAACGCGGGCGACCTGCAGACAGCCGGTCGCGGAAGTGGCATCGTGCTCATCGACAAGGCGGCCCATTCAGGTCTTCAGGACAACGAGTTCATGCTGTGGGGCCATGATGGCGGTGCTCTCGGTACCTGGGGTGTGGGCGACCTGCCCACCGGCGTGCAGGGCCGCTGGCAGCGCGTGTGGCGTGTGAGCGAAGTGGATGCGGTCGGCAGCGCCGTGAACGTGGGCAACGTGGACATGAGCTTCGACCTGAACGGTCTCGGTTCCGTGACCACCTCGGAACTGCGCCTGCTGGTCGACACCGACAACGATGGCCTCTTCGCCGATGAAACGCCCATCAGCGGCGCGATCAACGATGGGGGCGGGATGTACCGCTTCGCCGCGGTGAGCGCGCTGCAGAACAACCGGCGGTTCACGCTGGGGACGACGAACATCCTCAGCACACCGCTGCCCGTGGAGCTGCTGCACTTCACCGCGGAGGCCATCGGTCCCTCCCGCGTGAGGCTGACCTGGGCCACGGCCAGTGAGCAGGACAACGCGGGCTTTGCCGTGGAACGCAGCGAGGACCTGGAGCAATGGAACGTGGTGGCGCACGTGGCCGGTGCGGGTGATGCGCAGACGACCATGCACTACGAGGCGCTCGACGCCGAGGCCCCGCCCGTGCTGTTGTACTACCGCCTGCGCCAGAGCGACCTGGACGGCAGCTCCACCTTGAGCAGCGTGGTGGCCGTGGACCTGCGACACAGCGCCACGGCCGTGCTGGTGCCCAATCCGGCGGACGGTCCGGTGGACCTGGTGCTGAGCCCGGGCACGGCCCCCGTGCTGAGCCTTGATGTGGTGGACGGAAGCGGTCGTGTCCTTCCCGTCCCGATGATGCCACACGGCGCGGACCGCTGGCGATTTGACGCCACGGCCCTGGCCCCTGGCGCCTACGTGCTGCGCGTGCACCGAGCCGGCGACGTGGCGCCTCTCCAGCTCCGGCTATTACGATAGACCAGGCCATCCCTCCGGGTCCGTTCCGGCGAACTACCGGGATCTCGTACCCTTGTGGCATGTCGGAGGTGGTGGCCCATCAGTTGCTGGATGGCAGGCGCTGCAGCGAGGCCCTGCGCGCGCGGATCGCCGAAGAGGCCGCCGCCGTCAAGGCCCGCCGGGGACGCCCGCCGCACCTCGCCGCCGTGCTGGTGGGCAGCGATGGTGCGAGCCGCACCTACGTGGAAAGCAAGGTGAAGGCCTGCGAAGAAGTCGGCTTTCGAAGCACCCTCATCACCCTTCCCGAGACCATCACCGAGGAGGACCTGTTGCACCGCGTGAAGCAGCTCAACAAGGACAAGGAGCTCGACGGCTTCATCGTGCAGCTGCCGCTTCCCGCCCACATCGACGCCGACAAGGTGACCCTGGCGGTCGATCCCAGGAAGGATGTCGACGGCTTCCATCCGGAGAACCTCGGCCGCATGGTGCTGAGCCAGCCCGGCTTCCTGCCCGCCACCCCGAGCGGCATCGTGGAGCTGTTGCGGCACTACCACATCGAGACCGCAGGACGCCATTGCGTGGTCATCGGCCGCAGCCACATCGTGGGCACCCCCATGAGCATCCTCATGAGCCGCAACGCCTACCCCGGCAACTGCACCGTCACCCTGGCCCACAGCCGCACCACCGACCTGCCGTCCATCACCCGCCAGGCCGACATCCTCGTGGTGGCCATCGGCAAGCCGGAGTTCATCACCGCCGACATGGTGAAGGAGGGTGCCATCGTGGTGGACGTCGGCATCCACCGCATCCCCGATGCCTCCCGGAAGAGCGGCTTCCGCCTGGTCGGCGATGTCGACTTCGACGCGGTGGCCCCGCGCTGTTCGTGGATCGCACCCGTGCCCGGCGGCGTGGGGCCCATGACCATCACCAGCCTGCTGCTGAACACCCTCAAGGCCTGCTGAGCCGCTTGCCGGGATCGGGCGGCGACCCGACCTTCGGCCATGCGCTCTTTCGTTCCCTGCGGCCTGCCGCTCTTCCTCGTTCTGCTGGCCGGCTCCCTTGTGGCACAAAGCCACCTGAAACCGTTGCGTACCCATGATCCGGACCTTCCGGACTGGGCCCGGCTGATGTACGCATCCGATGCGGACATGCATGCCGTGTTGGCCGCCTATGAGGACTGGTCCGCCACCCATCCGGTCGAGAAGACCGTGCACACCCAGTACTTGAAGCGCTGGGTCAGCGCCGGCCAGGCCCGGCTGAACGCCCAGGGCAGGGTGGAGCACCTGTCGCCTGAGGAGCGCCAAGAACGCACGGCGCAGATCAGGGCGGAACGAGGCGGTGCCAAAGGGGGAGGGGCCGGCTGGACCTTCGTGGGGCCTGACATCCACTTCAAGGCCGATGGCAGCCTGACACCGCTGAGCGAACAGGCCAATGTGTACTGTCACGACCGCAGCTTCACCGACCCCGACATCCTCTTCTGCGGCACCGAATCCGGCGGCCTGTACAAGACCGTCGACCAGGGCGTGAACTGGGAGCATGTGACCCCGGACCTGCTCGTGGGCGCCGTGAGCGCCGTCCGCATCCATCCGACGGACCCGGACATCGTGCTGATGAGCGCGGCCGACGAGCTGTGGCGCAGCACGGACGGCGGAGCCACCTGGGCGGTGATCGGTCAGCCCGCATTCACTGCGCTCAACATCAGTGCGTGGGAGATCGCCTTCGACCCGAGCACCCCGCAGACCGTGCTCGCCGCCTGCAACCTGGGTCTGTACCGCAGCACCGACGGCGGAGACACCTGGAACGAAGTGCTGCCCAACGAGTGCATGACGATCCTGCACAAGCCGTTCGATCCGTCCATCTGGTACACGCTGCATTTCGAGCCGGCCCTCGACATGGTCCGCTTCCAATGCAGCACCGATCACGGTGCCACCTGGACCCTGTACGACCAGGGCTGGTTCGCGCCGCCGGTCGGGGAGGAGGGGCTTTACGCCATCGAGGGAGGCAAGCTGGCCGTGTCCGAGGCCGACCCTGAGCGCATCTACGCCCTGCTCGTGGGCTACCAGGAACCCGGCGCCACCATCGTCACCAACGGCTTCGTCGGCCTGTGGCGCAGCGATAACGGTGGCACTTCGTGGAGCCACCCGCACGGCCTTGTGGGTGCGCCCTATACGGCCCAGCATCCGAACCTGATGAACTTCGTGGGTGACGACGGCGACTACACGCAGATCCACTACAACACGACCATGGTGGCCAGCCATCTGGACGCGGACCGTGTGCTGATCGGCGGGCTCAGCCTCTGGCAGAGCGACGATGGCGGGGTCACCTACTTCGCCAAGGCCGGCTACGTGGGCTACGTGCCCGATGTGCATGTGGACATGCAGGAGATCCGCATCTACCGCACCGGGCCTGCGAGCGAGGAGGTCTGGCTGAGCAACGATGGTGGGATCCACCACAGCACCGACCTGATGGAAACGCACCAGAGCCGGTGCCGCGGCATCCGCGCCGGCAACCTCTGGGGCTTCGATCAGGGTTGGAACGATGATGTGCTCGTGGGCGGACGCTACCACAATGGCAACATGGGCCATTATGAGGGCTATCCCGAAGGGGAGTTCCTGGCGATCGGCGGTGCCGAGTCGGCCACGGGCTATGCCAACTACAGCAACGAGCGCAAGGTGTACCACAGCGACATCGGTGGACGGGTGCTGCCCACGACCCTGGCCGGAACGCCCCAGTCCTTCGGGGTGTCGCTCTGGCCCAACGAGAGCTACTTCGTGAACAACAGCTCCCGGATCCTCTTCGACCACCGCTACTTCAACGTGGCCTGGATGGGCCGGGAGAACAAGCTCTACCGCAGCGACAACGCCGGTGGCAGTTGGACCGAGGTGCATGCCTTCGGCCCCAGCACCGGCAACCAGGTGCTGTGGATCGAGCAGAGCTATGCCGACCCCCAGGTGTTCGTGGTGCATCAGGAGCTCGGGAACAGCAGCCGCCTGTGGCGCAGCGCGGACGGAGGGGACACCTGGACCCAGCTCACCCTTCCCCAGAACCAGCGCGAGCTCTACTTCACCCTCAGCGGCGATGATGCCGGCACCCTGTGGATCGGGTTCACCAACGGGTCCAACGGCAACAAGGTGTACCGAAGCACCGACGGTGGGGCGACCTGGTCGAACCTCACCACCTCCACCCTGGACGGTCGACGCATCTGGGGCATGGCCGCCCAGTTCGGCACGGATGGCGGTGTGTACCTGGCCATGCTGAACGGCAGCGTGTTCTACCGCAACAACAGCATGCCCGATTGGGCGCCGTGGAGCGATGGGCTGCCGGTGAGCACCGAGCCGCTGCGCATCGTCCCGTTCTACAAGGGCGGTATGGTACGCCTGGCCACCTGGAACCTGGCCGTGTGGGAGCGCCCCCTCTTCGAGCCCAGCGCGCTGATCGCCGACTTCGCGGCGGCCTTCGGCGTCTTCTACTGCCCGGGCGACAGTGTGCGCTTCGTCGATCACAGCGTGGCCGGTCCGGGTGCCACGTACACCTGGAGCTTCCCCGGCGGCACCCCCGCCACCAGCACGGACAAGTATCCCGTGGTCGTGTACGCCGCGCCCGGCACCTACGACGTCACCCTCACGGTGACGGAGAACGGAGTGAGCGACACCCGCGTCCGCACGGCCGTGGTGGGCAGTGTCGGCGGCACCACCGCACCGGTCGTCGAAGGCTTCGAATCCGGAGCCTTCCGCTCGGATTGGACATTCCGCTCGGACGCCGGCACCACCTCCGCCTGGGCCATCACCGACCAGGCCGGCGGTTTCGGCAGCAGCACCCGCAGCATGTGGTTCAACAACTACGACGTGGACCTGGGCGGGGCGTACGAAGAGGTATGGACCGGCAAGCTCGACCTCTCTGCTGCGCAGGGCGCCTTCGTGGCCTTTGATGTCGCCTACTCGCGCTATGGCGGTCAGTACAGCGACACCCTGGGCGTGCTGGCCAGCACCGATTGCGGCCTCACCTGGGACCTGCTCTACCTGGAGGGTGGGGACGCCCTGGCCACCGCGCCCTCCCTGCAGGACCCCTTCGTGCCCACCGCCACCCAGTGGCGAAGGGACAGTGTGAGCCTTGCCGCGTACGACGGCCAGCCCGAGTTGATCGTGGCCTTCCAGGACCGCGGCCACTGGGGCAACAACCTTTATGTGGACAACATCAACCTGTCGGCCGTGCTCTTCACCGGCGTGGACGAACGCCCCCCGGTCACCTTCGACCTCTTTCCCAATCCAGCGCACGACGCGGTCTGGCTGCGGCCCGTGGGGACATGGTCGGGCGCCTCGCGGGTGCAGCTCCTGGATGCAGCGGGTCGCAGTGTGGTGGACCAGCCCCGCACCCTGATGCACGGAATACCGGAACGGTTGGAGCTGACCGGGGTCTCGCCCGGCCGGTATGCCGTTGTGCTGACCGGTCCGTCCGCACGCGTGGTGCGGCCCTTGGTCGTGTGGTAGCGCGCTTCCGGAACGCCGCTCAGCCGATCTGGAGGGTGCTGCGCAACGCCGCCATCTTCAAGGCGGCCACCGCGGCGTCCACGCCCTTGTTGCCGTGGCGGCCGCCGCTGCGGTCACGCGCCTGCTGCATGTCGTTGTCGGTCAGCACACAGAAGATCACCGGGACGCCCGTTCTCAGGTTCACGTCCATGATGCCCTGCGCGGTGGCCTGGCACACGTACTCGAAATGGGGCGTCTCGCCCCGCACGATGCTGCCGATGGCGATCACGGCGTCAGGGGTGTGCGCCGCGATAGCCAGCTGGGCCCCGAGCGCCAGTTCGTAGCTGCCGGGTACCCAATGCTCGATCACCTCTGCAGGGTCCGCCCCGTGCACCAGCAGGGTCTGACGGGCGCCCTGCCGGAGCGCGTCGGTGATCTCGCGGTTCCACTCGCTCACCACCAGCACGAAACGACGACCGGCGCCCGTGGGGACGCCGGAAGGGTCGTAGGTGCTCAGGTGATGCTGTGCGGTGGCCATGCTCAGCCGGCCATCGCCTCGGCGCGGGCCGCGTACTTCTTGGCCGTGTTCGCATCCGGGCTGGTGGGGAAGTCGTTCGCCACCCGGCGGAACGCCTTGGCGGCCTTTTTCCAGTCACCGGCCTGCTGATACAGGATCCCCGCCTTCATCAGGTACATCGGCGTGGTGAAGTCGTTGGTGGTGATGGACGCCGCCTTCTCGAACTGCTTCATCGCGTCCTGATCACGGCCCAGCTCCACGTAGGCATCCCCGATGCCACCGGCCGCCATCGCCTTCAGGACCACATCCTCCACATCGGCCTCCTCATAGTAGGACACGGCGGTCTCGTACTCGCCCTTCTGCAGGTAGCAGGTGCCCAGATAAAAGCGCGCGAGGTCGCCCGCCGGGGTGTCGCCGTACTCGTCGGCGATGTACTGGAACCCGAAGTAGTTGCCGTCCCCGTTGATGGCCTTGTCCAGCGAATCGATCTCGAAGTAGTACTGCGCCTTCCAGATCAGGTCATTGGCCTCCTTGGCACGCGGCTCGGCGTACAGCTTGCGATAGCCCAGCAGGCCGCCCACCACCACCAGCAGGCCCACCACCCCGTAGGTGACGGCCGCCTTGTTCTTCTCCAGGAAAAGCTCGGCTCGGGAGTACGCCTGGCCCAGGTCGATGTCGGCCTGTTCCTGCTCCGGTCTCGTGGTCTTGGTGGACATGATGGGTTCGGCAAAAAGCGGCGCGAAGATAAGGTTCCCGATCGATGTGGGCCACAGGCCGCGCCCGGTGCCCGGGCCCCGGGGGGCCCGCCTATCTTTGGGCCTCCCCATGAAGGTCCGTTTCCGCCGGCTGGCCGTGTTCCAGTTCCGCAACCATGCCCAGGCGGAGCTGCAGCTCGGCCCGGAGATCAACTGCTTCGTAGGGCCCAATGGCACCGGCAAGACCAACCTGCTGGACGCCGTGCACTACCTCGCCCTGTGCAAGAGCTATTTCGACGCCACCGACCAGCATGCCGTGCGCCATGGCGAGGAGCAGTTCCTGCTGAAGGGCGTGCTGGAGGAGCCCGAGGGCGATGTGGAACTGGCCTGCAGCGTACGCCGGGAGCACAAGAAGGTGTTCCAGCGCGACCGCAAGGAGTATGAACGCCTCAGCGACCACATCGGCCGCTGGCCCGCGGTGATGATCACCCCGTACGACGGGCAGCTCATCCTCGAGGGTAGCGAGGTGCGACGCCGCTTCGTGGACGGGCTCATCGCCCAGTTCGACCGCAGCTACCTCGATGCCCTGATGCGCTACAACCGGGCCCTCAGGCATCGGAACGTGCTGTTGAAGCGCTTTGCCGAGCAGGGCGGAGGTTCCCTCTCCGCCTTGGAACCCTGGGACGAGCAACTGGCCCTGCACGCCACCACCGTGCACCGCGGCCGTCGTGCCTTCCTCGCCGAGCTCACTCCCCTGGTGCTCGAACACTATCAAGGCATCAGCTCGGGCCCGGAGACCGTCGGGCTCGAGTACCGCTCCGCGCTGGACGAACAGCCGATGGACGTGCTGCTGCGCACCCACTGGGACCGCGACCGCAGCGCCCAGTACACCACGGCGGGCGTGCACAAGGATGACCTGCACTTCCTGCTCGATGGCCAGCCGCTCAGGCGGTTCGGCTCCCAGGGCCAGCAGAAGACCTTCCTGATCGCCCTGAAGCTGGCCCAGTTCGACCTCACCGCGGCGCGCACGGGCCGGAAGCCCGTGCTGATGCTGGATGACATCTTTGACAAGATCGACCCCCAGCGGATGCGTCACCTGCTGCGCCTGCTGGGCGGGGGGCGTTTCGGCCAGGTCCTCATCACCGACACGGACGCCGGGCGGCTGCACCAGGCCCTTGACGGCCTGCCGCACGACGTGCGGTTCTTCCACCTCGACCATGCGCAAGCCATCCGGATGGAGGCCGTCGAACGAGCGGAGGCTCGGTGACGCCCTCGGGGACATGATCGATGCCTACGGGCTGCGCGAGAAGCTCGATGAGCTCGACATCGCCAGCTGGTGGGACGAGGTGGCCGGAGGGCCCATCGCCCGGCACACCACGGCCGTCACCCTGCGCCGCGGGCATCTTCACGTGCGTGTGGACAACGCCCCCCTGCGCCAGGAGCTCGGTTACATGAAGGACCGGCTGATCGAGCTGCTCAACGAACGCAGCGGCCGGGCGGTCGTCCGCTCGGTCACCATCGGTTGAGCGGGCTTCAGTACTGCTCGCGGCTGCTGAAGAAGAAGTGCCCCTCGATCAGCGCGTTCGCGTCGCTGTCGCTGCCATGCACCGCGTTCTTCGCCTTGCTCTCCGCGAAGCGCTTGCGGATGGTGCCTTCCTCGGCCTGTGCCGGGTCCGTGGCACCGATGAGCTTGCGGAAGGCCTCCACCGCATTGTCCTTCTCGAGGATCGCCGCCATGATCGGGCCGCTGGCCATGTAGTCCACCAGTTCACCATAGAACGGCCGCTCCTTGTGCACCTCGTAGAAGGTGCCCGCCTCGGCGGCGGAAAGGCGTGTGTACTTGAGCGCCACGATGCGGAAGCCGTTGGCGATGATCATGTCGATGATCTTCCCGGAGTGCCCGGCGGCCACGGCCTCGGGCTTGATCATCGTGAACGTGCGGTTGCCTGACATGGGGGGTGTTGAAAAAGCGGCGCAAAAATAGGCGGTCCCGCCCAACTCCGGCCCCTCGGGAACATCCTTCCTTCGTGGGACGTAACACGGCCGTCGCTCCGGGCCCCACCGGCGCCCCATCCCTTCGATCCATGTTCAGACGAACGATCCCCGTTTCCCTGCTCGCCGCGGCCTTGTGCGCCTGTGGTGGGTCCGGCGATGAACACCGCTCCGGTCCGGAGAAATTGGTCATCGGCGACAGCGCCGCCACGGCGACCGCACCGGCCTCCCTCTACCAGATGCCAACCCCCAACGAGCTCTTCGCCATCGTGCGGCAGATGGCCGGCGAAGGGCAGAAGCGCATGATGAACCCCACCACCAGCGCGGACCGGTACGCGACCCTCGGTGGCCGGGCGTTCAATTTCGGCGTGTACTGCACCGACCTCATCTACGCCAGCTATTTCGACCTCAACGTGGAGGTGGTGCGCTATTACCTCACCGTGAAGAAGCTGGGTGAGCAGCTCGGCCTGAGCGCCGCGTTCAGCGAGCAGGACTTCGTGCGCCTGGAGAGCAACCTCAGCAAGGGCGACAGCCTGGAGATCATCAGCAACGAGGCCTACTACAAGGCCTATGAGAAGCTCCAGGAGGAGGAGATGGGCCCCACGCTGGCCCTGGTGCTGGCCGGTGGATGGGTCGAGAGCCTCCATCTGGTGATGAAGCAGGTCACGGCCTTCGACCCCGCCGATCCCCTCGTCAAGCGCGTGGCCGAGCAGAAGTTCAGCCTCGAGCACCTGATCGAGATGATGGACGCCCACGGCACCGACCCCAACGTGGCGCCGATCCGTGAACGGATGATCGCCCTGCGCGACATCTACGACCGGGTCCAGGTGCAGCGCACCACGCGCACGGGCACATCCAGCTCCGGCCGCATGGTGCTGGGCGACGACCTCAACGTGCAGCTCACGGCCGAGCGCTTTGCCGAGCTCCAGATCGCCGTGGAGGCGTTGCGTGCCGAGCTCGTCAGCCCCGAAGGTGAGGTCCCTGTTCAACCCAACGCGTGATGGTCATGCCGACCCTGAAGAACCTGTCGACCGCCGCCCTTCTGATGGCCGCGACCATCGTGAACGCCCAGTACAACTGTGGCGACTATCACAAGTTCAACTGCGAACGCTCCGCCGATACCCGGTTCTCGCTCAACGGACAGAGCAAGAGCGCCAGCGTGCAGGTGGGAAGACCCACCGAGCTCAACATCATCGTCTATGGTGGGCAGGATTATCGCATCTCCTTCTGCTACGATGAGAAGATCATCGGCGACCACGTGGTGGCCCGCCTGGTGGAGAAGGTGCGCGTGCCCCGCGAACAGGACGTGGAGGTGGTGGAGAAGGAGGAGCTGCGCGATGCCAATGGCCAGCCCACCGGGGAGTTCAAGGATGTGAAGCGCATGGTGCGCAAGACCGTGTTCGAGGACGAACGGAAGGTCCTGTGGGACAACACCGAGCATGAGCTGGCCCAGGAGGTCGAGTTCTCCGCGGCCACCACCAAGCGCCTTGTGGTGGAGGTGATGGCCCCCGGTGCCGCCGAGCAGAAAGGCCGGGCCAAGGGCCTCGACATCGGCTGCGTGGGCATCCTCATCGAGCACATGCCCACGCCCAACCTGGGGTTCTGAGCCACAGGGCCGGGCTACCTTTGGCCCATGTCCTTTGTACACCGTGACCATCCCGGTCTGTTGCGGCTTCAGGCCCTGCTTGAAGGCCATCGGCGTTGTGCGATCGTCACGCATTACAATCCCGACGGGGACGCCATGGGCTCGTCGCTCGGCCTGGCGCACGTCCTGCGCCACATGGGCCACACCGTGCAGGTGGTGCTGCCCAACGCTCCGCCGCCCTTTCTCCGCTGGATGCCTGGTGCAGGTGATTGCATCGCCGCGGACACCGCGGCGGACCGCTGCCGCGCCACCATCGCCGAGGCCGAGATCCTGTTCTGCCTCGACTTCAACCGGCCCGATCGGGCCGGCATGCTCGAGGATGCCGTCCGAACCGCCCGCCAGCGCGTCCTGATCGACCACCATCAGCGGCCCGACATCGACGCCGTGGTGGCCTTCAGCGACACCGCCTCATGCGCCACCAGCCAGATGGTGGTGGACCTGCTGGTGGCCCTCGGCCAGGAACACCTCATCGATCCGGACGCCGCCACCTGCCTCTACACAGGCATCATGACCGACAGCGGATCGTTCCGGTTCTCGAGCACCACCCCGCACACCCTGCGGATGGCCGCCCTGCTCATGGAGCGCGGTGCCGTGCCCGACCGCATCCACGGGGCCGTGATGGATGACCATACCGAACAACGCATGCGCCTGATGGGCTTCATGCTCGCCGAGCGAATGACGGTGCTCCAGGACCTGGGCGTCGTGGTGCTGGTGCTGCGCGGCGAGGACCTGAAGCGCTTCGGGTTCAGACCTGGGGACACCGAGGGCTTCGTCAACCTCGGCCTCAGCATGCGTGGCATCCGCCTCTCGGCCTTCTTCCTCGAGCGCCCCGATCGGATCAAGATCAGTCTCCGGTCAAAGGGGACGCTCCCTGTGGACGGCCTGCTCGCCGAGCACTTCCACGGGGGCGGGCACGTCAACGCCGCCGGGGGGCATTGCGAAGGCCCCATCGATGCATGCGTGCAGCGCTTCATGGAACTGCTCCCCGCCCATATCCAGGCCCACCCGGCATGACCCGCCTGCTTTCGGCCGCCCTGCTCCTGTTCACTTCCTGTACCGGAG
This sequence comes from Flavobacteriales bacterium, assembly GCA_016715895.1. Lineage (NCBI taxonomy): Bacteria > Pseudomonadati > Bacteroidota > Flavobacteriia > Flavobacteriales > Flavobacteriales bacterium. Next base: position 730,553 of record JADJXH010000003.1, on the reverse strand, counting down.
GAGATGCGCCTCCCGCGCGCACCGGCGGCGGCGATCAACGCAAGGCGCCGGCCTATGTGAAGGAGAACCAGGAGGCCAACCGCATCGAGGCGCGTGACCTGGTCAATTACGCGGCGCGCCACGGCCTTCGCACGCGCGTGTCGGGCACCGGTGTCCATCACCAACTGCTGCGCGACATGCCCGGCGATACGGCACGGCCCGGTCAGTGGGTGGCGATGAACTATCGCATGGAACTGCTCAATGGCACGACCTGCAGCGCCTCTGAACCCGGTCGGCCGGAGTCCTTTCAGGTTGAGTTGGATCACGTGGAGAGCGGATTGCACGAGGCCGTGCAGCACCTGTCCCCGGGTGACAGTGCGGTGATCCTCATCCCAAGCTATCGGGCGCATGGACTCGTCGGCGACATGGACAAGGTTCCGCCGCGCAGTTCCGTCGTGTACCACATCGGCGTGATCTCCCTGTCCGGACCACGTGACCGATGAGGCCCGTGTGCATCGTCGGGGCCCTGGCCGTGGTACTGAGCGCATGCGATCGAGCGCCGTACGCGGGCTACAAGGAGGTGGCGCCCGGCGTGTACTTCCGCCTGCTCGGCCTCGGCGGCTCGGACACCGCCCTTTCCGCGGATGACTCGGTGCTGCTGCGTCTCCGTGCGTCGGAGGTCGGCGGCGATCCGGGGTCCCTGTTCAGCACCCAGCGCTGGTATGCGGTCCACGATCTCCGGCAGGGGGCCTGGGTGCCGGCGCTCGATCGCGTGCACCCCGGCGACAGCACCAGCATCATCCTTCAGGCCGACGGACTTCCCTGGACGGTGCTGTCGCCTGCTGGGCGGATGAACCCGCCCGACACGGTCATGGTACAGGTCGAGCTCACGGTGATGGAGTCCTTGACGCCACTGATGCAGCGCGTACGGGCCGAGGCCAGGCGGGCGCTGGACCCCGAAGGCGCCGAGCGCCGCGAACTGGCCGCGTTCCTCTCCGCGTCATCGGAGGCATGGACGCGATGGGGTACGAGCGACCTGTACTTCACCCTTGGACCAGGGGCCGGGGACACCGCAAGGGTCCGTGCCGGTGACCGCGTGTCCATCAGCTATGTGGGCTCACGGCTCGACGGCGGTGAGCCTTTCGATGAGAGCGACCGCCATGGACAACCGTTCACGTTCCGCTTCGGAGATCCCGATCAGGTCCTGCCCGGCATCGAAGTGGCGGTGAGCCTGCTTCGGCCCGGTCAGCACGGTCGTTTCGTCCTGCCATCGTCCATGGCCTTCGGCGGGAAGGGGGTGCCGCAGGTGGTGCGTCCCCATGAGCCCGTGCTGTACAGCGTACATCTGGTGGCCGTGGAACGTGGCCCCGATCGGGGAACCTGACCGCTCCATCTCCGTATGAGGGCCGGCGGCTCACCGAACGCCGCCATCCGCTCGACCACGCTGGTCCGCAGTACGTACGCGTGGTCTTTTTGGTCCATGAGCCGCCCGCTTCGCACCATAACGTGTCTGCTGCTGTTCGTCTCCATCACGGTGCGGGCCCAGGAACAAGTCGGCCTGGTGCATGGCAACTGGTCGGGTCCGGATGCGCTCACGCTCGACCCGACGCGCAGCGCCGGACAATGGCCCTATGCGAGCATCCGTCTCGCCGGCGCGGACCTCTTCGCCTGGAACGACCTTGTGGCGCTGAACGGCGAGGATCACAGCCTGCTCCGCGAGGTGCGCAATGGCGTCCGCGGTGAGGCCCCGGCGGAGATCATCCTTCGCGGATCGCTGCGTGGCGATGCGAAACAGGGCGCCGTGCTGCTGAACTTGGCCGGGCCTGCGTTCAGCCTTGGGACGGGACGACATGGCTTCGGGGTCGGCCTGCGCACACGCAGCATGATGAGCATCACCGGTGTCAGCCCGCACATGGGGCGCTTCATCGTCCATGGGCTCGATCATCGGCCGCAGCACGGCCAGCGGTACCGCGATGAGCATCTCCGCGCCATCGCCGCCGCGTGGTCCGAACTGTCGGTCAACTACGCGCACATCGTGCGCGCCTCGGGTTTCGGCATCTGGAAGGTCGGTGCTTCGTTGAGGTGGCAGGTGCCGCACGCCGGGGCGGCTCTCCGCCTCGATGTGCTCGACTACACCGTGCTGGACACCATGCGCGCCGAGGTCCACGAGGTGAGCGGCGCCTATGGGGTGGCCATGCCCGCAGGGGTGGCCGGTTCCGGATGGGGGGCGGACCTCGGCATCAGCTACGAACGCACGCTGGAGGAAGCGGACGGGTATTCACCGCATCGGGCCTCGAACGGCTGCACGGCGATCCCGTACCGGTACCGGGTCTCCGCGTCCATCATCGACCTCGGTGGCATGCGCTTCAACAACGCGCTCGCCGGATCGGTGGGGTCCGGGTCGCTCCTGTTCCCCGACCACGGGAACGTGCAGGTCCAGGGACCCGAAGGCGTGGACAGCCTGTTCGCCGCCGCCGGTGACCACACCTCCAACGGTCGGTTCCGCATCGGCAATCCCACCGCGGCCGTGCTCCTGTTCGATCAGCGTCTGCTGGACCGCACCCATGTCGGTGTCGCCTGGGTGCAGCAGCTCAGTGCGCGCCGCGGCGACCGCCTTCGCCGGCCCAACTCCCTGTCCATCACGCCCCGCTACGAGTCCCGTTGGTTCGAGGCCGCTGTTCCGGTCGTGTTCCACGAGTACGGCTGGCGGCGGCCCTCGGTGGGCCTCATGCTCCGCTTCAGCGATATCGTTGTGGGCTCCGACCATGTGCTGCCCTTCCTGTTCCGCCCCGATGTGGACGCCGTTGACCTCTATCTGCGTGTTCGGGTCACCATCCAGCGCAGCCCGTTCTGCAAGGGACGGCGGAAGCCGGGCCGTCGGCACGTGCCCGGGAGCGGGGAGGCCCTTCCCTGCCTGATGCCGTGATCAGCGGCCCAGGGCGAAGACCGTCCGCCGGTCCTTCAAGGCCGGTGGGTCCGTCCGCCACGCATTCACCGTGCGCGTGCGAAGCAGCACATCGGGCTGCATCAGTTCGGCCGCGATGCAGAGCCGAAGGCCACCATCCACGGTCCGCAGCAGTTCGGCCAGCAGGGCGTCGTTGCGGTACGGGGTCTCGATGAAGAGCTGTGTTCGTCCCGTGCGCTGCGCATCCTGGGCGATGGAGCGAAGCGCTCGCCGACGGTCCTCGGCTTCACGTGGGAGGTACCCGTGGAACACGAAGTGCTGTCCGTCCAGGCCGGAGGCCGCCAGGGTCAGCAGGAGGGAGGAAGGACCCGGATGGGGGCGCACTTCAATGTTCATCCGGTGGGCCCAGGCCACGAGCCGGGCACCCGGGTCGGCGATGCACGGCATGCCCGATTCGCTCAACACCGCGGCCGCACCGGAGCGGCGCACGAGCTCCGCATAGCGTCGCACCGTGGCCTCGTCCGTGTCCTTGTCGAGCACATGCAGCTCGACGCGGTCCAGTGCGAACCCGGGATCCATGCGTCGCAGCGCCCGTCGTGCGCTGCGCTCATGCTCCACGAAGAAGGTGCGCACCTGCCGCACCACCTCGAGGCTCATCGGTGTCAGCTGCTCGGTGCCACCGGCCTCGCCCAGCCATACGGGGATCAGGTGCAGGGTGGCTTCAGCGGCCATGGCGGATGTGCGCGATCAGTCCGGCCACCGCCTCGTCAAGCATCCGGAACACCTCATTGAAGCCTTCATCACCACCGTAGTAGGGATCGGGCACCTCGCGCAGGGGGTGGTCGGGTGCGAAGTCCATGATTAGCATCGCTTTGGCTCGCAGCGCCTCGGTGGGGGCCAGGGCACGCAGGTCGCGCAGGTTGGCCGCGTCCATCGCCAGCAGCAGGTCGAACCGCTCGAAGTCCGCCGCGACGACCTGTCGTGCGCGCAGGTCGCTGATGTCGATGCCATGCCGGCGCATGGCGTCCTGTGCGCGCCGATCGGGCGCATCGCCGATGTGGAAATGGCTCGTTCCGGCCGAGTCGGTGGCGATGGTGAGCCCTGTGGCCGCGGCGCGATGGTGCAGGACGCCTTCGGCCATGGGGCTGCGGCAGATGTTGCCAAGACAAACGGTGAGTATCCTCATCTGATGGGTGAGCGGGGTGTGGCGGTCCTCCGGTACGAAGGTGCTCCAAGAAAAAGCCCCCGCTCTGGCGGGGGCTTCCTCGGTATCAACGCACCCTAGTGGATGCTCAGCTTCTTCTCAAGGTCCTCCAGGTAGCTGCGGAACTGCTTGTCCGTCTCCTGCAGGTTGTTCACCGTGCGGCAGGCATGAAGGACCGTTGCGTGGTCCTTGCCGCCGCAGTGGGCACCGATGCTGGCCAGGGAGCTCTTGGTCATCTTCTTGGCGAAGTACATCGCGATCTGCCGGGCCTGGACCACCTCACGCTTGCGCGTCTTGCTCTTGAGCAGCTCGATCGGCAGGTCGAAGTAGTCGCACACCACCTTCTGGATGTAGTCGATCGACACCTCGCGCGCGGTGTTCTTCACGAACTTGTCGATCATCTGCTTGGCCAGGTCCAGCGTCACCGCCTTCTTGTTCAGCGAGCTCTGCGCGATGAGGCTGATCATCGCCCCCTCCAGTTCGCGGATGTTGGTGGTGATGCTGTAGGCGAGGTATTCGACCACCTCCTTGGGCAGGTCGATGCCTTCCGCGTACATCTTCTTCTGCAGGATGGCGATGCGGGTCTCGAGGCCGGGCGTCTGCAGGTCGGCGCTCAGGCCCCACTTGAAGCGCGACAGCAGCCGCTGCTCCATGCCCTGCATCTCCACGGGCGCCTTGTCGCTGGTGATCACCAGCTGCTTGCCGGATTGGTGCAGGTGGTTGAAGATGTGGAAGAACACGTCCTGCGTCTTCTCCTTGCCGGCCAGGAACTGCACATCGTCGATGATCAGCACGTCCATCATCTGATAGAACTGGCTGAAGTCGTTGACCGTGTTGTTCTTGACCGCCTCGATGAACTGCTGCGTGAACTTCTCGGCCGGCACGTACAGGATGGTCTTCTCCGGATGGTGCCGCTTGATCTCGATGCCGATGGCGTGGGCCAGGTGCGTCTTGCCGAGGCCCACCCCGCCGTAGACGAGCAACGGATTGAAGGCGGTGCCGCCGGGCTTCTGCGCCACGGCGTATCCAGCACTGCGGGCCAATCGGTTGCAGTCCCCCTCGATGAAGTTCTCGAAGGAGTAGTTGGGGTTCAGGTGGCTCTCGACCTTGATCTTCTTGAGGCCGGGAATGATGAACGGGTTCTTGATCGGGCTGTTCGCCACATCGATCGGCAGGCTCACGGCGGGGTTCTTCACCTCACGCGCATTGCTCGTGGGCACCTTCACCGTGTACGGGTTCGCGCTTGGGAAGCTGTTCTCCATGATGATGGAGTACTCCAGCCGCCCTTCGGCGCCCAGCTCCTTGCGGATGATCTTCTTCAGCAGCCCGATGTAATGTTCCTCCAGCCATTCGTAGAAGAACTGCGAGGGTACTTGGATCGTAAGGACATGATCCTGCAGCTTCAGCGCCCGGATCGGTTCGAACCAGGTCTTGAAGCTCTGCGGGCTCACGTTGTCCTTGATCACCTCCAGGCACCGCTCCCAGATCCTCTCGTGGTCTTTCTTCATGGGCGGTCGTCGGGGTTGGGGATGCGTGTTGTCCGATGCGCCGATCCGCTGTAACCGTTGATGCTGAAGGGTTCCAGCGAAGCGGGCGACAAATATGGACCGAAACGAGTGAAAAAAAAAGGTGAAGTGCGCTTGACGGAAAGGAAAATAATCGCCTCACTACCGGGGCGGGTTCCGAACGCGTGCACCCCTTGCCCCACGCGGCGTCCATGCAGGGCGCCGCACCGCCGCCCACCTTCCGTCCCAGTGGCCTGCACCCACCCGAACACGGTCATCCACCGACCGCCTCGTCGCAGCGTGCCGCACACCTGTCCGTTCATGCTCCGCATCCACCCGAAAGGTACGGGGGGCGGAGGGCCCGTCGCAAGCACCCTACCTTGACCGCATGTTCGAGCACCGTTGCCAGTTGCGCGTCCGCTACGGCGAGACGGACCGCATGGGCTATCTGTACTACGGCGACTATGCCGAGTACTTCGAGGTGGGCCGCGTGGAGGCCTTGCGCAGCCTGGGGTTCTCCTATCGCCGCATCGAGGATGAGGGTGTGCTTCTGCCGGTGCGCGACCTGAACGTGCGGTATCACGCGCCGGCCCACTATGATGACCTGCTCACGCTCGTCACCCGCATCCGCGAACGGCCGTCCGTGCGCATCATCTTCGACTACGAGGTGTGCGACGAACGAGGGTCGCTGTTGACGGAGGCCTCCACCACGCTCGTGTTCGTGGACAGGCTCACCCGTCGTCCGCGTCGCACACCGGAGGACCTCCTCGCTGCGCTCTCGCCTTACTTCCCGCCGGGCTGATCGCCGAACAGGACCCCGCGCACCGACCAGTTCTTGCGGAAGACCGGGATCACCGAGGACGGGAGCAGCACATCCATGCGGCAGCGCTCCTCGTACGAGGCGAGCACGATCTCGCCATCCGCCTGAAGCACCGCTGCGCGCAACGCACCTGCAAGCGCGTGGTCGCACCGGACCGTGAGCGGCAGCCTCACCACCCGTTCGATGACGGGCGCCGCTTGAAGCGCAAGCTGCGCCGCCTCCCCGTAGGCGCGCACAAGCCCGCCCTTTCCCAGGAGCGTGCCGCCGAAGTAGCGCACCACCACCACCGCGGCGAACGTGAGGCCCGCTGCATGGATGCGTCGAAGGATCGGGCGTCCCGCAGTGCCCTGCGGCTCGCCGGCATCGTTCGCACGCTCACGTTCACCATCCGTTCCGAGCACCCAGGCGTAGCAATGGTGGCGCGCATCGTGATGGATCCGGGCCAGGCGGTCCGCCTCGCTCCGGAAGGCGTCCTCATCCGCGATCGCAAAGGCGTAGGCCAGGAACCGGCTGGCCTTCTCCCGGATGGCGGCCTCCCCGGGGCCGGCGAGGGTGCGGTACCGGTCCTTGCTCATGCCAGAAGGATGAACACCATCGCGATCATCGCCGTGGCGATGCCGGCCAGCTGCAGCGGGCGTGGGCGTTCATGGAAGAGGACCGCGCTGCCCAACGTTCCGAACAGGATCACACCGATGTTCATCAGGGGGAATACACTGCTTCCGGGAAGGCCGCTGTTCGCGAGCGCCTTCACCATGAAGTACAGGCTTCCATAGTTCACTGCGCCCAGCAGCAGGCCCGCCACCCAGGTGCGGGGATCACCGAACGCCCGATGCTCGTTGCGGGCCGCTGCCCAACCGAGGCCGAGCACCCCGGCCATGCCGAAGATCATCGTGGGAAGCACCGCTTCGGTGAGCGCCGTGGTCCGTTCGCGTTGTGTCCACGCCAGTCCGATGTCGATCGCCGCGTTGCCCACGAAGAGCAGCACGGGCAGTGACCAGGCCCGTCCAGCGCTGCGGCCATCCTTGCTCCAGGAGCTCAGCACCACACCGGCCAACGCCAACGCGATGCCCACAAGCCCCAAGGGCCCCTGCCTTTCCCCGAAATACACCACGGTGAAGGTCACCGTGAGCACCAGGCTCATTTTGCTCGCCACCGTGGTGGCCGCGATACCGGCCCGCTGGGCCGAGGAGCCGGTGAGGTAGAAGACCGTGATGAAAAGAGCGCTCAGGAGGAACGACGGCATCCACAACGGGCCCAGGTCACCCGCCGCCCACGGGCGGGATATCGCCAGTCCGCACAACAGGGCGACGACGTAGTTGATGACGATCGCGGGCAGCAAGGCGATCCTCCGCCGTTCGAACGATCTGAAGATCAGGAACAGCAGCGCCATGAACACCGCGGTGAGGGTCACCAGCACCATGACTCCCCGGGATTGGTGCCGTTCACGAACAGGTCGAGCCGGTCGGCGCCGATCCGCAGCGATCGCGCAGGAGCCTTGGGAATGCGGGGCGCCGGAGTGCCGGCACCGAACACCATCGACCCCGTGATCTCGCGCGCCTCGTCCCACAGGCCCCGCTGCAGGAAGTGCCCCAGCAGCGTCGCCCCGCCCTCCACCAACACGGAGCGGATGCTCCTGCGGTGGAGTTCGGCAAGCATGGTGTCCAAGGGGTCGGCGGCCATGGGGACGAAGACCTGCTCGGTGCGCACATCGGCCCGCGGACGTTGCGTGAACAGCAGGGTAGGCGCGGAACCGTCGAACACCCTCGAGCCCGAGGGGGCGCGTTCCGTCCGGTCCAGGATGATGCGCAGTGGCTGTCGTCCTTCCACATGGCGCACCGTCAAGGAGGGGTCGTCGTTCTCCACCGTGCGGCCCCCCACGAGAATGGCTTGTTCCTCCGTCCGCCAGCGATGCACGAGCACGTCCGTGGCCGGTGAACTGATGCGCTGCACCCTTCGCTCACTGCGGGGGTGCCGGTCGAGGAAGCCGTCCGTTGACCGGGCCCACTTGAGCACGATGTACGGGCGCTCCTGCTCCACGCTCGTGAGGAACCGGCGGTTCATCCATCGGGCTTCGGCCTCGTGCAGCCCCACGTCCACGCGTACGCCGGCCGCGCGGAGCCGCTCGATCCCGCGACCTGCGACCTGCGGGAACGGGTCGGGGTGGGCGACCACCACATGCCGCACCCCACGCGCGATGAGCAGGTCGGCACAGGGCGGGGTGCGTCCATGATGGGCGCAGGGCTCCAGGTTCACGAACAGCACGGCATCCGCGGGCACAGGACCTTCACCGAAGGCGTTCAGGCACTCCACCTCGGCGTGCGGCCGCCCCGCCGCGTGGTGCCAGCCTTCCGCCAGCACCTTCCCGTCCCGCACCAGCACGGCGCCCACCATCGGGTTCGGTGCGGCCGAGCCCGCGCCAAGGCGCGCCAGGTCCAAACATCGCTCCATGAAGAGGTCGTCGCGCATCTGCTCGGATGGGGCCGGGCGGCCTCCGGTCGGGGGGCGCCCTGGCGCGCGAAGATGCGACGGGCGCGGGCGATCTTTGCGCCGTGCGCATCCCCACCAACACCGTCGGTGCCGTCATCGACCTGTACCAACAGGACCTGGGCGGGCGCCATCCGGCGTCGGAGGTGCGCGCCATCGTCGAGGCGGTGTTCCACCATCACCTGGCGTGGGACAGGGCCCGGCTGCTCGCTGAACGCGATGCCACGCTCAGCGAGAGCGAGCTGCTGCGCGTCTACCTGCCGCTGAAGCGGCTGCGCTGCGGAGAGCCGCTCCAATACGTGCTCGGCAGCACCACCTTCCATGGGCTCACCATCGAGGTGGGGCCGGCAGTGCTCATCCCCAGGCCGGAGACCGAGGAGCTCGTGGACCTGATCATGAGATCGGTCCAGCACCCTGCACGCATCGTTGACGTGTGCACCGGAAGTGGGTGCATCGCACTGGCCCTCAAACGGCGGTTCCCCCAGGCCGAGGTGCATGGGCTCGACGTGAGCAGGGCCGCACTTGAGGTCGCCCGACGCAACGCGGAGCGCAATGACCTTGGCGTGATCTGGACCGTGGCGGACGTGCTCGATGAGCGGTGCATGCTACCCGGCGCCGCCGATCTGGTGGTGAGCAATCCGCCATATGTGCCTCTTGCGGAGGCGGGCACGCTCGACCCGCATGTGCGCGAGCATGAACCCGCACTGGCGCTTTTCGTGGATGACGAGGACCCCATCCGGTTCCACCGGGCCATCGCGCAACAGGCCTCTGTCGCACTGGTCCCCGGCGGGACCCTTTGGTTCGAAGGGCACCATCGCACCATCGACCGGGTCCCGCCCATGCTGGAGACGATGGGCTATCGCGAAGCCGTGCTCCTCCACGACCTCAGTGGCGCTCCCCGTTTCGTGCGCGCCATCCGTTAACCCTCCGATCATCCCATGCACCACACCGCGGACGTCGAGCGCATCAAGCAGCTGCGTGAGGAGCTTGAGCTGCACAACCACCGCTACTATGTCCTGGCCGCGCCCACCATCAGCGATCAGGAGTTCGACCGCCTGCTCGCGGAACTGGAACGCCTGGAGGCCGCACACCCCGAGCTGGCCGACCCCAACAGTCCCACGCAGCGGGTCGGAGGCGACATCACGAAGAACTTCCCGGTGGTGGCCCATCGCGCTCCGATGCTGTCGCTGAGCAACTCCTACAGCCGCGAGGAGGTGGCCGAGTTCGTGGCCCGGGTGGAGAAGAGCGTGGGCCGCACGCGGTACACCATGGAGCTGAAGTACGATGGCGTGGCGATCAGCCTGACGTACCGCGATGGCGAGCTGCTCCGCGGGGTGACGCGCGGCGATGGGGAGAAGGGGGAGGAGATCACGGCCAACATCCGCACCGTGCGTGCCATTCCCCTGAGATTGCAGGGCGACGGCTGGCCGGCGGAGTTCGAAGCGCGCGGGGAGATCATCTTCACCAGGGAACGGTTCGCCAGGCTCAATGCCGAACGCGAGCGGGCGGGGGAGGAGCTGTACGCCAACCCCCGGAACACCGCCGCGGGCACGCTGAAGAACCAGGATCCCAAGCTGGTGGCCGCACGCGGACTGGACAACTTCATCTATACCCTGCAAGGCGACGATCTGCCCCGGCGGAGTCATTACGCCAACATGATGATGGCCCGCGAATGGGGCTTCAAGACCCCGCCTCCGGAGCGTCGCTTCATCGAGCAGGCGGACGATGTGGACGGCATCATGGCCTTCATCGATCATTGGGACCGGGCGCGCCACGGCATCGAGTTCATCATCGATGGGATCGTGGTGAAGGTGGACGACTTGGATGTGCAGGAGGAACTGGGCCTCACGGCCAAGAGCCCCCGCTGGGCCATTGCCTACAAGTTCCAGGCGGAGCAGGCGATCACCAGGCTCAACGGGGTCACCTTCCAGGTGGGGCGCACGGGTGCGGTGACCCCCGTGGCCGAACTGGAGCCTGTGCTGCTCGCCGGAACCACGGTGAAGCGGGCCTCGCTCTTCACCAACGCCGATCAGCTGGAGCGGCTCGATCTGCACCTGGGCGACACGGTGAGGGTTGAAAAGGCGGGGGAGATCATCCCCCAGGTGGTGGGGGTGGAGAAGGAGCATCGCCTTCCGCACGCACAGAGGGTCAGCTTTCCGCACGATTGTCCGGAATGCGCCACGCCATTGATCCGCCTGGAGGGCGAGGCCCAGCACTACTGCCCCAATGAACACCAGTGCCCGCCCCAGATCACCCGCCGCATCGAGCATTTCGTGGCGCGCAAGGCCATGGACATCGAGGGGCTGGGCGGCGAAACGGTGGATGAACTGTACCGCGCCGGTCTCATTCGCAATGTGGCCGATCTGTACGACCTCACCATCGAGCAGCTGCTGGCCCTGGGCAAGGGCTGGGGGGAGAAGAGCGCGCGCCAGGTGGTGGAGGGCGTGGCGGCCAGCAAGGCGGTGCCCTTCGAGCAGGTCCTGTTCGCCCTGGGGATCCGTCACGTCGGGGAGACCGTGGCCAGGAAGATCGCCCGTGCCGTGGGCACCGTCGACCGGCTGATGACCATGACCAGGGAGGAGCTCACCGCCATTGACGAAGTGGGGGAGGTGATCGCCGAGAGCATCCTCGACTTCTTCGCCGTCGCGGGCAACCGCGCGGTGATCGAGCGGTTGCGCAAGGCCGGTGTTCAGTTCGAAGGCACCGCCGCGGCCCGTCCGGTGAGCGACAGGCTGGCGGGCAAAAGCATCGTGGTGTCCGGCGTTTTCCGCACCTTCAGCCGCGACGGCATCAAGGAGGCCATCGAACGTCACGGCGGCAAGGTGAGCGGTTCCATCAGCAAGAAGACGACCTTTGTGGTCGCCGGTGCCGACATGGGACCCGCCAAACGCGCCAAGGCCGATGAGCTCGGTGTACCGGTGATCGACGAGGATGAGTTCAGCCGCATGATCGGGCAATGAAGCTGTTCGACCGCATCAAGGAATGGCTCGGCAGGCGCCGGCTCATCCAAGGGTCCGCCCAGGACCGCCGCCCCGTGGCCCGCAACCTGGCGGATGCCGCCAAGGTGGGCATCGTCTATCATGCCCGCGATGAACAGACCCACCAGCAGGTGCGCAATTATGTGAAGAAGATCAAGGAGGAGCTCGGGATCCACCGCATCAGTGCCTTGGGCTTCGTGGATGCCAAGGACCTTCCGTACTACATGGCCCCCAAGCTCCACTTCGATGCCTTCTGCCAGAAGGAGCTCAACTGGTATCGCATCCCTTCCGGCAACACGGTCAGCAACTTCATCACCGAGGAGTTCGAGGTCCTCATCGACCTCACCCTGGAGGACATCCTGCCCCTGCAGTACATCGTCGCCAAAAGCCGGGCCCGGTTCAAGGTGGGCCGGTTCGGTGAGTCCAACAGGCACTTCCTCGACATGATGATCGACATGGCCGGTGCCAACAGCCTTCCGCAGTTCATCGCGCAGGTGGACCGCTACCTGCTGATGATCAACCGCTCCCATCAACCCTCCCTCAACTAGCGGCATCGCCGCATGTGCATGGACGACCGATTCCGTGGCCTCGGGGTGGCCCTCGTGACCCCCTTCCTGCCCAAAGGCAACATCGACTACGCCGGCCTTGAACGCCTCATCGAGCACCAGATCGCCGGCGGCGTGGACTATGTGGTGAGCATGGGCACCACCGGTGAGAGCGTCACCCTCACCAAGGCGGAGAAGAAGGAACTGCTGGCGCAGACCATCGGCTTCGTCCGCAACCGCGTGCCCGTGGTGCTGGGCGTGGGCGGCAACAACACGGCCGAGGTCATCGAAGCGCTGGGGGACTTCGACATGGACGGTGTGGACGCCATCCTGAGCGTGAGCCCCTATTACAACAAGCCCACGCAGGAGGGCATCTACCAGCACTACAAGGCCATCGCCCAGGTGGCCCTGCGGCCCATCATCCTGTACAACGTGCCCGGCCGCACCGCCAGCAACATGACGGCCGAGACCACCCTGCGGCTGGCCAGGGACCTCAAGAACATCATCGCCATCAAGGAGGCCAGCGCCAACCTGGACCAGATGGGCCGCATCCTCAAGCACAAGCCGAAGGAATTCATGCTCATCAGTGGCGACGATGCGCTCACCCTGCCCATCATCGCCATGGGCGGCTCGGGTGTGATCAGCGTGGTGGGCAACGCACTGCCCCAGGAGTTCAGCACCCTGGTGAACGCAGCTCTGAAGGGCGATCTGGAGACCGCCCGCCGCGAGCACCTGCGCCTCATCGAGGTCATCGACCTGCTCTTCGTGGAGGGCAATCCCGGCGGCATCAAGGAGGCGTTGAAGATGCTCGGCATCTGTGGGAACACGGTGCGGCTGCCGCTGGTGAACGTGAGCGAGGCCACCTCCAAGAAGCTGTACCAGGCCCTGGCGGACGCGGAGGTGGTGAAGCTGTAAGCGTTGTCATGTGGCTGGAAATTCGCCACAGCGTGGCGAATTTCCAGCAGCCTACCACTCCCATAACGCGCTCAGCGGCACGGCGTGGAGGTCCTTGTCGAACGGCGTGATGCCCAGGCCCGGGTGCAGCAACAGCCCCCGAAGCCACTTTCCGCCAGCCACTTCCCGCAGATGCTTCAGCCCGGCCACATCGTTGCTGCCCACGGCCATGGCGGCCTTCACCTCGATGCCCACGATCCGCCCCTTGCCGTCCTCCAGCACGATGTCCACCTCACGGCCGGCTTCGGTGCGGAAGTGGTAGGCCTTCACCCGCACCTTGCTCCACCCGGCCAGCTTCCGTAGTTCGTTCAGCACGAAGGTCTCCAGCAAGGGCCCGAAGGACGGGCTGTGAAGGATGTCCGCCGGCTTGTGGATGCCCGCAAGGTGCGCCGCGAAGCCGCTGTCGGCCAGGTGCAGCTTGGGGGCCTTCACCAGCCGCCTGCCCCGGTGCGCGTGCCAGGCCTCCAAGGGTGTGCTCAGGAAGGTGGCCTCCAGCAGGGCCATGTATCGCCGCATGGTGCTGTGGGGGATGTCCAATGTCCGTGACAGGTCCGCCAGGTTCAGCAGACCACTGCTCCGCGCGGCCAATGCCTGCAGCAGCCGGGGCAGGTCGGCGAGCCCGGTGATGTTGCTGATGTCCCTCACATCCCGCTGAAGGATGCTGGTGATGTAGGCGCCGTACCAGGCATCCCGCCGGGCCGGGTCCTTCCGGGTCATCACCTCCGGGTACCCCCCGGCGATCACCCGTGCGGCGATCTGCTTGCGCTCCAGGACCGTGGGGGCCGTCATCTTCGGCCTGGCCGCGAAGACCTGGTCGATGAAGGTGCTCTTCCGGCCCGCCAGTTCGTCCTGCGCGAAGGGGTGAAGGGGAAGGATCTCCATCCGTCCGGCCAGGGAGTCGCCCAGCCTGGGCAGCACCAGCACGTTGGCGCTGCCGGTGAGCAGGAACCGCCCCGGCTTCCGGTCCCGGTCCACTGCGGCCTTGATGGCCCGGAAGATGTTCGGCGCGTTCTGCACCTCGTCGATCACCGCCAGCCTGCCCAGCCCCTGGATGAAGGCGGGCGGGTCGTTCAGGGCGGCCTCCAACGTCGGGTGGTCATCCAGCGTCACGTACCGGGCTGCCCGTTCCCGTGCGATGGCCTTGACCAGCGTGGTCTTGCCGGTCTGCCGCGCGCCGTGCACCAGTACCACCGGGGTGTCCCTCAGCGCGATATCCACGGCATGCCTCAGGTTCCTGGACCGGTCCATGCCGCGAAGATAGCCGAGGTCATGCGGATATTGGCCATCAGGTGGCTGGAAATTCGCCACGACGTGGCGAATTTCCAGCCACCGGGAGCGGTGCGCCCCGGGGCACAGTGCTGGAAGGCACGCCCCGTGCTACCTTGTCATCGCTCGCATGGACTTCCTCGCCCTCGACTTCGAGACCGCCACTGCACGGCCCGACAGCCCTTGCGAACTGGGCATCGCCGTGGTGCGCGGCGGCGTGGTGCGCGACGTGCGCAACTGGCTCATCAAGCCGCCCCAGTGGCCCTTCTTCAGCCCGCACAACATCGCCGTGCACGGCATCCGCCCCGAGCATGTCGCCGATGCGCCCACCTGGCCCGCCATCTGGCCCGAAGTGGACGACCTCCTGCGCGACCGCATGGTGGTGGCCCACAACGCCGCCTTCGACATGAACGTGTTGCGTAGCACCCTTGGCGCTCATGGCATCGCCTTCACCCCCTTCGAGTACTTCTGCAGCGTCAGCATGGCCCGCAAGGTCTGGCCGGGCCATCGCTCCTACGGGCTCTCGGCCATGTGCGCCCACCATGGGATCCCCCTGCGGCACCACCGCGCAGGCAACGACGCCGAGGCCACGGCCGAACTGGTGCTGCGCGCGATCGGCGACCGCCCCTGGTTCGACATCACGCAGTTCCTGCACACCAACCGGGTCCGCATCGGGGCCTTCCTTCCTGGTGCACATCGTACCCCCGGTGGCAAGCTCGTTCCGGTGGAGGCGCTGCGCTAGTGCTTGAGGAAACGACGCACCAGCGGACGTTCGCCCCGGATCCGCACCACGTATGTGCCGGTGGCCAGATCCGATATATCGAGGTCTTCGCCCGCCCAACGCACAGGGATGGAACGGCCCAGCTCATCCAGCAGCTCCAGGTCTTCGCGCACCATTCCGGAAGGCAGCGCCACCCGCAGCAGGTCGGTGGCCGGGTTGGGGTGAAGGCCCCATCCATCCCCAGGCCCCTGCTCAACCACGGCGGTGGCGCAGGGAAGTTGCTCGATCAACTGCCAGATCTCATTGTTGAAGATGGTGGCCACGGACAGGGAGCCGTACGCTTCGTTGCCCATGCGCACCACCACCATGTTGCGGCTCGGCACCACGTTCAGCAGCTGATCGTTCTTGCCCAACCCACAGATCATGTCCGCCGGCGCGTCCGGCATGGCCGGGCCCGGGAACACGAATTGCAGGCCGGGTAGCATGAACGAAGGCTGTCCGTTCAACCACCACAGGTAGCCGTAGCTCTCATTCAGTCCCTGGGAAGGGGTCGTCATCGCGTTGAAATAGGCCGTGTCATGCAGGATGGTGTCGTTCGCCCATACCCCGCGGTTCAAGGCCAGCAGACCGAACCGCGCCATGCTGCGCGCCCGGCTGAAGTACACGTTGTTATAGCCCAGGGGCAGCCACAGGCCGTCCATCCCGATCCTGTTCCGGATGCGGGTGTTGAAGTAGTTGCTGAAACTGGTTCCGGTCGCGTTCGCGATCACATCGTCCAGCAGGGTGTATGGCGCATTGTGGTAGGCCCAACGGGTGCCCGCATCGGCCAGATACTGCAGGCAGGCCGGGTCCGTGCAGTCGTCATCGGGCACGCCATCGTCCAGGCCACTGGTCATCGTCAGTTGGTTCCACACGGTGATCTGCGCCTCCTGCGGTGGGCTGCAGTTCGTCCACCCCGTGCCCAGGTAGGTGCTGCTGGGCTGGTTGAGGTCCACGAACCCTTCCTCCTGCGCAATGCCGGTGAGCATCGCTGTCAGCGTCTTCCCCGCACTGGCCCAGTACCACAGGCTGTCCTGGGTGAAGGTGCCGTAATAGTGCTCCAGCACGATCTTCCCGTCCTTCAGGATCAGGAAGGCTTTGGTGTTCCGCGATCCCACGAAGTCGATCAGGTTGTCAATGCGGTCGGGGCACCAACCCAGGGCCGAAGGGCTCAGCGTGTCCCACGCACCGGGACCGATGGGAGGGAAGTAGAGGGACTGACCGGTGAGCGGACCGGCACCGAGCAGGACGAGGCCGGCGGAGAGGATCGCGTGGTGCATGAGCCTTGGACGTCCGTGCCGCCCAAAGGTTCACTTCGCCAGGTCCGGCACCAGTGGAACGTACAGCTTCTTGATGCGCACCAGCGGACCGGGACAGGCCACCGTGTGGCAGTTGGCGCAGGCCTGCACGGTGGCGTTGAAGGTGCTCATGCGATCGGCGGCCGGAGCATCGTACAGCGCCTTCAACTGCGCGAGGTAGTGGTCCGCGAACGCATCGAACGAGGCCCGGTCGATGTCCAGCTTGCCGTCCGTGGGCGTGGCGGTGTGCATGGTCGCAAAGCCGGTCGGGTAGGGGAGCAGGTCGTCCCCGCGCTCCAACCGGTGCCGGGTGCTGTCCGTGAAGGCCGTCATCTCGCGCATCAGCAAGGCCAGCTCGCTGGGTGGCTTGAGGCCTTTCTGCTCCGCTCCTGGTCCGGTGGTGAAGGCGGCGAGGAGGGGCAACAGCACCACCGCCAGGATGGCAGGTGTGCGGACCTTGTCACGGATCTTGCTCATGCGGCATCAAAGTAAATGGAGCGGCCGGTTCGTTGTCCGGTGGCGACCTTCATCCCCATGCAAGCACCGGACCAAGCCGCCCACGATCCGCAGCGCCGCCGCATCCTCACGGCGGCCATCCTGCCTGCGCTGGCCGTATTGATGCTCTGGGTGGTGCACCTGCTGGCCGGTGCCTACGGGTTGGACCTGGCGCGCTTCGGGCTGTGGCCGCGGCATGCCGAAGGCCTGTCCGGCATCGTGCTCGCGCCGTTCATCCACGGCGATCTGGAGCACCTCTTCAACAACTCCGTCCCGCTCTTCGTGCTGGGCTGGTGCCTGGTCTATTTCTATCCGAGGGCGGCCGGACGGGTCACCCTGGGCATCTGGCTCCTCACCGGTCTCTGGGTGTGGATCAGCGCCCGCGCCGACCGGCACATCGGCGCCAGCGGCGTGGTGTACGGCCTGGCCGCCTTCCTCTTCGCCAGCGGCTTGCTGCGCCGTCAGCGCGCCCTCATGGCCATCGCCCTGCTCGTGGTGTTCCTCTACGGCGGGCTCATCTGGGGCGTCTTCCCCATCGCGCCGCGCATGAGCTGGGAAAGCCACCTGTGGGGCGGGCTGGCCGGACTGGCCATGGCCATCGTCTACCGCAAGGTGCCTCCGGCCTTTCTGCCCGATCGCACCGCGGAGTCCCTCGATGAACCGGACGGGGAGGAAGGACCGGTCACCACACCGGCCCACACCCCGGTGGCGTCACGCATCCGCATCGTGTACGAGGCCGACCCCGGCGATGAGGTGGATGATGAGGAATTGCGGTGGAAACGTGAACTGGGACGGCGCACCGAACTGGACGACCGCAGCACCGACAGCACCTGGCCGATCGAGGGCCCCTACTGAGCCCGCAGCACGGCGAGCTCGCGGTCGCCCTGCATCAGGCGCAGCACATCGCCGTCCAGGCTGTAGCCGCCGGTGGCGCGCAGCGCTGAAGTGAACTTACCCTCCAGCTCCATGGTGTCCTGGCAGTACATCTTGGTGGCACCCAGCTCGCCGAACTTCAACGCCGTGCCATCCACGGTGAACGAACCGAAGAGCTGGTTGCATCCGCCCATGCCGGAGACCTTGTCGCCCTCGGCCAGTTGCAGATACGGTGTCCGCTCGCCCAGGCTTTGGTCGATGGGTGCGCCGTTCAGCGTTTGAAGCACCCACTTGGAACCGACGAGCCGGGCCAGGGCGTTGCCCGGTGTTCCCCCGCCGTCCTTGCCTTCGTTGCAGGTACCGGCCATCAGGGTCAGGGCCACGGCCAGCGACACCAAGGTCCGCATGCGATCAGTTGTTCAGCATCACCGGCATCACCAGCATCAGGACGTCCTCGCCCACTTCGCCCGGCTCGCTGGGCAGGATGATGCCGGCCCGGTTGGGCGCGCTCATCTCCAGCACGACATGCTCGCTGGTGAGGTTGTTCAGCATGTCCATGAGGAAGCGGCTGTTGAAGCCGATCGTCATGTCCTCGCCCTCGTAGCTGCAGGTGAGCTTTTCGTTGGCCTCGTTGGCGAAGTCCAGATCCTCGGCGCTCACCGCGAGCTGGCTGCCCGCGATGCTCAGCCGCACCTGGTGCGTGGTCTTGTTGCTGAAGATGCTCACCCGCCGGATCGAGCTCAGGAACGACGCGCGGTCGATCGTGAGCTTGTTCGGGTTCTTTTTGGGGATCACCGCCTCGTAGTTCGGGTACTTGCCGTCGATCAGGCGGCATACCAGCACCAGGTTGTCGAAGGTGAAGGAGGCGTTGTTCTCGTTGTAGCTCACCGCCACTTCCGCGTTGGTGGCCGCCAGCACGTTCTTCAAGAGGTTCAGCGGCTTCTTGGGCACGATGAAGCTTGCGGGCTTGTCGGCCCGCACGTCCGTGCGCATGTACCGCACCAGCTTGTGCGCGTCGGTGGCCACGAAGCGCACGGCCTCCTCACCCAGCTCGAAGAAGATGCCGCTCATCACCGGGCGCAGGTCATCGTTGCCGGTGGCGAAGAGCGTCTTGTTGATGGCCATGGCCAGGGTGCCGGCCGGCAGCAGGAACCGGGAGGGGTCCTCCAGCGTGGGGCTCTTGGGGAACTCCGCCCCGCTGAAGCCGGTCATCTTGTACTTGCCCTGATCGCTGCTGATCTCCACCCCGTGGTGCTTGCCGTCGATGCTGAAGGTGAGCGGCTGCTCGGGGAAGGCCTTCAGGGTATCCAGCAGGATGCGCGCAGGAATGGCCACGCTCCCCTTGTCCTTGGCCTCCACCGCCATGGTGGCCGTCATGGTGGTCTCCAGGTCGGAGGCCGTCAGGGTGAGCTGCTTGCCGTCCACCTCGAACAGGAAGTTGTCGAGGATGGGCAGGGTGTTGCTGCTGGCCAGGACCCCTTGCAGCATCTGGAGCTGCTTGAGCAGGGCGTTGCTGGAGACGATGAACTTCATTCCGGAACGGGATGTGGGTTGCGCTTTGGCCGTGGTCTCCACGGTCGCAGTGTCTTCGGACATGGTGGTCGGGATGGTACCGCCACAGGATGCGGCGGGGTGGGCAAAGATAGCCGGGCACCCTCCCCGGGACCCCCTGTTTTATCAACAAGGACGGGGGTTTTTCCACATCATGGCGCCTGCCGGAGCAGGGCCTCCCGCGGCACCAGGAGCCTGTCGGCCCCCAGACGCTGCACCGCCACGAGCACCGTGTCGTCCACGGTGGCGTATACCCGGTCCACATCGTTCTCCTTCAGCAGGTTGCCCATGGCGTCGCGCTGCCCCACGTAGGCCCCCTTCGCCCAGAACGGGATCGTGCGTTCATCGCCGTTCCGCCGCACCAGCGTCAGGCGGTGGAGGGGCGTGCTGCGCATCACCGAGTCACGCTCCGCCGGGGTCAGCTGTCGTTCCACGTATTCGAAGTTCAGGCCACCCAGGGGCAGCAGCATGTCGCGCACCGCCGCGGTGTCCATCGGGAGCACCGCGCCGGCCTCGTCGAGCAGGGTGGGGGTGCCGCGCTCATCCAGCGTCACCCGGAAGCCGGCGCCCGGCGTCGCGGGGCGCTCCACCCGCACCTCGCGCAGCGCCGCCAGGTCGCGCTCCTGCAGCAGAATGCTGCTGCGCCAGACGTTCAGGTCCACATGGAAGCGCGGCGTCAGGTAGCCGGTGAAGCCGCTCATGCCCATGACGAAGGGGACCGCGGAACGGCCGGTGCCGGGCTTCTCCAGCAGCATGTAGGTGCCGAAGTGGTCCTTCGTGGAGTGCCCCACGAACCAGATGCGGTCGGGACGGTCGCCGCCGGTGTAGATCTCCACACGCTTGGCCGTGCCGGCCATCACCCGCAGCACGTTGGCCTCGGCGCTCTTGGGCACCGGGGCCCGCACCTCCACCCGCAGGAAGGTCTTGAGCAACAGGTTCACCTGGATCGGGTTGGCCTCCAGCCGCCCGTTCACCGTCCAACCACCCTCCTCGCTGCGCCGCAGGTCCACGGTCCGCCCATCAGGCTCCGCGATGAAGATGCGGTCCACTGCGGCCGTGTCGGCCACGGCGAAATCGGTGAGGGGGCCGCTGAGGGTCGTGCCCGTATCGCGCATCGCCAGCCACCAGGCCAGCGCGGCGAGGATCAGCGCGGTCAGGACGAGGAGAAGGGTGCGTTTCATGCGGCTTTGGTGTAGCGCCGCTTGCGCAGCAGGTGGAACAACAGCCCCGCGAGGATCACCACCAGGCTGGGCACCACCAGGTTCACCACCTGCCAGAGCGCCCGCTCCCCCGCGCTGCGCACGGGGTCCAGCTGCCGCAGAGTGATCGCCCGCGACCGCAGGCTGATCAGGCTCCGGTCGTCCAGCAGGTAGTTCACCGCGTTCACCAGCAGCTCGCGGTTGCCGTAGATCTTGGCGTTGGCATAGCGGTCGTAGCCCAGCATGTAGTACATGCCCTTGGCCGGGTCCACCCGGTTCTCGATGACGTCGCCGTCGCTGATCACCAGCTGGCTCGTGGGCCTCCCCTTCGCCCGGTACTGCGGGTCGCCCTCCGTCAGGAAGCGCTCCGTAAGCCTTCCCGCGAAGGCCGAGGTGAAGGGACCTTCCAAAAGCACCGCCACCGGCGCCGGCGTGCCCTTTTTGTCCAGCCCCAACTGCAGCTCCACGATGTTCAGGGCGACGCGCACCGGGTTGCGGAGCACGCGGTTGTACGGGCTCGTCGTCAGCAGGATGGTCTTGCGGACGCTGTCCGTGCCGATCGTGTCCATGCTGCTCACGAAGCGCGTGTGCACCGGGTCGATGTTGTTCACGATCGGGTGGCCGGCCTGCGGGATCAGCACGGGCTCGAAGTACCACGGAAAGCGCTCCAGCTTGCGCTGGTTGCCGTAGGGTGTGGTGAAGATCTCGATGGGCGCGCAGCTGCGGTCCAGCAGCAGGTCGTTGTTGATGCGCACCCCGTAGGCGAACAGCAGCTGGTCCACGCCCAGCTCCATGGCGGTGGCCATGCTGTACTGGTTGCGACGCAGGCTGTCCAGGTTGGCGTTCATGGCGTCCAGCAGCCACAGCACCTTGCCGCCGTTCATCACGAACTGGTCGATGATGTACAGGTCCTTTTCGGGGAACACGCTGTCGGGCTTGGCCACGATGAGCAGGTCCCAGCGGTTGGTGCGGTAGCGCGCGCCCTCCAGGCGGTCGCTCAGGCTGCCCAGCTGCCCGTCGATCCGCACCCGGCTCACATCGTAGTGCTCGCCCAGCAACGTGGCCACATCCCGCACCTGGATGGGCTCCAGCTCGCCGTGGCCCTCCAGGAAGGCGATGCGCGGCCGCTCCTTGCGCGTCAGCTGCCGGATGGCGCTGCCCAGCTCGAACTCCAGGTTGTTGATCGACCGGTTCACCATGTCCGCGTCGGGGGTGCGCAGCTGGGTCTTCAGCAGCTGCACGGCCACCGTGCGGCCCTTGGTGGTCACCAGCGCGCCGGGGAACACGATCTTCTCGCTGTGGCCGTCCTTCTCGCGGATGCGGATGCTGCTGTACTGCAGGCCCTGTTTCTCCAGCGTGGCGTACACCTCCTGCCTCACCTTCGCGTCCGGGTCGGCGCTGGGGTCGATGAAGGTGAAGTCCAGCTTGTCCGGACCGAGCACGCGCATCTCGTCGAGCAGCTCGCGCGTGGCCTCGCTCAGGCGCCGCAGGTCGGCCGGCAGGTCGCCCGCCAGATACACCTTCACGTACACCCGGTCGTCCAGCCCGGCGATCAGTTCGCGGGTGGTGTCCTTCAGGGTGTAGCGTTCCTCGCTGGTGAGGTCGGCCCGCAGCCGCACGAAACCGGCGATGAAGAGCAGCAGCAGCACGATGCCCACGCCGGCCACCAGTTCGGTGAGGTCGCGCAGGCGGGGGGAGCGGCCGGGGCGTGCCATGTCACCAGCTGCGGCTTTGGAGCACCGTGCGCGTGGCCAGCAGGAAGATGGCGGCCACCCCGCCGAAGTAGAGCACGTCGCGCAGGTCCACCACCCCGCGGCTGATGCTGCGGTAGTGCTCCTGGATGCCCATCGCCTTGATGGGGCCCTCCAACGCGCCGAAGGCATCGAAACTGGCCACCAGGTCGAAGCCCATGAACAGGCAGAAGCACAGGAAGACCGCGATCAGGAAGGCCACGATCTGGCTGTCGGTGAGCGCCGAGGCGAACACGCCCACCGCGGCGAAACAGCCGCCCAGCATCAGCAGCCCCAGGTACGAGCCCCAGGTGCCCCCCCGGTCGATGTTGCCCGCCGGCACGGCCAGTTCCATCACGCTCCACACGTACACCAGGGTGGGCAACAGCGCCGCCGCCACCAGCACCACCGCCGCGATGTACTTGGCGCCCACGATGGCCCCCTCGCTCAGCGGCTTGGTCAGCAGCAGCTCGATGGTGCCTGTGCGCCGCTCCTCGCTGAAGCTCCGCATCGTCACCGCCGGCACCAGGAACAGGAAGACCCACGGAGCCAGCTGGAAGAGCGGGGCCATGTCCGCGTAGCCCAGGTCGAGCAGGTTGTCCGGGAACACCCACAGGAAGAGCCCGGTGATCAAGAGGAACACCACCACCGTGATGTGGCCGATGAGCGAGCCGGCGAAGCCGCGCACTTCCTTGATGATCAACGCCCGCATCCCGTTCTGCTGTCCGCCGAAAGGCGGCCGAAGATAGCGCGGTCGCTCCTGCGATGCGGCCGGGGCCACAGGGCCCGGTGCGGACCGCCGGGGGAACGGCGCCTCAGAAGGAGACCACCGTCTTGCGGCGCTTGCGCTTCGGCTTCTTGGGTATCTTCTCCTCGTCGGTGTCGCAGTAGTTCTTCACGATGAACACTGCATCCTTGTCGCCCAGCTTGGCGCTGGCCCGCCAGTCCTGGCAGGCCTCCTCCTTGCGCTTCAGGTTGTAGTGGCTGTCGCCCCGGTAGTAGTGCGCATCGCGCACGTCGGCCGCGGCGGTGTCCTTCTCCAGCACTTCGGTGAAGCCCGCGATGGCCTCCTCGTAGCGCTCCATCTCGTACAGCAGGATGGCCGCGCTCATGCGGGCTCCGGGGATCTCCGGCTTCAGGGCCAGCGCCCGGCGGATGTCCTCCAGCCCGGCCTCCTCCTTGAAGAGCTCACCCTTCACCAGCCCGCCCAGAAAGAGCGCATCGGCATGGTCGTCGCGCAGCTTCAGGGCCTTCTCGGTGTCCTTCAAGGCCTGCGCGTTGTCCTGCACCATGTAGTGGGCGCAGGCGCGGTTGTACCACGCGTCGGCGTCCGCCGGGTCCAGCTCAATGGCGCGGTCCAGGTCGCGCAAGGCCCCCTTGATGTTGCCCTCGGTGATGCGCGCGGCCGACCGGCTCACGAACAACCGGGCGTTGTTGGGGTCCAGCAGCTCGCTCTCCTTGTAGTCGATCAGCGCCAGCTCCACCTGCTGCCGCCGCTGGCGGATGTCGCCGCGCAGCTTGTAGGCCCTGGCCGAGCCCTTGTCGGCCTGGATCGCACGGTCCACCCGCGCCAGCGCACTGTCCAGCTCGCCGCTGGCGTAAGCGGCCTCGGCACTGCGCAGCAGGGCATCGCCCTGGGCGAAGGCCACGGCGGGAAGCAGGAGGAGGGGGAGGGCGACGATGCGGATCATGCGGGCTCGGGCTTGGCGTCCATGTGATGCAGGCGGGCGCAGCTCCAGGCCTGCGCAGGGGCGTCGAACAGGGCCTTCACCACCGGCCACACCTCGGCGAAAACGGGGGAGCGGCGGTAGTGTTCCAGGTCTTCGGCGGACCGCCACAGGCTGTAGGTGAAGAAGACGCGGGGATCGCCGGCGTCGCGCAGCAGCTCCAGATGCAGGCAGCCCGGCATGGCGATGATGCGGTGCCGCCACCCCTCGAACAGAGTCAGGAAACCCTCGGCCTCCCCGGGACGGAAGCTCATGCGCACCAACCGCACGATCATGACGCCGCCCGTTGCCGCACCACGTCCTTCAGCTCCACGCGCACGGGGTCCTGCACATGCAGGCCGAAGAGCCGCGCCGCGCCGCCGCCACCGCCCTCCACGCCCTTGTTCACCGCGATCTCCAGCAGGCCGCTGGCCCCGAAGAAGGCCACCCGCTCGCCCTGCGGCACCTCGCCGTAGGTGCGGTGCAGCGCCGTGATGTCGTGCTGCGAGCGGCCGAAGGTGATGCGGAAGGGCCGGTCCTGCACCATCGCCGCGAAGTGGTCGCGGTGGATGTTGGTGACCACGTTGCCGTAAGCGTCCACATGGATCACCACGCCGCGGATGCTCTCCTGGTCCAGCGCTGGCACGAAGCCCAGCTGCTGCCGCACCCCCGCACGCGGGTCGGCGATGGCCTCGATGGCCCCGCCCTGCGCCAGGTGGCACGCCGCCCGCGCCAGCACCCCCCGCAACGGGAAGGTGGCATCGGCTGCGTCCGTCACCATCCGCAGCGTATGCACCGCCTGCGGACGACCATCGAACAGCAGGCTGAAGATGCCGTTGTCCGCCCCCACGAACCAGTGCCCGTCGTGCGCCGCCACCACGTGGGGCGTCTGCGGCCCGGCCTCCGGGTCGATGCCGATCAGGTGCACGGTGCCCGCCGGAAAGGCCGGGAACGCGTTGCGCAGCACAAAGGCCGCCTGCGCGTTGTCGAAGGGCGTGATCTGGTGGCTGATGTCCACGATCGTCACCCCGGGCGCCTGGCCCAGGATGCTGCCCTTGACCACCGCCACGTAGTGGTCCTTCACGCCCATGTCCGTGGTGAGGGTGATGATCGCCATCGCGCTGGGCCTGGGCGTTCGCCGGTCAACGGTGATCGGCTACCTTCGGCCGGTCAAATGTAAGGGCCTGAGGTTCCCCACCTCCGCACCCTCCAAGCACCGCACGTGGGCGAACTCTCCATCCAAGTGACGGCGGTGGACCCGATCGCGGTCTTCGGCGCCAACGACCAGCACCTGCGCATCATCCGCAGCTTCTTCCCGAAGCTCAACCTGGTGGCGCGCGGCGACACCCTGAAGGTGATCGGCAACGACGAGGACATCAGCGTCTTCGCCGAACGCTTCGATCAGCTCGTGGAGCACGTGGGCCGCTACAACGAACTGCCGCGCAAGGTGCTGGACGACATCATGGGCGGTGCGCCGGACAGCGAGCCCAGCGCCGAGGATGCCGATGTGCTCGTGCACGGCAACGCGGGCCTCCGCGTCAAGGCCCGCACCCGCAACCAGCAGCGGCTGGTGGAGGCCGTGCGCACCCACGACATGGTGTTCGCCGTGGGCCCTGCCGGCACCGGCAAGACCTACACCGCCGTGGCCCTCGCCGTGCGCGCCCTCAAGGAGAAGCAGGTGCGCCGCATCATCCTCACCCGCCCCGCCGTGGAAGCCGGAGAGAACCTCGGCTTCCTCCCCGGCGACCTGCGCGAAAAGCTCGATCCCTACCTCCAGCCGCTCTACGACGCGCTCAAGGACATGATCCCCGCCGGTCGCCTGGCCGAGCACCTGGAGACCGGCGTCATCCAGATCGCCCCCCTGGCCTTCATGCGCGGCCGCACCCTCGACCACGCCTTCGTCATCCTCGACGAGGCCCAGAACGCCACGCTGCCCCAGCTCAAGATGTTCCTCACCCGCATGGGGCGCAACGCCAAGTTCGTCATCACCGGCGACCTCACCCAGGTGGACCTGCCCAAGCACAGCCCCAGCGGGCTGGACAAGGGGATCGGCCTGCTGCGCGGCGTGGAGGGCATCGCCATCATCGAGCTCGATGAGAAGGACGTCATCCGCCACGAACTGGTGACCAAGGTGCTCGGCGCCTTCAAGGACCTGGAGCAGCGCGACCAACCCGATCGCACGCCATGACCACCGCCCTCGCCGGGACCCTGATGCGGTCCGAGCTCCGCCACCCCCTGATCACCCGGGTGTACCGCGGCAAGGTGCGCGACGTGTACACGCTCGCCGACGGCCGCATCCTGCTCGTGGCCAGCGACCGCATCAGCGCGTTCGACGTGGTGCTGCCCCGCGGCATCCCACACAAGGGCCAGGTGCTCAGCCAGCTCAGCTGGCATATGCTCCAGGCCACCTGCCCTGTGGCGCCCAACTGGGCCGAGGCCTCGCCCGATCCCAACGTGGTCGTGGGCACCGCCTGCACCACGGTAAAGGTGGAGATGGTGGTGCGCGGTTACCTCGCCGGCCACGCCTGGCGCACCTACCAGAGCGGCGCGC